>NZ_JBFANM010000037.1:0-123749 GCF_040674815.1 Nonomuraea sp. NPDC049709
GAACTCACCCGCACCTACGTGGCCGCCTTCCTCGACCAGCACCTCAAATCGCGACGACAGCCCCTCCTGGACAAGCCCTCCGCGCGCCACCCCGAAGCCAAGTTCTGCCCCGCGAGCTGCGCCCCCCCGCCTGAGGCCACGGGCACCGTCTTCTGCTGATCCACCGTGACCAGGGCCTACTCATGGAGGTCAGCGGCGTTGCGCTCGGCTTCCCGGTGCCTGGACGAGCTTCCGCGCACGGCGCCGGGCGGTGCGGGCCGGCCTCCGGGAAGGCCTGTCCGCGGTGTGGCGCGCGGACAGGCGGGGGTGCTTCAGACGAGCGGACCGAGCTTTCGCTCCATCACGCATCGGTTCGGGAACTCCGCCCGGTACGACACCGGCATGTCGTACCAGTATCCGGCCACCTCCACCCGCACCGGATCGATGTGGAGCGGGCAGGGCCCGGGATCGACGTTCAGCGCGTCCATGTGGCCGTCCACGTCACGCAGGACGGCGCAGGCCGCCTCCGGGCGTGGATGCAAGCCGCCGTCCGGGTCGCAGGTCAGACGCATCGAGTACGCCCCGTCGGCGATGGGAGTGACGGTGATGAAGAGCTCGGCTCCCGTGGCGGCGCCGGCGGGGAGCGCCGTGAACGGCATGGCGAGGGTCGCGGCCGCGCACAGTCCGAGCGCGGCCAGCCTGCGGGCGGCGGTCAGCAGGAGCGTCATGGGGATCCTCCCTGGTCAACGGACGTCCCGGGCCTGGGACGACGCACCCACCATGACTACAGTCGGTGATGTCCATGTGACTACTGGTGCTGCGGTCAGCTCGGGGTGCTCGGGTGGCTACAGAGAGCTGTCCGCGCAGGTCATGGACCTGGAGTGGTCGCCGGGCCTGTCGTGCCGGGGCGGAGGGGCGTGCGTAAATGGGGGGATGAGCAGTCAGGATGAGGCGGCGGCCGTGGCCGGTGTGGTGATCAGGGAGTTGCGCGAGATCGGCGAGTTCGAGCAGGTCTACCGGCTCTTCGACGAGATCTGGCATCCGCAGCCGACGAATGTGCCGGTGACGCTGGAGTTGATGGTCGGGTTCGCGCGCACGGGCAACTACGTCGCGGGGGCGTTCTCCGGGGAGACGATGGTGGGGGCGTCCGTCGGGTTCCTGGCCAGGGAGCGGGCGTTGCACTCGCACGTGACCGGGGCCGTCGCCGGGCAGGGGGTGGGGTACGCGCTGAAGCTCCACCAGCGGGACTGGTGCCTGGAGCGGGGGCTGGAGAAGATCACCTGGACCTTCGATCCGCTCGTACGGCGTAATGCCCGGTTCAACCTGGTCAAGCTGGGCGCCCGACCGGAGGCGTACTTGACGGATTTCTACGGCGTCATGGCGGATGCGATCAATGAGGGGGACGCGTCCGATCGGTTGCTGGCGGTGTGGCACATAGGGGAGGGGCGTGGAGAGGGTTGCCCGGACGTGGGGGCGGCGCGGCCTGTGCTGGAGGAAGGGGAGGACGGCGGGCCGGTGCTCGTCGGTGGGGCCGGTCCGGGGAGTGCGGTGAACGGAGAGCCGGGGGCGCGGGTCCTGGTGGGGACGCCGCACGATGTCGAGAGGCTGCGGCGGGCGGATCCGGGGGCGGCGAAGGCGTGGCGGATGGCCGTCCGGGAGGTGCTCGGCGGGGCGATGGAGGCCGGTGGGCGCGTGGTCGGATTCACCGATCGCGGAGAATACGTGGTGTCGATCAACTAGCTATTCCACTAGCGTTTCGGGTCTCTGTAATGTGACGGATAGGTAAGTCGAACAAGGGAGATCCGCATGGCGGAGTTCACCCCCACCGTTCCTTCGCGCGTCCTACCCCCCGTCGCCGTCCGCGACCTTCCCGAACCGCCCCGATCGACCTGGCGCATCATCGGCCCCGGCCTTGTCGGTGCCGGTGTGGGGCTGGCGTCGGGCGAGTTCATCCTCTGGCCGTACATCGCCTCACAGGTCGGCCTCATCTTCATCTGGGGTGCCGCGATCGGCATCATCACCCAGTGGTTCCTGAACATGGAGATCGAGCGCTACACGCTGGCCACCGGCGAGACGGCGCTCACCGGGTTCAGCCGGATGTGGAAGCACTGGGGCCTGGTCTTCGTGCTGATGACGCTGGCCTCCAACCTCTGGCCGGGCTGGGTGACCACGTCCGCGACCATGGTCACGTACCTGACGGGCACCGGCCAGGGCTCCGTGCGGTGGATCGCGATCGCGATGCTGATCATGATCGCGCTGGGGCTGACGCTGGCGCCCGTGATCTACACCATGCTGGAAAAGGTGATCTTCGTGAAGATCGCCCTGGTCGCGACGCTGGCCGTGGTCGCGGTCCTGGTCGCCATCAGCGCCGAGAGCTGGCTGGAGCTGGGCAAGGGCCTGACCGTCGGCGCCCGGTTCCCGGTGCCGCCGCTGGACTTCGCGGTGCTGATGGGCGCCATCGCGTACGCCGGCGCGGGCGGCGGCCAGAACCTCTGTCAGAGCAACTGGATCCGCGACAAGGGCTTCGGCATGGGCCTGTACGTGCCGCGCCTGGTCAGCCCGGTCACCGGCCACGAGGAAGCGGTGTCCTCGACCGGCTACCAGTTCGCGCCGACGAAGGAGAACCTGGCGCGCTGGAAGCAGTGGTGGCGCTTCGCGAACGTCGAGCAGGCGTGGACGTTCGCCATGGTGTCGTTCGTGACGATCGCGCTCATGTCGATGCTGGCCTACTCCACGGTCTTCGGCCGGTCGGGGCTGGAGAACAGCATCGCCTTCCTCGAGGTCGAGGGCCAGGTGCTGCAGGAGACGGTCGGCACGTGGTTCGGGCTGCTGTTCTGGGTGATCGGGGCGCTGGCCCTGTTCGCCTCGGCCATGGGCATCGTCGACTACACCTCGCGGCTGGCCTCCGACACGATCAAGACGGTCTACCTGCGCGACAAGTCCGTCTCCGTCAACCGGGTCTACTTCTTCGTGGTCTGGGCGATGGCGCTGATCGGGACCGGGATCCTGCTGGCGGGCCTCGACCAGCCGCTCATCCTGCTGGTGTTCTCGGCGTGCTTCGCGGCCGTGATGATGTTCGTGTACTCGATCCTGCTGATCATCCTCAACCGGCGGGCGCTGCCCGAGGGCATCAAGGTCCGCTCCTACCGGCTGGGGGCGCTGATCTGGTCGGTGGCGTTCTTCGGCACGCTGACCGTGATCGTGCTCATTCAGCAGGCACAAAGGCTGTTCGGCGGATGATGTACAGATGATCAACGGCGCTCATCTGATCATCTACAGCCGGGACGCGGACGCCGACCGGGCGTTCATCCGTGACGTTCTCGGCTACCCGCACGTCGACGCGGGAGGTGGCTGGCTGATCTTCAAGCTGCCTCCCGCCGAGGTGGCCGTCCATCCCACGGACGGCGCCGACATCCACGAGCTCTACCTCATGTGCGACGACCTGGACCAGACGATGGCCGAGCTGGGGGCCAGGGGCGTCGAGTTCGCCGCGCCGGCCAGCGAGGTGAGCTGGGGGCGGGTCACGGCGATCAACCTGCCGGGCGGCGGGCGGCTCTGCCTGTACGAACCGCGCCACGAGACGGCGTACGACCTGGAGTGACTTGACCTCAATCGAACTTGAGGTACCAGACTCGGCGCCATGAACGTGGTCGAGGTAACGAAGTTCGGCGGCCCCGAGGTGCTCGTGGCCGGTCAGGCACCGGATCCCGTCGCGGGGCCGGGTCAGCTGGTGATCGGCGTGTCGGTGGCGGACGTCATGTCCATCGACGCGCAGTTGCGCGGCGGGTGGGGGCGCGAGTGGTTCCCCGCCGAGCCGCCCTTCGTGCCGGGCACCGGGGTGGCCGGGCACGTGTTGTCCGTGGGCGACGGGGTGGACGCGGGGTGGGTGGGCCGGCGGGTCGCCGCGCAGGTCCCCGGTGGCGGGTACGCCGAGCGGGTGGTGGCGAGTGCCGAGACGGTCGTCGGGGTGCCCGATGGGGTGCCGTTGTGGCGGGCGGCGGCGCTGATCCAGGTGGGGCCGGCCGCGCTGAGCCTGGTGGAGGCGGCCGGGCTGGAGCCCGGGGCGAGAGTGCTGGTCACCGGGGCCGGTGGGGCGCTGGGGCTGGCGATCGTACGGCTGGCGGCCGCGGCCGGTGCCCGCGTGACGGCCGCGGCGCACGGCCCGGCCAAGCGCGCGGCGGCCCTGGAGGCGGGCGCGGTGGAGGCCGCCGACTACCCGGATCTGAGCACGGGGGCCGCGGACGGACCGGCTCCTGAGCCGGGTTCGGGGCGGTTCGACGTGGTGTTCGACGGGGTCGGTGGTGAGGTCGGCGGGACCGCGTTCGAGCTGCTCGGGCGCGGCGGGAGGTTCCTCGCCTACGGCGTTCCGAGCGGCTCGACCGCCCTGGTCGACCCGGCGATGGCCGAGCGGCGCGAGGTGCGGCTGGTCGGCATGGAACAGGTGCAGTTCGCTCCCGCCGAGTTCCGGCGGCTGGCCGAGCTGACCCTGCGGGAGGTCGCGGCCGGCAGGCTGACCGCCGCTGTCGGCCTGGCCGTGCCCCTGGAGCGGGCGAGCGAGGCGCACGCCGCGCTGGAGGCCCGGGAGCTGGTCGGCAAGGCCCTCCTGCTGGTCACCGCCCAGGCCGTCCGCTACCGCAGGCACGGCGGCCCCGAGGTGCTGGAGCTGGACGAGGTCCCGCTCCCCCAGCCGGGCCCCGGCCAGGTACGGGTGGCGGTCAGGGCGGCGGGCGTGAACCCCATCGACCGGAAACTGCGCACGGGCTTCCTCAGCCCGCCGATCGAGGGCCCCCAGGGCACGGGCATCGAGCTGGCCGGGACGATCGACGCGCTCGGCCCCGGGGTGACCGGGTGGCGGCTGGGCGACCCCGTGTTCGGCCAGGTGGCGCAGGGCGCGGCCGCCACGCATGCCATCGCCGAGGCGGACGCGCTGGTGCCCAAGCCGGACGACCTCACGTACGAGGAGGCCGCCGCGCTGCCCGTCGCCGTCGAGACGGCGAGCCGCACGCTGCGCGAGCTCGGCCTCCGGGAGGGGCAGACGCTGCTGATCCACGCCGCCGCGGGCGGCGTGGGCCTGGCCGCCGCGCAACTGGCCCGCGCGCTCGGCGCCACGGTGGTCGGCACGGCCGGCGAGCGCCACCACGCCTTCCTGCGCGGGCTCGGCGTGCACCCCGTCACCTATGGCGAGGGGCTGAAGGAGCGCCTGCCGGAGACCGTGGACCGGGTGCTGGACGCCTCGGGCAGGGGCGAGCTGGAGCTGTCGGTCGAGCTCACCGGCGACCCGGAGAAGGTGGTCACGATCGCGGACCCGGCCGGGGCGGGCCGGCTCGGGGCACGGTTCTCGACGGGCAGGGGGGTCGGCGCCGTCGCCGCGGCGCAGGCGCTGCGCGATCCCGTGGCGGCCGCCCTGGGCGAACCGGCGGCGGAGAACGGGCGAACGGCCGCGGGTGTGCGGGTGCCGGTAGCCGAGGTGTTCCCCCTGGAGCGTACGGCCGACGCCCATCGCCGTAGCGAGGACGGCCACTTCCTGGGCAAGCTGATCATCATTACGGAAGCGTCCTTGCCGCATTAGCGGGCACACTGGTGCGCATGCTGGAAACCTCGGCTCGCCTGCTGAAGCTCCTGTCTCTCCTCCAAGCGCACCGGGACTGGTCGGGACCCGAGCTGTCCGCCCGGCTCGGCGTCTCGACCCGGACGATCCGCAACGACGTCGAGCGCCTGCGCTCGCTCGGCTACCCGGTGCACGCCACACCGGGCGTGGCGGGCGGCTACCGGCTGGGTGCGGGGGCCGCGCTGCCGCCCTTGCTGCTCGACGACGAGGAGGCCGTGGCGGTCGCGGTCGGGCTCGGCCGCGCGGCCGGGGGCGGCGTCGAGGGCATCGAGGAGACCTCCGTACGGGCGCTGGCCAAGCTGGAGCAGGTGCTCCCGTCCCGGCTGCGGCGGCGGGTGAACGCGCTCAACACGTACACGGTCCAGATCCCCGGCAACGCGCCCGCCGTCGCGCCGGACGTGCTGACCACGATCGCGAACGCCGCCCGCGACCACGAGCGCCTGCGCTTCGACTACACCGGCCACGAGGGCGGGTCCACCGTGCGGAACGTCGAGCCGCACCGCCTGGTGCACCGGCACGGACGCTGGTACCTGGTCGGCTACGACGTCGACCGGCAGGACTGGCGCACGTTCCGGGTCGACCGGGTCAGCCCGCGCACGCCGTCCGGCCCCCGGTTCACCCCGCGCGAGCTGCCGGGGGACGGCGACGTGGCGGCGTACGTGGAGCAGGGCGTCAACACGGCGATGTGGCGCCACCGGGCCACGGTGCTGCTGCACGCCTCCGCCGAGCGGGTCCGGGCGCTGCCGCTGGGCCTGGAGATCGAGCCGGTGGACGAGGCCACGTGCCTGCTCAAGCTGGGCGGCGACGACCTGAACGGGATTGCGGTGTGGATCGGCTTCATCGGCGTGGACTTCGAGGTACTCGACCCGCCGGAGCTGGCCGAGCACGTACTGCGGCTGTCAGAGCGCTACCGGCGGGCGGTCAGCGGCCGGTAAGGCGCCGGTCAGCGCGCCCGGGCAGGCTCGGGGACATGAAGAACATGACGCACGTGGCGGGGAGCAAGGACGACTTCCAGCTCGTCACCCACCTGACGCTCACCGGCAGCCAGGTCGAGATCGGCCGGACGCTCACCGAGGAGGCCCGCCGGCTGGGCTGGGCCCCCGCACCGGCCGATCCCGTCGTGAACCGGGCCCGGCGCTCCTGGTTCGAGCGGCACTGGCCGCAGCACCACGCCCGCATGGACGGCGCCGCGGCGGCCCTCGGCCTCGACCCGGACCAGGACGAGCTGGCCCTCGACGGCCTGAGCTTCATCCCCGAGGGCTCCGGATGCTCGGCGATGTGGGTCCCGCCGTCGGCCGCCACCGACGGCCACGGCCGGGTGGGCCGCAACTACGACTTCTTCCCGACGACCGCGAGCGAGATCATGGGCGGCACGCCCCGGCCCGGCGAGCTGCCCATGTCGTCCCGGCCGTACGTGATCACGACGATCCCCGACGAGGGACTGTCCTCGACGGTGATCACGATGAACGACCTCGACGGCTGCATGGACGGCATCAACTCGGCGGGCCTGGCGGTCATGCTGCTGATCGCCGACTTCGAGACCGCGGCGCCGCCGGAGGGCCCGATAGCGCCGCAGGTGGGCCTGGCCAGCGTGCAGCTGCCCAGGTTCGTCATCGACACCTGCGCGAACGCCGACCAGGCCAAGCAGGCGCTGCTGGGCGCCAAGCACTACGACTACGGCACGCCCCTGCACTACCTGATCGCCGACGCGCACGGGCAGGCGTTCGTGTGGGAGCGGGGCAGGGACGGCAGCGAGCACATCATCGAGTTCGGCGACGGCCCGCTCTGCGTCACCAACCACCTGCTGCACCGCCACCCCGACCCGATGGACCTGCCCCGGGACAGCGAGTCGAGCTTCGAGTCCTTCGCCCGGCTGCGCTCGCTGTACGAGCGCAGCAAGGGCGCCACCCTGTCACCGCGGGAGCTGCGCGACAGCCTGCGGGCGGTCCGGCCGGCCGAGGATCCGGCCGTGCCGTTCCGCACGCTGTGGACCACGGTCTTCGACACCGCCGACCGCACCCTGTCCACCCGCTTCTACCTGGGTGACGGCGACCGTTACAGCGAGGAGCTGGTGTTCCCCGCCTCCGCCAAATAGTCCTCGCGCACCTTCGAGCGCGACAACTTGCCCGTGGGGGTACGGGGCAGCACCGCGCGATATTCGATCACCTTGGGCTGCTTGAACCGGGCGATGCGCGGCCCGCAGTGCTCCAGCAGCTCGGCGGTCAGCTCGGGGCCGGGCGGGTACCCCTCGGCGGGCTGCACGAGCGCGACCACGTTGTGGCCCCATTCCGCGTCGGGCACCCCGATGACGGCCACGTCGGCCACCGCGGGATGTTCGAGCAGCGCGGCCTCGATCTCGGCGGGGTAGATGTTCACCCCGCCGGAGACGATCAGGTCGGTACGCCGGTCGCACAGGAACAGGAAGCCGTCGGCGTCCAGGAAGCCGATGTCGCCGGGCGTGTACCACTCCCCCAGCATGCTGGCGGCCGTCTTGGCCGGGTCCTTGCGGTACTCGAACGAGCCCATGCCCGACTTGACGTAGATCATGCCGGGCTCGCCCGTGGGCAGCTCCATGCCGTTCTCGTCGCAGATCTTGGCCTCGAACGTGGGCGCGGGCCGGCCGACGGTGCCCGGCTTGGCCAGCCAGTCGTGCGGCTTGACGGAGAAGGCGATCGTGGACTCGGTGGAGCCGTAGTACTCGTACAGCACCGGGCCCCACCAGTCCATGATCTGCTGCTTGACCGCGACCGGGCAGGCGGCGGCGGTGTGGATGACCTGGCGCAGGCTGGACACGTCGTACTTGCCCCTGACCTCCTCCGGCAGCTGCAACATCCGGTGGAACATGGTCGGCACCATCATCGCGTTGGACACCCGGTACCGCTCGATGAGCTCCAGGATGTTCAGCGGCTCGAACTTGGGCGTGATGACCACCGTGTGCCCCAGGTGCAGGGCGAACTGGGCGTGGGCGCACGGCGCCGAGTGGTACATCGGCGAGGTCACCAGATGCACCTCGTCGCCCGCCTTGAGGTCCACGACCTCGCCGAAGAACCACGTGTAGAGCGGCACGAGCGCCTCCGGCTCGGCGCCGGCCAGCGGGCGCTGCACGCCCTTGGGGAAGCCGGTGGTGCCGGAGGTGTACCACATGACGGCCCCGGAGGTACGGTCGCCGGGCGCGTCGGAGGGCTGTCCCGCCGCCAGGCCGTCGGTCCCGATCTCCCCTCCGGGCACGGCGTGGTCGGGGCCGGTGACGACGACCTTGGCGTCGCAGTCGCCCAGGATGTACGCCACCTCGGAGGCGGTCAGGTGCCAGTTGATCGGCACGTAGTAGAGCCCGATCTGCCCGGTCGCCATGACCATGACCAGGGCGTCGATCCCGTTGGGCAGCACGCCGGCCACGACGTCACCGGTGCCGAGCCCGCGGGCCCGCAGTCCGTGCGACACCTGGTTGACCCGGGCGAGGAGGTCGCCGTACGACGTCTCGGTGCCGTCGGTGTCGATCACGGCGAGGCGGCCGGGATCGGCGGCGGCGATGGCGTAGAAACCCGGCAGCTCGCTGATGTCCATTCAGAGCTCCAGCAGTTGTGCGAGTCGGGCACGGTGGATCCGGGGCGGGCCCAGCAGCACTTCGTCCGCCTTGGCCCTCTTGTAGAACAGATGCGCGTCGTGCTCCCAGGTGTAGCCGATTCCGCCGTGCAACAACAAGTGGTCGCGGGCCACCTCGAAGCAGGCGCGGCCGACGTACACCTGGGCGAGCGCGGCGGCCTCGGGCAGCTCGTCAGGGGACTCGTCGGCGGCCCAGGCGGCGTACCGGACGATGGACTCGGCCTGTTCGAGCTTGCAGTGCATGTCGGCGAGCTTGTGCTTGACGCCCTGGTAGGAGCCGATGTAGCGGCCGAAGGCCACCCGGATCTTGGCGTAGGCAACGATGGCGTCCAGCGCCGCCCGCATCACCCCGAGCTGCTCGGCCGCCAGCGCCACGCAGAGCCGGTCGAAGACGCCGGTCTCCGGCGCCGCCCCCAGCACCCGCGCGGGAGCGCCCTCCAGCACCACCGTCGCCTGGCCGCGGGTGAGGTCGAGCGTCTCCAGCGCGGTCCTGGTGACGCCCGGCCCGGCCAGCTCGACCGCCACCATGAGCAGGCCGTCGGCCCCGCGCGCGGGCACGACCAGCACGTCGGCGTCCATGCCGGAGAACACCTGGGCCAGCGTGCCGCTCGCGGCCGTGCCGTCGAGGGAGACCTCGGTGCCGTCGATCGTGGCCGCCACGCGGCCCTCGGCGATGCCGGTGCACAGCTCCTTGTCGGGCACGAGGGACAGCGCGAGCGCGGTGAACGCGGTGGCCAGGAAGGGGCCGGGCAGCAGGGCGGCGCCCGTCTCCTCCAGCGCGACCGCCAGCTCGGTCATCCCGGCGCCGGCGCCGCCGTACTCCTCGGGGATGACCAGCCCCGACAGGCCGAGCTCGCCGTTGAGGCGGGAGTACACCTGCGGGTCGTAGCCCTCGCGGGCCTTGCGCAGGGGCGAGGCGGTGCGCAGGAAGGCGCGTACGGTCTCGCGCAGCTCCTGCTGTTCCTGGCTGAGTACGAGCTTCACGCCTGCGTCCCCACCTTCAGGTCCTTGAACGGCACGGTCTTGTCCACCCGCGGCTCCGGCGGCAGTCCGAGCACGCGGTCGCCGACGATGTTGCGCATGATCTCGTTGGTGCCGCCGCCCAGCGCCATGCCGGGGGCCATGGAGATCGCGCGGGCGAGGGGGTGGCCGGCCAGCGCGGCCTCCGGCCCGACGAGCTGGGTGGCCAGGTCCGCCTGGAACAGGGTCAGCTCGGCCAGCAGCAGCTTGGCGGCGCTGCCCCGCGCGCCGGGGAAGATCCCGGCCTTGGTCTCCTGGGCCAGCCGCTGGTTGAACAGGGCCAGCGCGCGGCTGCGGATGTGCAGCTCGACGAGCTGGTCGCGGACCAGCGGATCCGCGGTGTCGACGGCCCGGCGCAGCGCCTCCAGCGAGGTGGGGTTGTCCTTCTGCCCGCCCATGCCGACGCCCGCGGAGATCGACAGCCGCTCGTGCAGCAGCGTCGTGACGGCCACGCTCCAGCCGTCGTTGACCTCGCCCACGCGGTGCTCGTCGGGGATGGTGACGTTGTCGAAGAAGATCTCGTTGAAGTTGGCCCTGCCGGACATGTCCTTCAGCGGGCGGACCGTCACGCCGGGGTGGTGCATGTCCACCACGAACATGGTCAGGCCCTTGTGCTTGGGCACCTCCACGTCGGTGCGGGTGAGCAGCAGGCCCCAGTCGGCGTGGTGGGCGACCGAGGTCCACACCTTCTGGCCGTTGACGATCCAGTGGTCGCCGTCGCGTTCGGCCCTGGTCTGGAGGCTGGCCACGTCGCTGCCGGCGCCGGGCTCGGAGAAGAGCTGGCACCAGATCTCCTCGCCACGCAGCAGCGGCCGGACGAACCGCTCCCGCTGCGCGTCGGTGCCCCGGTCGACGATCGTGGGCCCCGTCATGCCGAGGCCGATCGAGAAGACGTAGGTAGGCAGGGTGTAGCCGGCGGCCGCCTCGGCGAAGGCGCGCTCCTCCGCCTGGGTCAGCCCCTGGCCGCCCCACCGTTCCGGCCAGGTGATGCCGGAGTAACCGGCATCGTAGAGCTTGGCCATGAAGTCCTTGGCGTGGGCGATCCCGTCCGTCTCCGGATAGTCGTCGGATGGAGCGTTCTCCTGCAGCCAGGCCCCGGCCGCACGCCGGTAATCAGCAAGATTCACATCGACTCCTCGGCATCAGTGACCACTTACTCTAGTCAGGCCACCGCGGCCCGCATAGAGCATTGCTCTGGAGGTCTTTAACGTGGTTTGTCATGGAATCTCCGCAAATTCGAGCCGGATGCA
Organism: Nonomuraea sp. NPDC049709; assembly: GCF_040674815.1. Lineage (NCBI taxonomy): Bacteria > Bacillati > Actinomycetota > Actinomycetes > Streptosporangiales > Streptosporangiaceae > Nonomuraea > Nonomuraea sp. NPDC049709. The sequence continues at coordinate 11,461 of NZ_JBFANM010000037.1, forward strand.
CCTAGTGTGATCACCTGATCGCCAGGGGGATGGGTGTGATCGCACGGCTGGGCCGGTCCATTCGCGCGCGGCTGGCGTTGTTCGCCAGTGCCGCCATGGTGCTGCTCTGCCTGGCGACCGGCACGCTGCTGCTGTGGGCGGTGCACAGCACGGTCGTGGACATCCGGACCCGAGAGGTGGTCAGCACCGCCCTGCGCGTGGTCCACCTGATCAAGGAGCACGACCTGCCCCGCGTGATCTCCTTGGAGTTGCACGGCCTCCAGGTCGTGGACGCGAACGGCCGCGTGGTGTCCTCGACGCCCAACCTGGCGAGCTCGCCGCGCCTGACCTACGCGAATCCCGAGCCGGCCGACGCCAACCGCATCGGCTCCCTCTGCGACCGGCCGGAGTTCGGCGGCGAGTGCCAGATCATGATCGCCTTCCGCGTGTACGAGCCGGACGGCGACTTGATCGTCTACGCCTTCGGCCCCATGCCGCCCTGGTACATCAGCCCCGCCGTGGTCATCCTGCTGGCCGCGATCTGCGCGGCGGTGGTGGTGCTGACCTGGTTCGGCGTCTCGCGGGTGGTGGCCAGGACGCTGGCGCCCGTACACCGGATCACCGAGAAGCTGGCCGAGATCACCGCCGGCGACGGCACGCTGCGGGTGCCCGTGCCCGAGAACGCCGAGGAGATCAGGGCGCTCGCCCAGACCGCGAACCAGACGCTCGCCCGGCTGGAGCAGGCGGTGGAGCAGCAGCGCAGGTTCGCCTCCGACGCCTCCCACGACCTGCGCAGCCCGATCACCGCCATGCGCGCCGAACTGGAGGCGGCCCTGCTCGACCCCGAGCAGACCGACTGGCACGCGGCCGGCGACAGGCTGCTGGGCAGCCTCGAGCGACTGCAGCACATCGTCGCCGACCTTCTCACACTGACCAGGCTCGACGCGGGCGAGCCCGGCCGGCTGGAGCCCGTCGACCTGGCCGAGCTGGCCGCCTCCGAGACCGCCAGGCCGCGGTCGAAGCAGATCGTGACCACGCTGCAGCCCGAGGTCGTCGTCACGGGCGACCGGCTCAGGCTGGCCCGCCTGCTGACGAACCTGCTGGACAACGCCGAGCGGCACGCCGAGGGCACCATCCTCGTCACCGTGCGGCGGGACGACCTGGCCGTGCTGGAGGTGCTCGACGACGGGGCCGGCATCGCCCCGGAGCAGCGCGAGGTCGTCTTCAGGCGCTTCACCCGGCTGGACGCCTCGCGCAACCGCGACGCCGGCGGCACCGGGCTCGGCCTGCCGATCGCCCGCGAGATCGCGGAGGCGCACGGCGGCACGCTGCGGCTCGAGGATTCCGAGAAGGGCGCCCGTTTCGTCCTGCGGCTGCCGGTAAGGAATGAGTGAGGCGGATCTTGGGACCCCCACCGAAAGCCGTTCGGCGCCGCTGGTTACCATGATCAACGTGACTGTCGGTGAAGAGTGGAGCCAGACCGGTATGGGGGCTCCACCCACCAGAACAACCGGCGTCCGGTTTGTCCTATAAATAATAGTGATCAGAAGTTAGAGTTACTCGCTGTGACAACTGGTTTCAGCCGATTACGGCGCGAGGATTTGCTCAAGACGGCCTGCGAGGTGATCGCGGAGCGGGGATTCGGGCACACCAGAACTCTGGACATCGCCAGGGCCGCCGGTGTCAGCCAGGCGCTGCTCTTCTACCACTTCGAGACCAAGGAGCGGCTGCTCGCGCAGGCCTTCGGCTACGCGGCCCGCCTGCACCTCGACGCGCTCGCCGACGTCGAGCGGTCCACGGGCACGCCGCTCGACCGCCTGCGCACCCTGCTCAGGCTCTGCTCGCCGGCGATCCCGACCGAGGGCTGGCGGCTGTGGATCGACGCCTGGTCCGAGGCGATGCGCAGCCCGGAGCTGGAGGAGACGTCGCGGCGGATCGACGCCAGGGGCCGCACGCTCATGCGCGGGATCATCGAGGACGGCGTGCGGTCCGGCGAGTTCGAGTGCGCCGATCCCGACGCGACCACGTGGCGGCTCTTCGCGCTCATCGACGGGCTGGCGGTCCAGACGCACACGCATCCCAAGGTGTTGTCACGGCGCCGGGTGAACGTGCTGATCCGTACGGCGGCGGCGTACGAGTTGGGGGTGCCCGCGGAAAAGCTGTGATCCTCACCTTCCCAGTACTATTGGATTCTCCGTACAATTACTGGGCGAGGAGAGGAGTGCACGCGATGACATCCGCACCGAGCTCTACCGCCGCCAGGGAACGCGACGAGCAGGTCGCGAGCAAGAGCGCGTACCGAGCGGTCATCGATCGCCTCTCGAAGGCGTCGGTGGACAAGCACTGGGAGCCCTACCGCGACATCCCGTGGGACGACCCGGAGTTCCACGTGGACCCGGTCGACCCGCGGTGGGAGCTGCCCGATGTCGACAAGCTGGGCGGCCATCCGTGGTACCGCAGCCGCTCCCCCGAGGTGCGCGCGCGGATCGGGCTGTGGCGGGTGGCCACCGCCATGAAGATCGGGCTGCAGTTCGAGAACCTGCTCAAGCGCGGGCTGCTCAACTACGCCTACCGGCTGCCGAACGGGTCCCCGGAGTTCCGGTACGTCTACCACGAGACCATCGAAGAGGGGCATCACGGGATGATGTTCCAGGAGTTCGTGAACCGTACCGGCATGCCGATCCGCGGCATGCCCGGGCCGCTGTCGGTGATCGCGCAGGTCGCGCCCTGGATCCCGCTGATCTCGACCGAGCTGTTCTTCATTTTCGTGCTGGGCGGCGAGGATCCGATCGACCACGTGCAGCGCAAGGTGCTCAAGGACGGACGGGCGCACCACCCGCTGGAAGAGACCATCATGCGCATCCACATCGCCGAGGAGGCCAGGCACATCTCCTTCGCCCGGCACTACCTGCGCAACCGGGTGCCGCGGATGCCCGCGTACCGCCGCCTCATGCTGGGCATCGCCTCGCCGATCATCCTCGGCGTGATGGCGCGCATCATGCTCGCGCCGCCGGGGCCGATGATCCGGCGCTTCAGGATCCCGGCGAACGTGGTGGCCGAGGTCTACCTGCGCAATCCGGGCGCCAAGCGGGAGATCCGCGACTCGGTCGGCAAGACGCGCGAGCTGTGCGCCGAGATCGGGCTGATCAACCCGCTCACCCGGCGGATCTGGCAGGTCATGGGGATCTGGGAGGGCGCCGCGCGGTCAGCACCTCGGTGACCGCCACCAGCTCCCACGTGCCCGCGGGGTTCTGCGCGAGCAGCTCCCGCCTGGCCGCCTCGACGAAGGCCGGGACCCGGTCGCCGAGGCGGGCGGGCGCGGTGTAGGAGTAGGACAGCTGCAGGCCGATCACGGCGTCGAGGTCGTACGTCAGGTGTTCCACGTAGCGGGCCGCGTCCAGGTCGCCGAAGGGGGAGGTGGCCAGCACCTCCTCGTGGTGCTCGCCGGTGGCCTGGTAGGAGTTGCTCGCGGTGAACGTGTTCACGCCGAACTCGTCGCGCACCCGTCGCATGGCGGGCTCCCAGGGCTGCTCCCTGTCCTCGCGGGTCGGGCCGAGGAGCGCCACGACGCCGTCCGGCGGCAGCAGCTCGTCCAGCTCCGCCAGCACCGCGCGGCGGTCCATCCAGTGGAACGACCTGCCCATCACGACGTGGTCGAACGCCGGCAGCTCGCGCAGCCTCGTCGAGTCGCCCTTCAGCCAGCGGATGTTCGCCCGATCGGACGCCTGGCGCCGGCCTTCGGCGAGCATCTCCTCGTCGGGGTCCACGGCCAGCACCTCGCGTACGCGCCGGGCCAGCGGGATGGCCACGGTGCCCGGGCCGCAGCCGAGGTCGAGCACCGTGCTGTCGCTCCCGAACGTCATGGCCAGGTGTTCGATCGCCGGATCGCCGTGTCCTGACCGGTATTTCGCGTAGTAGGGCGCCGCGCCGCCGAACAGGTCCTCCATGGATGGGACCATATACAGGTTCTGGACGTGTTCGATGGAAGGTTCTGATCTGTGAGGCGGCTACTCACGGTCCTGCTGCTCGCCTGCGCCGCGGTGGGGGTGGCGTACTCCCCGGCTCAGGCGCACAACGTGCTGATCGGCAGCGACCCGAAGGACGGCGCCACGCTGGCGGCCTCGCCCGAGCGGGTGACGCTGGTGTTCGACCAGGCGGTGCGCCAGGGGTACGCGTCGGTGGGCGTCACCGGGGCGGACGGGTCGGCGTGGGCCGACGGGAGCGCCGTCGTCGCGGCCGAGCGGGTGTCGGTGAAGGTGAAGCCACTGCCGGCCGGGGGGTCCTACGTGGTGGGTTACCGGATCCTGTCGGCCGACGGGCACCCGGTGACCGGGAAGATCCGCTTCAGCCTGGCCGCGGACGCCTCCGGGGTGGCGGCGGGGGCGGCCGGCGGCGGCACCAGCGCGGAGGCCGCCGAGGCGGCGGCCAACGGCGGGGCCGGGATGGCCGTGGTGTGGGTCGTGGGAGCACTGCTGATCCTGGCCGCCGGCACAGCCGTCGCCCTGCGCCGCTCCGCCCCGGGCTCCCGCACCGGAACGGCCGAGTCCGAGACGGGCCAGGCCGAGACGGGCCAGGCCGCGACGCCTGCGGCCGGGACCGCGGAGACCGAAGGACCGGCGGCCGAGGGGTCGACGGCTGGGAGATCGGCGGCCGCGGCTCAGGGCGAGGATGACTCCTCCCGGGCCGAGGGGGCGCGGGCGTGAGCGTCGCCGCTCCTTCCCTCGCCCGGCAGCGCGTCGGCGGGCGGCTCGTCGTGGGCGCTTTCGGCGTGTGCGCGGTCGTCGCGGCCGTGGCGGCGAGCTCGTTCACCGCCCAGGAGTCCGTCCCCGGCATCCCGATGCCCGGCCCGGTCGTGTCGATCGGGCTGCCGATCGTGCGGGTGCTGCTCGACCTGGCCGCCGTGGCCGTGGTCGGGCTCAGCCTGCTGCCCAAGCTGCTCGGCTTCGACGCCCCCGACCGTACCGAGCCGGTCCTGATCAGGGTCCGCCCGCTGGCCGTGATCGCCGCCTGGGCGTGGGCGATCTGCGCGCTGCTCACTATCGTCTTCCAGACCGCCGAGCTCAATCCCGGCAGCGTGCCGACGTTCGGGATGATCGCCGGTTACGTCGGGAGCGTCGGCACGGGCCAGGGGCTGCTGTTCAGCGCGGCATGCGCGCTGGCGGCGGCCGGCATCGGGCTGATGGCGGTGCGGTTCGGCGAGAAGGTGCCGGCCGAGCTGCGGGTGATCGTGGCGCTGTTCGGGCTGCTGCCGATCCCGGTGACCGGCCACGCGGTGAACTCGGTCTGGCACGACCCCATCATGATCTCGATGGAGATCCACGTCATGGGGGCCGCGGCGTGGACGGGCGGGCTGGTGGCCACGGCCGTGTTCGTGGCCCCGCACCGTGGCCTGCTGGCCGTGGTGCTGCCGAAGTTCTCCAGGATGGCCACCGTGTGCCTGCTCATGGTGGGGCTGTCCGGCCTGGTCACGGGGCTGGGGACGATGGCGCTCACGCCGGGCGTGACGCTGCCGGACGCGATCGTGACCAGCCACTACGGGCTGCTGGTCGTGGTCAAGACGGCGCTGGTGGCGCTGCTGGTGCCGCTGGCGGCGCACATCCGCTTCCGGCTGCTGCCCGCCGTACGCCGGGGGCGGGCCACCGCGCTGGTGGGCTGGGCTGCGGCCGAGGTGGGGGTGATGGGGCTGGCGTACGGCGTCGCGGTGGCGATCACCCGCGCCTCGATAGCCTGACAGCCCCGACCCCGGCCCCAGCCCAGCCCCGGCCCCAGCCCCCGGCGCCGGCCGGTCTCCATGCCCTCCGGCACCCCCCGGACGCCCCGTGCACCGAGCATCCTGACTGACCGACCGGACGCCGACGGACCGGAGGCCGACCCATCCGAGCGTGCGGTCCCGGCCGTACGCCGGCCGGCCGGACGCCAACCACCCGGGACAGCAACCGGCCGGGTGGGCGGCGCGGTCGGGTGGGCGGCGCGGTCGGGTGGTGAGGGGCGTTTCTAGGTTGTGGCCGGGGCGGCCACGTGTGGGGGTGGGGAGGTGACCGGCCGGAGGCCGCGGCGGGCGGCGATCCATTCGATGGCCAGCCAGACGACGAGCAGCCCCATCCCGGCCCACACCGCCGACGACGTGGCCGGCGGGGGCGCCCCCAGCAACCCTTCCTGCCCCTTGAGCGCGCCGTACACCGGCCCCATCACCGCGCTCTGCACCACCAGCGCGCCATAGGCGGCGGCCGTCACGACGACCGCGCCGAGCACCGCCCGGGCGGCGGGCATCCGTACCAGGAACGCCACGTCCACCAGCACCCCGGCCACGACCAGGAAGAACGGCACCGCGGACGGCGGGAACCCGGTGAAGGTCAGCAGCGGCCAGATCAGCGTCCTGAACCCCACGTAACCGGCGGCGACGAGGGTGGCCGCGCCGAACCGGCCGATCAGCATCCTGGCCGCCACCAGCACCGACAGCCCGGCCACCACCGCGTAGACCGGGTAGAGGTAGTCAGGCACCGGCAGCGTGAACCCGGCCATCATCGTCCGGTCCACCGGCCGGTCCATCTGGTCGGCCGCGAACTGGAGCAGGATCTGCTCGGCGTAGGTGGCGTTGTTGTCCCAGGCGCCGAGGGACAGGATGCCGTACTCCTGGTGCTGCTCGGGGAAGTGCACGTTCTCCAGGAAGAACGCCAGGAGCGCGCCCAGCACGACCGTCCGCTCGCGGCCCGGCGGTGCGCCCATGAACCAGCCGCGGACGACGCCCGCGATCATGAAGAACGTTCCAACGTAGAGCATGATGTGCGACGGGCTCCACGAGGTGATGTCGAGCCCGTTGACGCGGTGGTTGATCAGGTCGAGCGGCACCGCGACGAGGAAGATCCCGGTGCCCCACTGGATGAGCCTGAGCGCCGCCTTGTCCACGCCGTAGCCGGTGTAGCCGTGGATGAGGGTCAGGGCGACGGCGAGCGCCGTGCCGGCGGAGTTGAGCAGGTGGGGCGGCGCCAGGTCGTCGCGCAGCCACTTGAAGTGCCACGAGACGTCCCAGGCGGAGCCGAGCAGCTTGAGCGTGAGCGCCAGCAGCCAGCCGAAATAGAGCACCCTGAACAGGTCTTGCGGCGTCTCGCGGCCTGCCTGGCCTCTGGTCCAGTACGGCAGGGCCCACGCGGCGGCCTTCTTGAACGATGCTGGAGACTTCACGGCAGAGAATCTTACGGTCTTCCGTACCCCTGACCCGCGACGACCCGGTCCCCAGCCCCATGGGCCGCTGTGACTGCCACTATGCCGCCCATGTCGTTCGAAATCCGCCCCGCCCTCCCCAAGGACTCCGCGGCCATCGAAGCGGTGCGGATCGCCACCTGGCGCGTGGCCTGCAGCGGGGTCACGCCGGAGGCGTACCTGGCCGGGCTGGAGGTGCTGCCCGCCGAGTTCTCGACCGGCATGGGACGGGCCCTGATGACCGCCACCACGGAGGCGATGGCGGCGGCCGGCCGCGCGGAGGCCGGGCTGTGGGTGCCGGGCTGTGGGTGCCGGGCTGTGGGTGCCGGGCTGTGGGTGCCGGGCTGTGGGTGCCGGCGCGCAACGCCCGGGCGCGGCGGTTCTACGAGCGGTACGGGTTCACTCGGTCGGAGCGGGCGAAGGTGTTGCCGGATCCGCCGCTGGAGGCGGTGCACCATCGGCTGAGGCTCGCAGGGAGAACATGAGGGGGAATCCGGGGGCCTCGCCGGGCGAGCGGTACACGCCTCCGTCCTCGACGAGCGTGGCGAAGCGGCGGAACAGCGTGTGGTCGTGCTCGTGCAGGAACTCCACCCGCAGCCCGGCCGCCGCGACGGCGCTGACGATCTCGCCGAGGCCGTGCCGGAACTCCATCGTGGTCCGGTGTTCGAGGGGCTCGGCGCCGGTGTAGGTGTACGGCACTTCCCAGATGTGGGGGCCGCGGTGGAAGTAGTCGTACGTGACGGTGGTGCCCGTTTCGCTATCCAGGATGTCGGCGAATGGGTGGAATTCAGCGACATAGAGGAATCCGCCCGGTTTGAGGAGGGCGGCGACCGTCTCGGCCCAGCGGGTGAGGTCCGGCAGCCAGACGAGGGCGCCGATGCCCGTGTAGACGATGTCGTAGGTCTCACCGAGCGCCTCGGGGGCGTCGTACACGTCGGCGGTGACGAACCTCGCCGGAATGCCGCATTCGCCGGCGATCTTCCTGGCCTGCTCGACGGCGGGATCGGAGAAGTCGAGGCCGGTCACCTCGGCGCCGAGCCTGGCCCAGGAGAGGGTGTCGAGCCCGAAGTGGCACTGCAGGTGCACCAGGCGGCGCCCCGCCACCTCACCGACCTCTTCGACCTCGAACTCCCGCAGCCGGCTCCGGCCCGCCTTGAAACCGTCGACGTCGTAGAAGGCGCTGCTCACGTGGATGGGGACGCGGGCGTTCCAGTTGGCCCGGTTGACCTGCAGGTAGTCGTCCATGGCCGTGATCGTAGGCACGCGACCGGCGTCGGCGCACCAGCATTTCCACGTGTCCCACGGTCTCCTTCACCGGCTTCCCGGCCGGCCTTTCAGCGGCGGCGGCGGAGTCGTACGGGGAGGTGTTTGAGGCCGTTCTGGAAGTTGGAGGTGAGCCGTCGCGGGCTGCCGGCGAGCTCCACGTCCCAGGCGAGCAGTTCCCTGAAGATCGAGCGGAACTGGGCGCGGGCCAGGTGGGCGCCCAGGCAGAAGTGCGGGCCGAAGCCGAAGCTGACGTGGTCGTTCGGGGTGCGGGCGATGTCGAAGCGGTCCGGATCGGGGAAGACGGACGGGTCGCGGTTGGCGGCGGCGTGGTAGACGACCACCTTGTCGCCCGCCCGGACGGGTTGCCCGGCGAGGGTGAGGTCGCGGGTCGCCGTACGCCGGAAGTGCATGACCGGGGGCCAGAAGCGGAGCATCTCCTCGATCGCGAAGTCCAGCAGGGAGGGGTTCTCGCGCAGGCGGGCCAGCTCGGCGGGGTGCTGGAGGAGCGTGAGCAGGCCACCCGGGATGCCGTTGCGCAGGGTCTCGTTGCCGGCGACGGCGAAGAGGAAGAACATGTTCTCGAACTCGGCCTCCGTCAGGCCGCCCTTCCGCATCGCCGACATGACGGATTCGCCGTCCGCGGGGGTCTCGGCCAGGGCGTGGGCGTACGCGAACATGTCGGTCAGGGCCGCCCTCGATCGCGGGTTGACACCCGGCCGGAGCTCGGGCCTGGCCGCGAGGGCGAGCCGGCCCATGGGGCTGAGGGACTCGACGTCGGCCGTGGACAGGCCCGCGTAGTCGTCGTCCTGATAGCCGATCACGCGCGACGCCCAGTCGTACAGCAGCCGCTTGTCCTGCGCCGGGACGCCCATGACGTGGGCCAGCGTCCATACGGGCAGGTCGGCGGCCACCTCCACGAAGTCGCACTCGCCCTCCTCGAACAGCGCCGCCGCCCGCTCCGCGATCGTCCGCTCCAGGGCGCGCACGGCCCGCGGGGTGAACGCCGCCGCCACGATCCTACGCAGCCTGGAGTGGTCGGGCGGGTCCATGTTCAGCATCTGGACCTGGACGAACTCGAGGTCGGCAGGGGTGTCGGGGTCGCGGATCTGGGTGGCGCCGAGGTGCGAGGAGAAGTCCTGCGGGCTGCGGAGCACGTGCTTGACGTCGGGATGCCGGAAAACCGCCCAGTAACCGGGCCCCTCTCGCCAGGGTCCCAGCGGTGGTTCGGGGATCCAGCAGACGGGTGATTCGGCTCGTAGCCGGGCGAACAGCTCGTACGGTACGGCTCTGTCGTAGGTGGCCGGGATGAAGATCTCCACCACCGACCGCCCTGCCGCCCGGTGACCGCCGTCGATCTCCGACATCTCACCCTCCCGCTCTCACCTCGGACACATCCACCGGCTCGTACGAGGACAGCCGGCCGGACCCGGACAGCCGGGGCGGCACCGGCCGCCTTTCCACAGGCTCTCGCAGACCGCGACGCCTTATCCACAGGAGCCTCGCGCGGCCGCCCGCGCACGAACTCCAGCGTGCATGATGGCCGCGTGACTCCAGAAGACGCAGAGGCGATCCTCCAGGAATACTTCGCCCCCTGGATCCAGCAGCTCGGCCTGCGGGTCGAGGAGGTGGGCGACCGCCACGCGATCGTGCGGCTGCCCTGGTCCGACGACCTGGCCAGAGAGGGCGGCGGGCTGTCCGGCCAGGCGATGATGGCAGCCGCCGACACGGCCACGGCCATCGCCATCGCCTCGGCGCGCGGCGAGTTCGTGCCGATGACCACGGTTCAGCAGTCCACGACGTTCCAGCGCCCGGTGGTGGGCAAGGACGTCCTGCTCGACGTACGCATCACGAAGCTGGGCCGCACGCTGGCCTTCTCGGAGATCACCCTCACGCCGGAGGGCAGCCCCGAAACAGCGGCCCACGCCACGACGGTCTACGCGATCCTGGCCTGACCGGGCAGGCGAGATAGGCATGGCCCTTATCTCGCGGGTAATCGTCAAGCCGCGCTATCCAGAGGAGACTGTGGCAGCAACGTCCACCGAAACAGACTTCAAGGACAAACCATGACGACTCGCGAGACCGTGCAAGAGCTGCTGCGCCGTATGGGTGAGGGCGACTTCGACCGGATCGCCGAGCTGTTCGCGGAGCGGAGTGACTGGCGGTTCAACTGGCCCGCCGAAGGGCACCCGTCCGTGCCGTGGATCCGGCCGCGTTCGACCCGCCATGACGTGGCTGAGCATTTCCGCATGCTGGACGCGTACCACGTGGGTGAGCTGAACGGCACGTCGGTGACGCGGATCCTCGCCGACGGGGACGACGCGGTCGTCCTCGGCGACATCGTCCAGACCGTGAAGGCCACCGGCGCCGCCTACACCTCCCCCTTCGCCCTGCACCTCACGGTCGAGAACGGCCTGATCACCCGCTATCACATCTACGAGGACAGCCTCACCGTGGCCCGAGCCCTCTCGGGCACGGACGAGGACGAGCGGCAGGCGTCATGATCCGCCGGTTACCCGATCGGCCGGTTCCAAGATCGCCCAGTTCAGCCCTCTAGGGCACCTCTTCGCAGGTCCGGCGCGAGCGCCGTCTCAGGGATCTCTCAGGTGCGGAAAGTAGGCTCACCGCATGAAGCGTGTGGCCGCACTGGTTGTGGCACTCGCCCTCATCGGGGTGACGACGTGGCTCGTGTGGCCGTCGGCTCCTGCGGTGCGGGGCCAGGACCAGAAGATAACCGTCGTCGACGGACCAGCCGACGACCAACGGGTCGAGCTCGATACGACGTTCTTCCCGCCGCCCGAAGGCGGGAAGGCACCTGCCGTATTGCTCGCCCACGGTTTCGGCGGCAGCAAGCAGAGCATGAGGGATCAAGCGGTCCGCCTGGCCCAGCAGGGCTATGCCGTGATGACGTGGTCGGCACGCGGCTTCGGCCGTTCGACCGGCGAGATCGCGCTCAACTCGCCCGACTACGAGGTCAAGGACGTCAAGCAGCTGATCGACTGGCTGGCCAAGCGGCCGGAGGTCCAGCTCGACGCCTCGAACGACCCGCGCGTCGGCATCGCGGGCGGCTCCTACGGCGGCGCCATCGCCCTGATGACGGCGGCCCACGACCAGCGGGTCGACGCGATCGTGCCGCAGATCACCTGGTCCGACCTGGCCGACGCGCTGTTCCCCAACGCCTCCACCCAGCCCGCCCAGGCCACCACCGCTGACAGCACCACCGCCGACGGCAACACCGCTGACGGGACCACCACCGGCGCCGATTCCGGCGCTGCCACCCCGGCCGGTCAGGATTCCGGTGCCGCGGGCGGGGTCTTCAAGCGCATGTGGGCCGGCATCTTCTTCGGCCAGGGCGTCTCGCTGGACACCATGTCGCTGCTGGGCCGGCGGGAGGCCAGCGCGCCGCTGACGCCCGAGCAGGCGCGGTGCGGCCGGTTCCTGCCCCCGATCTGCGACATCTACCAGCAGGTCGCCAAGGACGGCAGGGCCACGCCGGAGGCCGTCGAGCTGCTGCGCAAGTCGAGCCCGATCACCGTGGCCGGCCAGATCAAGGCGCCGACCCTGCTGATCCAGGGCCAGCGCGACTCGCTGTTCCCGCTCAGCCACGCCGACGCCAACGCCAAGGCCATCGCGGCCGCCGGCACGCCGGTGAGCCTGGCCTGGTTCGACGGCGGGCACGACGGCGGCAACGGCGAGGTCGACTGGCTCTTCGACCAGTCCTCGGCCTGGTTCGCCCGCTACCTGAAGGGTGAGGGCTCGGCCGAGGCGGCGCCGCCGGTGAGCGCGTTCACGGTGACGCGTGACGGCGGCCGCGACCCCGGCACCCGCCAGCGCATCCGCCTCCACCCGGAGGCCGCCTCCTATCCGGGCCTCGCCGGGACCGACACCTCCGACGTCGAGCTGAGCGGCCCCGCACAGAACATCGTCAACCCGCCCGGCGGCGCCCCCGCCTCCATCTCGACCGTGCCGGGCATCGGCGGCCTGCTGGGTGGCCAGAGCACCGGCGGTGTCTCGATCGACATGCCGGGCCAGAGCGCCACGTTCGAGTCCGGCCCGCTCACCGCCCCGCTCCAGCTCACCGGCAGCTCCACCGTCAAGGTCAAGGTGTCGGGCAAGGGCGAGGCGACGCTGTTCGCCAAGCTGTACGACGTGGCGGACAGCACCCAGATGCCCATCCTGCCCGCCGGGCTGGTGGCACCCATCCGGGTGACGATCCCCGAGGGAGCGGGCAGCGCGGAGGCCACGGTCAACCTGCCCGCCGTGGACTACCGCTTCGCCGTGGGCCATCGGCTGCGCCTGGTCGTGACGACGACCGACATGGGGTTCGCGACGCCTGCCGAGCCGGCCACCTACCAGGTCGCGCTGGCCTCTCCCACCCTCGCGGTCCCCACGGTCCGCACCCTGGCCGCCGCTCCGACGGGCGTGGCGTGGTGGGTGTGGGCGATGCCGCTGGCCGCCGTGGTGGCCGCCGCCATCCTGCTGGCCACGGGCCGCTCCACGGGCCGCTCCCGCCTGCGCCGCCGCCCCGCCCTGGTCACGGCGGGCCAGGAGCTCGGGCAGCCGCACGACTCCCCGACCCTCGTGTCCGCCGCCAACGGCACCACCTCCGGCACCGCATCCCCGGCCACGTCCAACGGCAAGGCCGACGGGGCCTCGGGCCTGGCCGCTGCCAACGGCAGGACAGACGGGACCGCCGCCGAGGGCGCCACCACCGAAGCCACCACCGAAGCCGCCACCGACTCCACCATCACCGGCTCCGCCGCAACCGAGGCCGCCGGCACCGGTTCCACCACCGCCACCGGCGTCGGGGCCGTCCTCGCCGGTGCCACCGGCGCGAACGGCAGTCTCGGAGGTGGCGACGGTGCCTCGGGGCTCCGGTCGGATGGTGGGAAGGGCCGCGACGGGCTCGGCTCCCGACCCGACGAGGTGCCGCTGGAGATCAGTGGCCTGACGAAGGCGTACCGGAACGGCGAGCTGGCTGTCGACGGCCTGTCGTTCCGGGTCGAGCAGGGTCAGGTCCTGGGCCTGCTCGGGCCCAACGGCGCGGGCAAGACGACGACGATGCGGATGATGATGGGTCTCATCCAGCCGGACGCCGGCGAGATCCGCATCTTCGGCGAGCGCGTCACCCCGGGCGCCCCCGTACTGTCCAGACTCGGGTCGTTCGTCGAAGGGCCCGGCTTCCTGCCGCACCTGTCCGGACGCGACAACATCGAGCTGTACTGGGCCGCCACCGGCCGGCCCACGGCGGACGCGCGCTTCGACGAGGCGCTGGAGATCGCGAACCTGGGCAAGGCCCTGGAACGAGCCGTACGCACCTACTCGCAGGGCATGCGCCAGCGACTGGCCATCGCCCAGGCCATGCTCGGGCTGCCGGACCTGCTCGTGCTGGACGAGCCCACGAACGGGCTCGACCCACCCCAGATCCGTGAGATGCGCGAGGTGCTCAAGCGCTACGCGCGCGACGGCCGTACCGTGATCGTCTCCAGCCACATGCTGGCCGAGGTGGAGCAGACCTGCAGCCACGTCGTGGTCATGCGGCGCGGGCAGCTGGTCTCGACCGGTCCGGTGTCGCTGCTGCTCAGCTCGGCCACCGGCGCCAACGGGCACGGGCCGCGCCTGGAAGACGTGTTCCTCGACCTCATCGGAGACAAGTCATGACCGCCGCGACCGGCTACGCGCCGAACCGCACGCTGCCGTTGCGGGTGGAGATCGTCAGGCAGTTCAAGCGGCGGCGGACGCTGGTCATGTTCGGGCTGCTGCTGGCGCTGCCGTGGATCCTCGTGATCGCGTTCCAGTTCGGGCCGCAGCCGAGCGGGCAGGGACAGTCGTCGCTGCGCATCTCGGACCTGGCCACGGCCAGCGGCCTGAATTTCGCCGCGTTCGCCCTGTCGGTGTCGGCCAGCTTCCTGCTGGTGGTGGCGGTCGCGCTGTTCTGCGGGGACACCGTGGCCAGCGAGGCCAACTGGTCGTCGCTGCGCTACCTGCTGGCGGCACCGGTCCCCCGTGACCGGCTGCTGCGGCAGAAGCTGATCGTGGCGCTCGGCTACTCGGCGGCGGCGGTGATCTGCCTGCCGCTGATGGCGCTGCTCGCGGGCACGCTGGCGTTCGGCTGGGACGACATCCAGGTGCCCGGGACGGGTGAGACCATCCCGGCGCTCGACGTGCTGCCGCGCTTCGGGATCGTGATCGGGTACGCCCTGATCAGCCAGCTCGTGGTCGCCGGCCTCGCCTTCCTCGTCTCCACGATGACCGACTCCCCGCTGGGGGCCGTGGGCGGGGCGGTCGGCCTGTGGATCGTGTGCAACATCCTGCAGGCCGTCGAGGCCCTGGGGGTGCTGCGCGAGTTCCTGCCGACGTTCTGGAACAACGCCTGGCTGGATGCCCTGGCGCCGGAACTGGACTGGAGCGGGATGGCGAAGGGCGCCTCGGTTTCGATCACGTATGCGGCCATTCTGATCGCGATCGCGTTCCGGCGCTTCCGCCACAAGGACGTGGTCAGTTAGGGCGTCGGCGGGTCCGGGCCCGGACGGTCGTACGGGTCCGGACGGCGGCCCGGGTCGGACGGCGGCCCAGGTCCGGACGGTGGCCCGGGTCGAGACGGTGGCCCAGGTCCGGACGACCGCCGCCCAGAGGGCCGCCCCCTCGGAGACTGCCGTGCCGAAGTCCGGCTCCGCCGGGCCCTCTGGGAGGGGCACCGTCGGCACCTCGCCCCGCCAGCGCCGGCGCCACCACGAGGCGTGCGTGTCGACGCTGATCCGGTACACGTACGGATCGGGGTCGGCCTCGATCCTGCTCCACACCGCGCACGCCTTGGCCCGGGCCGTCTGTACCAGATCCTCGGGCCGTGGCCCAGTCGCGGGTCAGCAGGTACGCCGTACGGCAGAGCCGGTCATGCCGTTGCCCGGCATGGTCGGCGAACCCATCGCCCATCGTGTCCTCCAGCCAGCACCGCTCTCACGACGTACTACTGGCCGGAAACGCGATCAGGGTGACAAAGAGGTCAGGGTGACGAAGAGGTCAGTTCGTCCAGTCGAAGGCCTTGGTCACGGCCTTCTTCCAGCCCGCGTACCCCTGCTCCCGCTGCTCCTCGCTCCACCCCGGCTCCCAGCGGCGGTCCTCCGCCCAGTGGGCGCGCAGCTCGTCGGTGTCCCGCCAGTAGCCCACGGCCAGCCCGGCGGCGTACGCGGCCCCGAGCGCCGTGGTCTCGGCGACGACCGGGCGGCTGACGGGCACGCCGAGGATGTCGGACTGGAGTTGCATGCACAGGTTGTTGGCCGTGACCCCGCCGTCCACCTTGAGCACGTCCAGGACGACCCCGGAGTCCTGCTGCATGGCCTCCACCACGTCCCGGCTCTGGTAGCAGATGGCCTCCAAGGTGGCGCGGGCGAGGTGGGCCTCGTTGTTGTAGCGGGACAGGCCGACGATGGCGCCGCGGGCGTCGGCGCGCCAGTAGGGGGCGAACAGGCCGGAGAACGCCGGCACGAAGTACATGCCCCCGGAGTCCTCCACCTGCCGGGCCAGCGGCTCGCTCTGGGCCGCGGACGTGATCAGGTGGAGCTGGTCGCGCAGCCACTGCACGGCCGAGCCGGTCACCGCGATCGAGCCCTCCAGCGCGAACACCGCGGGCTCGTCGCCGAACTTGTAGGCCACGGTGGTGAGCAGGCCGCTCTCGGAGCGCACGCGGTCGGTGCCGGTGTTGAGCAGCAGGAAGTTGCCGGTGCCGTAGGTGTTCTTGGCCTCGCCGGGCGCGAAGCAGACCTGGCCGACGGTGGCGGCCTGCTGGTCGCCCAGGATGGCGGTGATCGGCACCTCGCCGCCGAACGGACCGTAGCGGAAGGTGGCGCCGTAGCCGGTGGGGTCGGCGGACGGGCGGATCTCGGGCAGCATCTCGCGCGGGATGCCGAAGTACGACAGGAGCTCGTCGTCCCAGTCCAGCGTGTCGAGGTCCATCAGCATCGTGCGGCTGGCGTTGGTCACGTCGGTGATGTGCACGCCGCCGTTGACGCCGCCGGTGAGGTTCCACAGGGTCCAGGTGTCGGTGTTGCCGAAGACGGCCTCGCCCCGGCCGGCCGCCTCGCGGACGCCGTCGACGTTCTCCAGGATCCACTGGATCTTGCCACCGGAGAAGTACGCTTCCGGCCGCAGGCCCGTACGGTCGCGGATGACCTGGCCGCGGCCGTCCCGGTCGAGGGCGGCGGCGATCTGGTCGGTGCGGGTGTCCTGCCACACGATCGCGTTGTAGTACGGGCGTCCGGTGCGCGGGTTCCACACCACCGTGGTCTCCCGCTGGTTGGTCACCCCCAGCGCGGCCAGGTCGTTGTCGTGCAGCCCCGTGCGCTGCAGCGTCGTCTGGACGACGGCGGCGGTCCTGGTCCAGATCTCGATCGGGTTGTGCTCCACCCAGCCGGCCCGGGGCAGGATCTGCTCGTGCTCGAGCTGGAACTTGGCGTACTCGGCGCCCTCGTGATCGAAGATCATGAAGCGGGTGCTGGTGGTGCCCTGGTCGACGGCGCCGACGAAATCAGGCATGGCGTTCTCCTCGGATCGGACGTCAGTCGGACGGCTTCACGGTGTCGCGGTCCTCTCCCTGGGGGAGGAAGGGGGCGATGCACACCTGGTACAGCCAGGCCCCGATGACGCCGCCGATCAGCGGCCCGACGATCGGGACCCAGAAGTACAGGTCGCCGTACTGATCTCGCCACGCGCCGCCGTAGCCGGTGAGGAAGCTGGCCAGGCGGGGCCCGAAGTCGCGCGCCGGGTTGATGGCGTAACCGGCGTCGGCGCCGAACGACATGCCGATCGCGACGATGAGCAGGCCGATGACGAACGGCCCCATGTTCGCGCTGGGCGCCATGTTCGCGGTGTCGGACAGGGCGAAGATGACGAAGAGCAGGATCGCGGTGCCGATGATCTGGTCGCGCAGCCCGCCCCACTGCGACACCGGCAGGGTGCCGTTGCCGGGCAGGGTGGAGAAGACGATCTGGGTCTTGATCGTACGTCCGGGGTCGGCCATGGCCAGGATCTCGGCGTAGTTCCAGCGCACGATGAGCGCGCCGATGAAGGCTCCGATCGTCTGCGCGATGGCGTACGGCATGACCTTGCGCCACGGGAAGCCGCGGAACAGGGCGAACCCCACCGTGACGGCGGGGTTGAGGTGCGCGCCCGTGGTGCGGCCGGCAACGTAGACGCCGAGCGCGACCCCGATCCCCCACGCCCAGGCGATGCTGTCGTGGTCACCGAGCTCCGCCGCCACCACCTGGGCGACGACCCCCGCCCCGAACAGGATGAGCACCATCGTCCCGGCGCACTCCGCGATGAGCTCGCCGGCCAGCCCCATCCGACCCAGTCGTCCGGCCACCTGTCACCTCCTTGCAGCGTTGTGTGCCATTCCCGATTTCGGGGACTACATACGGACTGTAAGAGATCGGTTGCTTAAAGTAAGAATCGCGCCGTGGAGATGAGCGGCGGGCTCGACGCCGGGAAAGCGGCTGGAGACGCTCGATCGGCTCGCCGCGCAGACCTTCGACGTGCTGGTCATCAGCGGTGAGGGTGTGACGGGCGCGGGCGTCCGCGCTGGAGGGGCGTACGCCGCCCGAGGTCCGGCACCCGCCCCGTCGTCGGTCAGGGGCCCGCAGGATGGTGCCGGGCCCGCGCACCGACGTGCTGGCCGGCGGAGGTGCTCGGCTGGGGCGGGCCGGGTGGAGCAGGAGATCTCCCGCTGCCGCAGCCCTGGTGGAGGCCGAGCGCACCGCTCTCGCCCAGGCGGAACCTCCGGCCCGGACGCGGCGACGGCCCGAGCCGGGCAAAACCCGCAGGCCGATCAGGTCTCACGGGCCGTCGGGTCTCGCAGGCAGGTCAGACCACGCAGGCCGTCAGATCACGCAGGCGGGTCAGACCACGCAGGCCGTCAGATCACGCAGACCGGGCAGACCACGCAGGCGGGTCAGATCTCGCGGGCCGGTCAGATCTCGCGGACGAACGTCACCAGGCTGGTGCCCGGGCCGTTGTAGCCGGGCACGGGGTCGCCGGCCTCGAAGCCCATGCGGCGGTGGAAGGCGATCGAGGTCTCGTTGACCGGCGCGGTGACGGCCCTGACGACAAACCGGCCGTGCCCCCGGGCGAGGTCGAAGAACCGCTCGTACATGATCCGGGCCAGGCCGCTCTTCCGGGCGGCGGGAGAGACGCCGACGAAGTGGATGTACGCCTCGTCGGGCAGCGACGGCGACGGGAACCCGATCAGGAACCCGGCCAGCGCGCCCGTGTCGGACGAGGCGATCAGGCTCGTGCGGTGGAAGTGGTCGAGGAAGAGCCGGGGCAGGGCGGGCAGGACCGGACGGCCCCACCAGTCGTCGACCACGGCCGCGATGGCGTCGTAGTCGTCAGGGACGGCGAGGCGCAACATGCGCACGACAGGTGTCAGTCCCAGTGCGGGGGCCTGTTGTCGAGGTAGAAGGCGTCGGTGTCGCGCTCCCGCCAGTCGCCCCAGCCGAGGTCGGTGTCGTCCGCGGTCTGCTCAGGTAGAAAATCTTCCACGCCGTACATACTACCGAGGCGGACAAACCGATACCCAGCGTGTCCGCAGGTCCAAGGACAGGCCGCGGGCGCCGCTGTACGATGCGAGAGCAGGTGTCGCCGATCCCCCCGTGAGGCTGCCCATGGCCACCCCGTCAGGCTGGCGGAGAGAAGGCAATCTACCGGCGGAGCTCACCAGCTTCATCGGACGGACACGTCTCCTCGCCAACCTCAAACGGCACCTGGGCGAATCCCGCCTGGTGACCGTCACCGGCATCGGCGGTGTGGGGAAGTCACGCACCGTGCTGCGGCTGGCTCATCAGGTGCGCTCCCACTATCCCGACGGTGTCTGGTTCGCCGACCTGGCCCGGCTGCAGGACGCCGGCATGGTCAAGCACACCATCGCCTCCGCGCTCGGCATCGCCGACCAGTCGTCGCGGGCGGAGTCGGAGTCGCTGTCGGAGTGGGTCGGCGAGCGCGACATGCTGCTCATCATCGACACCTGCGAGCACCTGGTGCAGGGCTGTGCCGAGCTGGTCCACGAGCTGCTGGAGGCGGCGCCCAACCTGAAGGTGCTGGCCACCAGCCGCCAGTCGCTGCACCTGCCCTACGAGCACGTGGTCCCCGTGCCGCCGCTGCAGGTGCCGGGCGACGATCCGGCCGAGAGCCTGTTCACCAACGAGTCGGTGCAGCTCTTCGCGGCCCGTGCCGGGGCCAGCGTGCCCGACTTCGTGCTCGATGAGGACAACATCGCGCCCGTCGCCGAGCTGTGCCGCAGGCTCGACGGCATCCCCCTCGCCATCGAGCTGGCCGCGGTGCGGCTGCGGGCCCTGTCCGTGGAGCAGATCCTCGGGCTGCTCGCCGACCGGTTCAGCCTGCTGGCCGGGGCCAGCCGGACCGCGCTGCCCCGCCACCAGACGCTGCGGGCGGCCATCGGCTGGAGCCACGAGCTGTGCGAGCCCGCCGAGCGGCTGCTGTGGGCGCGGCTGTCGGTGTTCGCGGGCGACTTCGAGCTCGACGCGGCCCGCTTCGTCTGCTCCGACGGGCGGCTGCCGTCGGAGGACATCACCGACCTCGTCACGGGGCTGGTGGAGAAGTCGATCCTGCTGATCAGGAGCAACCACGCCGGGGTGCGCTACAAGCTGATCGACACACTGGCCGAATACGGCGAGGAGTGGCTGGAGAAGCTCGGCCAGAAGGAGCAGATGCGCCAGCGGCATCTGGAGTACTACCTGAGCCTGGCCCAGCGCAGCGAGGACGCCTGGTCGGGGCCGCGGCAGATCTACTGGTTCGTCCGGATGCGGCAGGAGCACGACAACGTACGCGTCGCGCTGGAGCACGCGCTCAACTCGCCGGGCAAGTCCGCGCTCGCGCTGACGCTGCTGTCGTCGCTGTGGTTCATGTGGGTGTGCTGCGGGTTCGCCCGCGAGGGGCGCCTCTACCTGGAGCGGGCGCTGGAGGCCAACCCCACCGTGAGCAAGGAACGGTGCAAGGCGCTGTGGGTGCTCTCCTACGTCAAGAGCGCCCAGGGCGACAGCGCCGGGGCGCTCCAGGCGGCCGAGAAGTGCAGCACCGAGGCCGTCCGGGTGGGCGACTCCAGGGCGGTGATCCTGGCCTCCAAGATGCAGGGCACGGCGGCGCTGCTCCAGGGCGACCTGCAGAAGGCGAGCGCGCTGCTGGGCGTGGCGATCGAGTTCAACACCGACAACAAGGAGCTCAACCCCGGCCTGCTGCCCGCCATCGTCGAGCTGTCGCTGGTGCTGACCGCGCAGGGGGAGCTGTACGAGGCCGAGTCGCTGCTGCAGGACTGCCTGCAGGTGTGCACGGAGCGCGGCGAGCTGTGGCTCAGCTCGCACGCGCAGTGGGCGCTGGCCGGCACCCGGCTCGCGTCGGGCCGGCACGAGGAGGCGTTGCAGAACACCAGGGAGGCGCTGCGCATCAAGCGGCACTTCCACGACACGCTCGGCATGCTGCTGGCGCTGGAGACGGCGGCGCGGATCTTCGCCGCGTCCGACCAGGTGCCGCTGGCCGCGCGGCTGCTCGGGGCGCTGCAGCAGAACTGGCGGACGGCCGGCCTGCCGCAGCTCGGAGCGCCGTGGATGACCGGGGAGCACGACGCCTGCGTACGCGAGTGCAAGCGGCACATGGGTGAGCTGGCCTACAAGGACGCGTTCGAGGAGGGCGCCCGGCTCGACCTCGACGAGGCGTCCGGAATCGCGCTCGACGATCCGGACGCCCCTGACGAGAGCTGAAACGGGACCTTTGGAAAGCGGGACCTTCTAGACGGCCTGCGGCCAGCGGGTGCCGTCAGGCCAGGCGTGCACGTAGCGCGCGCTGCCGAGCGAGAACTCTATGTGGCCGCGCACCCAGTGCTCCAGGCCGCGTACGTACTTGCGGACCGGGAGGGGAGCCCACTGCTCGAGCGCCGTCCGGCGGTCGAGGAACGCGGCGATCGCGTCGTTGTGCATCTCCGAGACCTCGCGCAGCGCGTCCTGGAGGATGAGCGACTTGTGGGTGGCCAGTACGGTGACGAGGTTGTGCCGGGCCTTGTCGTTGCCGCGCTCCTTCGCGTATGACAGCAGGTCGTTGTCCCAGCCGATGAGGTCGCACGCCAGGTCGGAGAGCATCCGCACGTCGGGGTGGTGCCATTCCTCCGCCTCCAGCCGGTAACCGCCTCCCGCGTCGATGAGCGCGAAGCAGGTGTAGGTGGCCCCAGTGATGCGGCGCATCAGCACGTAGTCCTCGGGAGTGGGGATGAGGTCGGCCTCCCGGTTGGCCGCCTCCCAGATCTGGGCGAAAAGGTATTCCTTCACCGTGGTCCGCCACCGGTCCACCTGCGCGGGGGTGGCGTACTCCGAGATCCGGCGGAGGAGCTCGCTGAGGGCGAGGCCGAACGGGTCGTCGGCTTCGGCCTCCCGGCGCCCGTCGAGGATCTCGAGGAGCGGCGGCAGGGCGCGGGCGAGTGCGGAGGCCCGGTGCCCCATCAGCTCGCCTTCGCAGAACGCGTCGTCGAAGGCGAACAGCCAGTTGTACCAGTCGTTGATCAGCCGGAGGCTGTCACGCGGCACGGTGGGGTTCGTGCGTGCCGCGAGCAGGCCGATCTTGGAGCGCCGGAAGTGCTCGATCGTGTCGGCGCCGTTGAGCATGTGTGAGGCGGCCAGCCATGCGTGGCTCTCCGCGTCGACCTCCGAGGCATGAACGTTGATCTCATTCGGGAACGGACATGGCAGCGGAGGGATGTGGAGTGGTCGCCTACTGAAGGAGTGCGCAGAAGTAGCCACGCCATCCAGCATGACTATGGACTGTTCGAAAGGCCACACTCGACAACTTCGAGCCCTTTAATGCTTATTTCATACTATGAATCACTTTGCGAGAACCATTGGATAAACTCGTCATTCGCGAACATTAGCGCGGTGTCCCGCGCGGAGGGCTGCCCGGCATCGGGGTCGGCACCAGCCTCCATCAGGGCCCTGACCACGGCGGACTCCTTTTTGAACACGGCACCGGCGAGCGGCGTCTGCCCACGGTCGTTGACCCGGTTCGGATCGGCTCCGCGTGTTACAAGCATGCGTACGGTCTCAGCGTGACCGTAATAAGCCGCCAGCATCAGCAAAGTGTCACCTTTGCCGTTGGTCAGGTTGGCCGGCACCCCGGCCTCGACGTACGAGCGCAACGCCTCGGTGTCGCCCGCCCTGGCCAGGTCGAACATCCTGGTGGCGAACTCCTCCAGCTCCGGGTCCCCGTCCATGACCCCATTGTCCCTCGATAGGGTGCCCTGCACGGAATCGTTCCGACGCGCCGTAGGTTCTGGAGAAGAGTACCTAGGGAAAGGCTGTCCAACCGTGTTCGACCCGAAGGATCTCTACAAGCTCGCAGAAGACGCGCCCGAGCTGCCCGATCCGGTGTTGCTGTACCACTTCGACGGTTTCGTCGACGCCGGCGGCGCTGGACGTCTCGCGCTGGGCCACCTGCTGGCCGAGCTGGAGCACCGGGTCGTGGCGACGTTCGACGTGGACCGGCTGCTCGACTACCGGTCCCGGCGGCCCATCATGACGTTCGACACCGACCGGTGGGTGGAGTGCGAGAGCCCGGAGCTGGCCGTCCATGTCGCGAAGGACTCGACGGGGACGCAGTTCCTGGTGATGAGCGGGCCCGAGCCCGACCGGGAGTGGGAGCTGTTCACCAGGGCCGTGGCGGCGCTGGTCGAGCGGCTGCGGGTGAGCAAGATCGTGACGTTGCACGGGATCCCGATGGCGGTCCCGCACACCCGGCCGCTCGGCATCACGATGCACGCCAGCAGGCCCGAGCTGATCAATTCGCAGACCAGCGCGTTCGGGCGGGTCCAGGTGCCGGGGAGCGTCGCGGCGCTGCTGGAGCTGCGGCTCGGGGCGCAGGGGCACGACGCGCTGGGATACGCGGTGCACGTGCCGCACTACCTCTCGCAGGCCGAATACCCGACCGCCGCCGTGACCGGCCTGGAGGCGGTGACGAGGGGGACGGGGCTGGTGTTCCCGATGGACGGGCTCCGCGACGCCGCCCGGCGTACGACGACGGAGATCGAGGAGCAGATCCAGGCCTCCGCCGAGCTGTCCACCGCGATCAGCGGGCTGGAGCAGCAGTACGACGCGTTCGCGGGCGGCGCGGAGCGGGAGAACCTGATGGCCGAGACGACGCCCATGCCCACGGGCGACGAGCTCGCCGCCCAGTTCGAGCGCTTCCTCGCCGAGCGGGACGACGAGTAGCGCCCGCCGTCCGTATAGCCTGGATCGATGAGTGACATCCGGGTCGGGCTGGTCGGCTACGGCACCGCGGGGGCCTACTTCCATGCCCCGCTCATCCACGCCACCCCCGGCCTGTCGCTGGCAGCCGTCGTGACCAGGAATCCCGATCGCCAGGCCGAGGTCGCCGGGAGATACGGCGCGGCGGCGGTGGCCGACGTCCAGCAGCTGTGGGAGCGGTGCGACCTCGTCGTGGTCGCCTCCCCCAACCGGACCCACGTCGCCACGGCCGCCTCCGCGCTCACCCAGGGCCTGCCCGTGGTCGTGGACAAGCCGCTGGCCCGGACCGCCGAGGAGGGGCGCGAGCTGGTGCGCCTGGCCAAGGAGCGGGGCCTCATGCTGACCGTGTTCCACAACCGGCGCTGGGACGGCGACTTCCGCACCGTGCGGCGGCTGGCCGGCGAGGGGCGGCTGGGCGAGGTGCTGCGGTTCGAGTCGAGGTTCGAGCGGTGGCGGCCGGTGCCCAAGGGCGGCTGGCGCGAGGCCGGCGGGCCGGAGGAGGTCGGCGGGCTGCTCTACGACCTGGGCAGCCACCTCGTCGACCAGGCGGTGCGGCTGCTCGGGCCGGTGCGCGAGGTCTACTGCGAGAGCAATGTCCGGCGCCAAGGGGTGGGCGCGGACGACGACACGTTCATCGCGCTGACGCACGCCGGCGACGCCCGGTCACACCTGTGGGCCGGCTCGATGGCCGCCCGGCCGGGGCCCCGGTTCCGGGTGCTCGGCTCTTCCGCGGCCTTCGAGAAATACGGGATGGACGTGCAGGAGGAGCGGCTGCGGGCCGGCATGACGCCTGACTCGCCGGGGTTCGGCGACGACGAGGAGGAGCGCTGGGGCGTGCTGGGCACGCCGGACGAGCGGGAGATCGTACGCACCGAGCCGGGCTCGTACCTGGACTTCTACCGGGGCGTGGCGGCGGCGCTGCGCGAGGGCGCGGCGCCGCCGGTGGATCCGGAAAGCGCGGTCGAGGTGCTGGCCGTCCTCGAGGCGGCCCGGCTGTCGGCCACCCAGCGGATCGTCGTCCACCTGAGCTGACCGCCGCGCGGGTCAGTCGCGCAGGCGGGAGCGCATGGCGGCGGTGTCGGCGTCCGTCCAGCCGTGCCGGGCCAGCCACCCCATCGGCCCGCCGAACCGGTCCTCCAGCACGCCGAGGAACTGCTCGATGTAGCGGGCCCTGGGCATGTGGTCGTCGGCCGGGCGGGAGTCGAGGTCGCCCCGGTAGGTGTCGCTGCCCCGCAGCCGCTTGAGGATCAGCTCCAGCCGCTCCCCCGTGGCCACGTAGTCCTCGACGATCGCCGCCCGGGTGGCGCCCGCGATCTCCAGCGCCAGCGCCGACAGCACCCCGGTGCGGTCCTTGCCCGCCGCGCAGTGCACCAGCGAGGCCCCGTCGTCCATCGCCATCACCCGCAGCGCGGCCACCACGGCGTCCGGCCGGTCGCGCAGGTAGCCGAAGTAGAACCCGGTCACCCGCAGCTCCTCGTCCAGCACCCGCTCGGCCCAAGGCAGCACCCGGTCGCCGTCGATGCTGTCCGCCTCGACGTCGGTGTGCCGGCCGCCCTCCGCGAACAGCGTCAGATGGTGGTGCCGCACCTCCGGCACCTGGGTCAGCGGGCCGGGGCCCTCCAACGAAACCTCGGCGGTGGAGCGGAGGTCCACCACGTGCCGCAGTTTCAGCTCGCCCACGAGCAGGGCCACGTCCGCGGGGGTGAGACCCTGCAGATTGTCGGCGCGGAAGATCCGCCCGTGACGGGTGCGGCCACCGTCACGAGTCGGCAATCCGCCCAGGTCACGCGCGTTCACCGCGCCTTCCAGGTCGATCCACCTCGTCATCTCGCTCATTATTACGACCCTATATGTCCGCCAAACATGAGCGAATTCGAGGTTCATAACGCAGCATGAACGTATGGATCCACGAGCTCTGCCTCCACGGCTGGTGATCGATCCTTCGCTGCACCCGGAGATCTCGGTCGAGCTGCGGTCGAGCCCGCACATTCTCCGCCTGGCTCGTTCCGGCGCGCGCATGGACACCACCCACAACCCCGCCCTGCTCTTCGTCCTGCCCGCCTTCCTGCTGCTGATCTACATGTTGACCGGCAGCCCGGGCCTGTTCGTCGCGGGCATGGGCGTCGGCCTGATCGTCCTGATCCGGTGGATGGCGATGGACACCACATATCGGTCCACCAGGCGAAGACTCCGGCTGGCCCAGTCGCACGCCGAGCACTACATCCTGCCGGAGGACCTGGACTATCCCTGCCAGATGTTGTTGCGGCGGGCGCAGAACGCCGTCGAAGCGATCATGAACTCCAAGGTCCACAAGGCCGGCCTGATCGACAGCATCGAGAACACCGTGTCGCTGCCCGAGGAGATCTGGCAGATCGCCCAGCGGCTGCGGCGGCTGTCGTCGATGCACGCCGAGCACGGCAAGCTCATCCCGCGCGAGCTGCCGCCGGGCATGGAGGACGCGTTCAAGCCGTACACGAGCGCGCTCGACGCCGCCTGGACGTCGCTGTCCCAGCGCGTACGCCACCTGGAGAAGTACGCCAAGCAGGTGCTCAAGGCGGACAAGGTCTACCACGCCCACACCCGGCTGGAGCGGCTGGCCGCCAAGACCCCCGAGTACCAGCAGCTCCTCGCCGAGAACGTGCGCGACGAGCTGGCCCACCAGCGCATCAGGGAGCTGTCCGACCAGGCGGCACACGTGCGCAAGCTGTTCGAGGAGAGCATCCTGCAGGCCAGACAGGCGGCCGGGGAGCTGCTACGCAGCCCGCTCACCTAGGTGGCGGGCGTCGCGCGCCGCAGGAGCTCCAGGGTCCTGCGCATACCGGCCTCGTTCCCGAGGCTGCGGTAGATCTCCCTGGCCTGCTCCAGCGGCTCCACGGCGGCCTCGTGCCCGCCCGCGTCGAGGTGCGCCTCGCCCAGGTAGCGCAGGCTCATCGCCATCCACCACCGGTCCTCCAGCTCCTCGAACCCCTGCATCGCCCGCCGCAGCTCCCGGTCGGACTCCTCGATCCGCCCAAGCCTGGCCAGCGCCCGCCCGGCCGACACCGCGTTCCTGGCCACCCCCCATGAATCGCCCAGCGCGACCAGGATCTCCTCGGCCCGCCGGACGTAGTCCAGCTCGCGCAGCCCGTTGGCCGGATCGCCGACCTCCCCGGCCGCCCGCAGGCAGCGGGCCTCCTCCCACAGCTCGCCGCGCTGCCTGAACATCTCGGACGCCCGGTCGAGGCTGAACCCGGCCCTGGCGAACAGGTTGGCGGCCAGCCGGTGGTCACCCGCGCGATACTCGCCGCGCGCCTGCGCCGCCAGCACCTCGCCGTAGACGCGCAGGGTCTGGGCCTCGGAATAGCGGTTGCCGGCCCGCTTGAAGATCTCCAGCGCGTCCTCCAGCAGCTCCCTGGCCTCCTCCGGCCGCCGCTCGGCCATGCGCATCTCGGCCAGGTTGCGCTGGGTGCGGGCCATCCACCAGGGGTCGTCCTCGCCCTTGAACGCGGTGATGGCCCCCATGAGGAAGTCCTGCGCCCGGTCCAGGTGGCCGTCGCTGAACAGCGTCATCCCGATCGTCCGCATGGCCCTGGCCGCCCACCACGACTCGCCCAGCTCGGTGCAGATCTCCAGCGCGCGTTCGGCCTCGTCCAGCGCCCGCCCGCGCACGCCCAGGCCGCCGTGCACGGCGGCGCTGTCGAGCAGCGCGATGGCCAGCGAGCGCCGGTCGCCGGTGTGCGCGGCGGCCTCGCAGCCGATCCGCGCCACCGCCGACCAGTCGGCCCAGTACGCCCGCAGCGAATGGCACAGCGAGCAGAACGCCCTGGCCAGCCCCCACGTCAGCTCCCACAGCCGGAGCTGCTGGGCCAGGTTGATCATGGCGAGGAGCGAGAGCCGCTCGGCGTTGAGCCAGTCGCCGGCCTTGACCTGCCCGTCGGCGCTCGACCGCCGGCCGCCCCGGCTCCAGTCCTGCGGCCAGCGGTTCTGGGCCGCCTCCTCGGCGCGGCGGCGGTAGCCGTACAGCACCCGCTCGATCGCGGCCCTGCGGCGCTCCTCCCCGTCCTGGCCGGCCAGCTCGGCGGCGAACACCCTGACCAGGTCGTGCAGGCGGTAGCGCATCGCGCCGGTCTGGTCGGTGCCCGAGCACTCGGCGAGCTGGGCGTCGATGAGCGCCTCCAGCTGGCCGGCGCCGTCGAGCCCGGAGATGTCGAGCAGCTCGCCGGCCACCCAGCCGGGCACGTCGGGCGCGGTCAGGGCGCTGAGCAGGCGCAGCAGGCGGCGCTGCATGCCGGTGCAGTCGTCGTAGCTGAGCTGTACGGAGGCGCGCACGCTCTTGTCCACCGTGGGCGCCACCTCGAGCTGGTCGAGGCGGCGGCGCGTGTCCGCCAGCCGGCCGGCCATCTCGCGCATCGTCCACTGCTCGCGGGTGGCGAGCCGGCCGCCGCAGATGTTGATGGCCAGCGGCAGGTAGTCGCAGAGCCGTACGACCTCCTTGGCGGCGTCCAGGTCCTCGACGATCCGGGCGCCGCCGGCCAGCCTGGCCAGCAGCTCCACGCCGTGCGCCTCGCTGAACACGCCGAGCCGCGTGTCGTGCGTGCCGTTCAGGAACAGCGGCGCCCGCGACGTGACCAGCACCGCGCAGCCCGGCTCGGCCGGGATCAGCGGTTTGACCTGGGCGGCGTCGTGGGCGTTGTCCAGGCCGATGAGGATCCTGCGGCCCTTGGTCCAGGTCAGCCAGAGCTTGCGCAGCTCCTCCAGCCCGCCGGGGTCGGTGGTCAGGCGCACGTCCAGCGCGCGCAGGAAGCCGATCAGCACCTCCTCGGGCCGCACGGGCGCGTCCACGCCGCCGCGCAGGTCGGCGTAGAGGCGGCCGTCGGGGAACCAGCCGGCGACCTCCTGCCCGAACCTGGTCATGAGCGCGGACTTGCCGACGCCGCCCCGGCCGTACACGGAGACGACCAGCGGCGGTGAGAGGTCGGAGGACCTCCTCCGGGTGGTGAAGACCTCGCGGAGCTCGGCCAGCGCCTCGGCGCGGCCGGTGAAGTGCTCGGGGACGGGCGGCCACTGGTCGGGGGCGACCGAGCCCGGCTCCGATCGGGCCTGGCGCCTGTTGCTCCGCGACTCGGTGGTGGCCCAGGTGGTCAGCCCGACCAGGAGGGCGGCGGCCATGGTCACGCCGATCTTGGCGGCGGGCGGGATCTCCCACTCCACGGACGCGGCCAGCACGCTCGCGGCGGCGGCCGCCAGGCCGGCGGAGACGGGCGCCGCCCACGGCAGCTTCCGCCGCCGTCGCGGTTTGTCGGGTAAGCCCCCTGTCACCTTGTCGGGCAGGTCCCCTGCCAACGAACACCCCCTTCCCGGGGTGATTCAAGCCGATGGGGCACGGCCTGCGCCAGCCGTACCCCATCGTCGGTTTCAGAGGCCGATCACGTGACAGGTGGCCGTCATGGTCTTGGTCGGGTCGCTCTCCGAGGTGGCGGTGAGCTTGACCCTGGCCAGCCGGTCGCCGCCGGCCTCGCGCACGGCGTTGACGCTCACGAGCGACTGCTTGCCGAACGCGACGGAGGCCAGGGCGTTGGGGAGCTGGGCGGTCCAGCCCTTGCCCTGGACCTCTGCCTTGAGGCGGTAGAGGTCGGAGTTCAGGTAGGCGCTGACGTCCTCCGGGTGCTGGCCCTGCGGCGGGGCCGCCTTGCCGGTGTTGAACAGCGGGAACTTGCAGGTGGAGAGGTTCTTGCCGGTGGGGATGCCGGCAGCGGGCAGGAGCTTGAGCCCGCGGCGCTGCGGGCCCGCGCCGTCGAGCGAGCGGATCGCCACGGTGTAGGACAGCTCGCCGTCACGGTTGCGCTTGAGGTCGGTGACGTAGAAGTGCAGGCGGTTGGCCTCGTCGACGTACTCGTACTCGCTGCCGGAGTCGGTGCCGGCGTGGAAGAGGGCGTCGGAGAGCTGGCGGTAGTCGCCGATCGTGATCGGCACCTTGGTCCCGTCGGGCAGGACGTAGTCGGTCATGCCGATGTCCGCCGGGTTGGCGTCGATCACCCACTCGAACGGGGCCGGGTTGTCCTGGTTCTTGGTCTTGGCCAGCAGGACACCGGAGTCGGGGGTGAAGGAGTCGCTGCCCATGCGGTCCACGACCTCGACGGTGTAGTTCTCGTAGGCGCCGCCGTCGCAGAGCGGGTCGGCCCGGTCGCACGCGCTCTTGTCGCCGGTGTCGAAGGAGATGTTGACGCCGGACAGCTCGCTCTGGCCCGGCTGCACCGCGCGGGCCAGCACCTTGGCCGTGACCAGGCCGGACTCGTCGAGTGCCTCGCGGGACAGGCGCAGGACGTTCTGCTCGTCCACCATGTTCAGCTTGATCTTGTTGCGGAGCATGTGCTGGGCGCCCATCGACGCGCCGGCGGTGGGCGGGATCAGCCAGCGCGAGTGCGGGCCGCCGGGGCCGTTGAAGCTGCCTCGGCTGAGCATCTCCCAGATGCCGGTGTACGCCCTCTTCGGCGGGACGGCGTACGGGTTGTTGTAGTTGTCGGCGATGCCGAAGATGTGGCTCAGCTCGTGGGCGTAGACCGCCATGCCCGAGCTCTCGGCCTGGACCGAGTCGACGCCGAAGCGGGCGTTGGGCCAGAAGTTGGAGCCGGCCTGCCAGGAGCTCCACTCGACGTAGCGGGTCCTGGACCAGTTGGGCAGGGCGGGGTCGGGCGGGCCCCACTCGTCGGGCACGTCCTCCTTGGTCGGGAACTTCATCATCCCGAACTCCTGCCAGGTGGACGACTCGTCCTGGCCGGCGCTGAGGTAGAAGACGAAGTCGAACTGGGCGGCCACGTCCGGGCCGACGGCGGCGAGCCAGGCGGCGTTGCCGTCGGTGCGCAGGTTCTTGTTGCAGGTGTCGCCGGCCGGGCACGCCTCCCGCTGGTACTCCATGGCGTACTCGTGGTCCTTGCCCGGCATCGTGTACGGGCCGAAGCCGGTGAGCTCCACGCCGATCCGGCCGCCGGAGTCCTCCATCCAGTATTCGTGGATGGTGTGCCCCTTGTTGAGGTCGTTCGGGGTGTTGAGGAAGTCCTGGTAGAACTTCGCCACCTGGTCACGCGGGATGTCGTGGGCCTCGGTGCTCGGGTTGGCGTAGATCGTCGAGCCCTTGGGCTGGGTCACCACGAACTGCTGGTTGGGGTAGTCGAGCAGCACGAGCGCGCCCTTGAAGGTGCGCTGCGAGCCCTTGACCGAGGGGTCGTTCCAGTTGGTGCCGGGCGGCTTCTTGTAGTCCGCCCACGTCATGTGGTCGGGATTCTCCCAGTTCTGCGGGTCGATGGGCTTGAGGTCGCCCGGCGGGCGGGTGCGCATGGCCTGGGCCTCGGCGGGTGAGTCGAGCTGCCAGGGTTGCGTCTGCGGCCAGTGGTTCTGCCGCCACGGGTGCTCGGGATCTGTGGGGGGTGCTGCGGAAGCAGGGGTCGCCATCAGGCTCACCGGGATCAGCACGATGGCCGCCAGCAAACCCTTCAGCAGCTTCTTCGGGGCATTCACGGATTGACGGTATAGACGTTATTGACGGAGATCACCGAGCAGTTGTAGGGAAGACCTGGAGTGGCGTTTCCGTCACTTGTTGAAATTTCCAGGTAGGGGTGGGTCTGTGGCGGATCTCCAGCGCATCGTGGACGAGCTCGCCGCCCGTCTTGACCGGCCACTGCTGCTGGAGGACCGCGTCCAGCGCGTGGTGGCGTACAGCGAGCAGAGCGGCGCCATGGACGACGTGCGCCGCGACTCGATCCTGCGCCGGCACACCGTGCCGGAGGTACGGCAGTGGCTGCGCGAGTCGGGCATCCAGGAGGCCACCGACCCGCTGCGCACCCCCGGAGCGCCGCACCTGGGGCTGCTGCCGCGCGTGTGCGTCCCGATCCGGCACGCCGACGGGCTGCTCGGCTTCCTGTGGTTCATCGACGCGGAGCCGCCCATGCCGGACGCGGCGGTCGCCGAGGCGGAGGCGGCCGTGCCGGGCCTGGCGCTGGCCCTGTTCCACGAGAGCCTGGCCAGCGGGCTGGCCTCGCACCGGGAGCTGGAGGCGGTCACCGGGCTGCTGCTCGGCGAGCGGGACCCCGCCGCGAACGCCGCCAAGCAGCTCATCGAGGCGGGGGCGTTTCCGCAGTCGCAGGCGGTGACCGTGCTGGTGGCCAGGCCGCGCACGGCCGAGCCGGACGACGCGCTCAGGCTGGCGCTGGAGCAGGGACTGCTGGCGCTGCGGCGGCGGCTGAGCGGGCATCATCCGCTGCACCTGGTGCGCTACGACCACGCCGCGCTGCTCACCGCGGGGCCGCCGGTGCCGGCCGACGAGCTGCACGCGGCCATGCCGGTGCCGGTGGTCGTGGGGATAGGGCGGGCCAGGCCGGCGCTGGCGGAGGCGGCGGAGTCGTACCGGGAGGCCAGGCAGGCGGCCGAGGTGACCGCGCGGGTGCCGGGGCTGGGACGGACCGCGGAGTGGGCGCGGCTGGGCGTGTACCGGATGCTCACCCAGCTGCCCGACCAGGAGTTGCATCCGGGGCTGGAAGGGCTGCTCGGGGACGCGCAGTACCTGCCGCTGCTGGAGACGCTGGAGACGTACCTCGACCTGGCGGGCAGCGCGGTGGCGACCTCGCGGGCACTGCGGCTGCACCGGACGTCGCTCTACTACCGGCTGCAGCGGGTGGAGGAGCTCGCGCGTACCGACCTGAAGGACGGCGGTGAGCGGCTCGCCCTGCATCTGAGTCTCAAGCTCGCGCGGCTGTCCGGGCGCTACTTACCTAGGGATTCGCATAGTTCGTCCTGATTGCGTCATTGTCCGGGATTCGCGTTTAATGCCCTGAGGGCTAGATCCGACGGGGAGTTCTGATGCCGTCTGCCAAGCGTGCCGGGCCGGGTCTGGGCCGGCGCGCGCCCGCGCCCGTCGTGATCCATTCCGCGCCGCTCGTGCTGCCCGTGTGTGCCGACCCCGTCCGCGACGGGGCGGTGGTGACCAGGGGCGAGCGCGTGCTCGCCGTGGGCCCGCGGGCGGAGCTGCTGCCCTCCTTTCCGGCCGCCGAGGAGCTGCGGTGGCGCGGCATGATCGTCGCGGGCCTGGTGGACGCCTGCTCCGCCGTCCCGTCCACCGCTCCCGGCGTCACCGCGCGAGGGCGCGTGGTCTCCGGCCCGGCCGACCCCACCAACTTTCCCGGCATCTCGTACGTCGAGGTGACCAGCGAGAGCGAGGAGGAGTGGGAGGAGAGCGAGCGGGACACGGTCATCACGGCGATCCGGGAGATCGACCGGCCCTGCGCGGTCGGGATCGCGGCGCGCACGCGGCATCCCCAGGTGCTGGAGGACGTGGCCGTGCTGGCCAGGACGTTCGGGCTGCGGCTGCTGGCCGATCTGGACCGGCACTCCCCCGCGGCGCTGGACGACGCCGGGGTGCTCGGGCCCCTGTGCCACGTGGTGTGCGCCAGGCCGCTCGACCCCGGAGAGCGCAAGCTGCTCCGGCTGCGCAGGACCGTGGTGGCCCTGTGCCCGCCGGGGCCGGCGCCGCCCGCGGACGCACTGGCCCTGCTGGAGGAGGGCAACACCGTGGCCTTCGGGACCTGCGGGCACGTGCGGGGACCGGACGAAGGGCCGTTGGGGCCGGCCGCGGCCGTCCGCCGGCACGTACGCGAGCAGGGGCTGCGCCCCCGAGGGCTGGACCGCAGGCTGGTGGAGGCGGCCACGCTGGGCGGGGCCACGGCGCTGGGCATGGACCGGGGCCGGGGCCGGATCGGGGCGCTGGCCCCCGGCACGCGCGCCGACTTCGCGGTCTACGACGCCCGCGGGCGCTACCCGTACGCCGCCCTGCTGGCCCAGCCGCCCTGCCTCGGCACGGTCGTCGGCGGCACGATCACCTGACCCGCCCCGTCCCCCTCGTCGCCGACACGATCCCCTGATCGCCCCTGTTCAGCGGACCTGTTCAGCGGAACTGGCCGTCCACCAGGCTCAGCAGACCCTTGAGCTGCTCGCGCTGCTCGTCCGACAGGACCGCGAACAACTCGTCCCCCGCCTCCCTGCGTGCGTCTCGGGCGCGCTCCGACAGGGCGCGGCCCTCGGGTGTGAGCACCAGCAGGGTCGAGCGGCGGTTGGCCGGATCGACCTCCCGGCGCACCAGCCCCGCCTCCTCCAGCGCGTCCACGACCGGCGTGAGCGAGCGGGGCACGATCCGCAGCTCGTCGGCCAGCCGCACCATCCGCAGCGGCCGCTCGGCCTCGGCGATGGCCCGCAACGCCCGCGCCTGGCCCGGGTTGAGCCCGAGCGGCTCCAGCCGATGAAGGTATCCATGCCGCAACCGCCTGCTGACCAGGAACAGCAGCTCGGCGAGCGCCTTTTCTGCCATGTCGGTAAGTTTAGCCGGAACAAATATGAGTTAGCCTCTGTTTGAGTGGACATCTGAAAGGAGACCCACTTGGCGGAGGAACCACGCGCGCCGCTGGGGCGCATCATCAAACTGTTCGGCGCCTATCGTGCCCGCCTGGCCGTGGTGGGCTCGCTCATCCTGTTCTCCTCGCTGGTGTCGCTGGCCTCGCCCTTCCTGCTGCGCGAGGTGCTGGACGTGGCGATCCCGGCCCGGGACACCGGGCTGCTCACGCTGCTGGCCCTGGGCATGATCCTCGTGGCGGTCACGACGACGGTGTTCGACGTGCTGCAGACGCTCGTCTCCACCACCGTGGGCCAGCGGGTCATGCACGACCTGCGCATCGCGGTCTACGGCCACCTGCAGCGCATGTCGCTGGCGTTCTTCACCAGGACGCGGACCGGCGAGGTGCAGTCGCGCATCGCCAACGACATCGGCGGCATGCAGTCGGTCGTCACCTCGACGGCCGCCGCCATCGTCTCCAACCTCACCACCGTGCTCGCCACCATCGTCGCGATGCTCGCGCTCGACTGGCGGCTGACGGTGGTCTCGCTCGTGCTGCTGCCGGTCTTCGTGTGGATCAGCCGCAAGGTCGGCTCCGAGCGCAAGCGCATCACCTCCGAGCGGCAGCGCAAGCTGGCGAGCATCGCGTCCATGGTGCAGGAGTCGCTGTCGATCAGCGGGATCCTGCTGGGCCGCACGATGGGCCGCTCGGCCGAGCTGACCGAGCGCTTCGGCCGGGCCTCCGACGAGCTGGCCGAGCTCGGCGTGCGCACCAGCATGGCCGGGCGCTGGCGGCAGTCGTCCATCCAGCTCGTCATGGCCGCGATGCCCGCGATGATCTACTGGGCCGTCGGCCACACCGGGTCCGTCTCCGTGGGCACGCTGGTGGCGTTCACGACGCTGCAGGCGGGCCTGTTCCGGCCGGCGGTCTCGCTGCTGCGGCTCGGGGTCGAGGTGCAGACCTCTCTGGCGCTGTTCGGGCGGATCTTCGAGTACCTGGACCTGCCGGTGGACCTCCACCCCGGCCGGCGGGAGCTGGAGGACGTGCGCGGCGAGGTCCGCTTTGAGGAGGTCGACTTCTCGTACGGCGACGCCCCCACGCTCACCGGCGTGGACATCACCGTGCCGGCGGGCACCAGCCTGGCCATCGTGGGCGAGACGGGCTCGGGCAAGACCACGCTGAGCTACCTGCTGCCCCGGCTCTACGACGTCACCGGCGGGCGGATCACGATCGACGGGGTGGACGTGCGGGAGCTGACGTTCGAGACGCTGAGCGACGCGGTCGGCGTGGTGTCGCAGGAGACGTACCTGTTCCACGCCTCGATCGCGGACAACCTGCGCTTCGCCCGCCCGTCGGCCACCGACGCGGAGCTGGAGGCGGCGGCGCGGGCCGCGCGCATCCACGACCACATCGCCTCGCTGCCCGACGGCTACGACACCGTGGTGGGCGAGCGCGGCTACCGCTTCTCCGGGGGTGAGAAGCAGCGCCTGGCCATCGCCCGCACGCTGCTGCGCGACCCGCCGGTGCTGATCCTCGACGAGGCCACCAGCGCCCTGGACACGCAGACGGAGCGGGCCGTGCAGGAGGCGCTGGACGCGCTGGCGCGGGGCCGGACGACCATCACGATCGCCCATCGCCTGTCCACCGTCCGCGACGCGGACCAGATCGTCGTGCTCGACCACGGACGGGTCGTCGAGCGCGGCACCCACGACGAGCTGATGGCCCGCGGCGGCCACTACGCGGCCCTGGTCAGCCGCGACCAGCCCCTGGAACTCGTCTAACCCACTTCTAAACGTGTCTTGCCTCACATTCCGGCCAGGCCGGAATCCGGTCCCGGGAGAAGGGTGTTTGTCCCCCCGGCGCATCCCCAAGGCAAGGACCCGTTTTGTCTCCCTCCTCCTCCACGTTCAGAGCCCTGCGTCATCACAATTACCGGCTCTGGGCGGGAGCTGACATCGTTTCCGTCACCGGCACCTGGATGCAGGTGCTGGGCGTCAACTGGCTCATCCTCACGCTCACCGGGTCGGCGACCAGCGTCGGGCTGAGCCTCGTCATGCAGGCGCTGCCGACACTGCTGCTGGGGATGTGGGGCGGGGCGCTGGCCGACCGGCTGCCCAGCCGGCCCGTCGTGATCGCCGCCCAGGTGGCGCAGGCCGCCCTCGCGGCCGCGCTGGCGGTCATCGCGTTCACCGACGTGCGTTCCGTGCTGCCCATCTACGGCGTGGCGCTGGCCGGGGGGGTGGTCACCGCGCTCGGCGGGCCCGCGCTCGGCCGGTTCGGCGCCGAGGTCGTGCCGCCCGCCGACCTGCCGAACGCGATGGCGCTCGGCTCGATGCTCAGCTCCGCCGGCCGCATCCTGGGCATGAGCCTGGCGGGCGCGCTGCTGCCGATCACGGGCAACGGCGGGCTGTTCGTGATCAACGCCGCCAGCTTCTTCGTGGTGATCGCGGCCGTCGCGGGCATGCGGCGCGCGGAGTTCCACGTGCTGGCCGCCGCCGAGCGGCAGCCCGGCGCCGTGCTCGACGGCCTGCGGTACGTGCTGCGCACCCCCTGGCTGCTCGTGGTCCTCGCCCTCTGGTTCGTCTCGGGCAGCGTCGGCCGCAACTACCAGGTCACCATGGCGGCCATGAGCGCCGGCCCCCTGGAGTCGGGCGCCGGCGGGTACGGCCTACTGTCCACGGTCTTCGCCGTCGGCACGGTGATGGGCGGTTTCCTGGCCGCCACCCGGCCCCATCTGACGATCCGGCTGCTGCTGGTGATGGCGTTCGTGACCGGGGTGGCGCAGGCCCTGAGCGGGCTGATGCCGTCGCTGTGGGCGTTCGCGGCCATGATGCTGCCGATCGCGGCCGGCGCGGTGGCCCTGGACACCACCGTCTCCGCCAGGGCGCAGCTCGACAGCCCGGAGGCGATGCGCGGCCGGGTGATCGCGGCCCTGTCCATCGTCAGCGCCGGGGCGGGCGCGCTCGGCGGGCCGCTGCTCGGCCGGCTCAGCGACACGCTCGGCCCGCGGGTCGCGCTGGAGATCGGCGGCGTGGCCTGCGTGGCGGCGTCGCTGCTCGCGGCGGTGGCGCTGGCCCGGCTGTCCGGCCGGACGATCAGGCAGGCCGTCAGGGTGCGGCCCCGCCTCGAGAACGCCTGACCTTACCGGGAATTCTTCCTTACCCCTCTTTGGTTGCATACGGGTGAGCAGGTAACCTACAACTGAAGTCGGAGGTTACCTGCATCCGAGCATCCAGCGAGGAGGGTGGAAAATGTTGTTGACCTCGATCGATCCGTTCGTCCAGGAGTTCGAGCGGCAGTTCAACCGCCTGGCCCGCCAGACCTTCGACAACGGCGCCGCCGCGATGCCGATGGACGGCCTGCGCCGTGCGGACGACGTGCTGCTGCGGTTCGACCTGCCCGGCATCGACCCCGACTCCATCGAGGTGACGGTCGACCGCGGCGTCCTCAGCGTCAGCGCACGGCGCGAGGAGGAGGTCACGGAGGACGAGCGGCTGTTCGTCCGCGAGCGCACCATGGGCACGTTCACCCGGCGTGTCTACCTGTCGGAGCACCTCGACAGCGACAGGATCGACGCGGGCTACGCCAACGGCGTGCTCACCGTCCGCATCCCGGTCCTGGAGCGGGCCAAGCCGCGCAAGGTGGCGATCCAGCGCGGCGACACCAAGGCCATCAAGGCCTGACGCGCGGTCCGGGGGCGGGCACCCCCGCCCCCGAGCCACGAGGAGACCAGCGAGATGCCGGACCTGCCCTTCGACGACGAGCACGCGCCTCTCTACTCGCTCGGGCAGGTGGCGGAGATGCTGCAGGTCCAGCATGCCTTCCTGCGGCGGCTCGACCAGCACGACGTCATCAGGCCGAGCCGGTCGAGCGGCGGCCAGCGACGTTACTCGCGGCGCGACATCATCATCGTCCAGCACGTGACGCGGATGGCCGAGGAGGGCATGACGCTGATCGCCATCCGCCGCATCCTGGAACTGGAGCGGGAGGTCGCCACGCTGCGCCACCAGCTCAAGCAGGCGCTGGCGCGGCTGCGCGACCAGGGGTGAGCCCGAGCGGGTGCCGGGCGGGGGCGCGTACTCTCTTGGACGTGCACAACACCAGATACGCGCCCTCCGGCATGGTGTGCAGCGTCGACCACCTGGCCTCGGCGGCCGGGCTGGCGACGCTGGACCGCGGCGGGTCGGCCGCGGACGCGGCCATCGCCGCCAACGCCGTGCTCACCGTCGTCGCCCCCCACATGTGCGGCCTGGGCGGCGACCTGTTCGCCCTCGTCCACGACGGCGGCGTGAGCGCGCTCAACGCCTCCGGCCGGGCGGGATCCGGCGCGGATCCCGCCCGGCTGCGTGCCGAGGGCCACGCGCGCATGCCCCACCTGCACGACATCAGGTCGGTGACGGTGCCCGGCTGCGTGGACGGCTGGCTCGCGCTGCACGCCCGGCACGGCCGCCTGCCCATGCCCGATCTGCTCGCGCCGGCGATCCGGCTGGCCCGCGACGGGTTCCCCGCCTCGCCGCTGATGGTGGCCGGCGCCAGGAACGCGGCCCGCCGTCCGGGCGGCTCCGACTTCGCCCCCGTACGCGCCGCGGGCGACCGCCTGACCAGGCCCGGCGTGGCCCGCGCGCTCCAGGCCGTGGCCGGGCGCGGCCGGGACGGCTTCTACCTCGGCGAGTTCGGCCAGGGACTGATCGAGCTGGGCGCGGGCGAATACACCGAGGCCGACCTGGCCGCGCCCGGCGCCGACTGGGTCGAGCCGCTCAAGGCCCGCTCGTCCGGCCACGACGTCTGGTCGATGCCGCCCAACTCCCAGGGTTACCTGCTGCTGATGTCCCTCGCCATCGCCGAGGGGCTCGACCTGCCCGCCTCCCCGCACCATCCCGCCTGGGCCCACCTGCTGGCCGAGGCCGCCAGGGTCGCCGGGCACGACCGGCTCGACGTGCTGCACGAGGACGCCAAGGACCTGCTCGACCCGGCCGGGATCGCCGGGCGGCGGGCGCTGATCGACCCCCGGTCCCGGCTGCGGCTGCGGGGGCAGACCGAGCGGGGCGACACCACGTACCTGTGCGCGGTGGACGGCGACGGCATGGGCGTGTCGCTGATCCAGTCGAACGCGTCGGGGTTCGGCAGCATGGTGTTCGAGCCGCGTACCGGGATCAACCTCCACAACCGCGGCATCGGCTTCTCCCTCAAGCCCGGTCACCCCGCCGAGTACGGCCCGGGGCGGCGCCCGCCCCACACCCTGACCCCGGCCCTGATCACCCGCCCCGACGGCACGCTCAGGTCCGTGGTGGGCACGATGGGCGGCGACGCGCAGCCCCAGATCCTGCTGCAGGTCATCACCCGGCTGCTGCGGCACGGCGAGGAGCCCGGGCAGGCGATCTCCGCCCCGCGCTGGCGGCTGGGCACCGGCGGCACCGGGTTCGACACCTGGGAGGCGCCCGACGACGCGGTCCTCGACCTGGAGGAGGGCGGCGGCTGGGCCGACGGCCTGACCGCGCTCGGGCACCGGGTGGCGGCGCTGCCCTATGGGAGCTCGTTCGGCCACGCGCACGTGATCGACCTGCGGCCGGACGGAATGCTGGCGGGTGCGGCCGACCCGCGCTCGCTCGTCGGCTCCGCGATTGGACGGTGACTGTCCGGGTAGCACGCGTCACCATGGCTACCGATGTCATCACTCTCATCACCCAGGACCACAGAGTCGTGGAAGGCCTCTTCGAGCGGCTCAAGAAGAAGCAGGGCGATCAGAAGGCCACCGTCGCCGAGCTGCACGCCCTCCTGATCGCGCACGCGCGCGCCGAGGAGGACCGCGTCTATCCGGGCATCGACGCGCACCACAGCGTCGAGGAGCACAAGGAGGCGGAGGTCCTCCTCGACGCCCTCGTACGCGCGGAGCCCGGCACGGCGGAGTTCGCCAAGACGCTCGACGAGCTCATCGCCTCCGTCACGCACCACGTCGAGGAGGAGGAGACCAAGCTCCTGCCCTCGCTGAAGAAGTCGGCCGGCGCGAAGGAGCTGGAGCAGCTCGGCCGGGCGTTCAAGCAGCGCAGGGCCGAGGAGCTGCAGGCCCTCGCCGGCACGGGCGACGGCGCCACGAAGGCCGAGCTGTACGAGCAGGCACAGAAGGCCGACATTCCCGGCAGGTCCCATATGGGCAAGGAAGAGTTGGAGCAGGCCCTAAGGCACGCCAAGTCATAGGATTCCGGGCCGTTCCCTGGGTAGGGGGCGCGTATGACCGAAACACCTCCGAACCGGTACGGCATGAGCGACGAGCAGGAGATCGAGGTCGAGGAGTGGACCGACGATCTCGGTCTCACTCATGAAGTCGCCGAGGACGACCCGCAGCACAGGGACACGCTCGACGAGCGCCTGCGCCGCGAGGCCCCGGAACGGCTGCGCGAACCCCGCTCCAAGCACCGGCTGACCCAGCCGGACGAGGGGCTCGAGCCGGACACGGACGACGAGGAGATCGGCGAGGACTGGGGCGACGACTCCGACGACCTGTCAGCGGAGGAGCGGGCGGTCCGCATCGATCCCGACGAAAATCTCACATGAGCCGTCCCAGGGCGGGCAGAAGAGCATGCAGGTCGCCGGCGATCACGTCGGCGGCCGCTGCTTGGGGGCGCTCGGCATGCAGGTAGCCCCACGGGCCGCGGCGCAGCAGCGCGGTCCGCATGCCCGCCGCGGCGGCCGGCAGCACGTCGTTGTCGAGCCGGTCCCCCACGTAGAGGATCTCGGCGGGCTCGCGCCCGGCGACCGCCGCGACCTTGGCGAAGAAGCCGGGATCCGGCTTGGACACGCCCCATCCCTCGGAGGTGTGCACGGAGTCGACGGGCAGGTCCATGGCGACCAGCGCGTCGAAGGCCCGCCGCGGCTGGTTACCCGCGATGATCACCTGGTACCCGGCCGCTCGGAGGCCGGCCAGGGCCTCGCGCACGTCGGGGTAGAGGTCGTCGGCGTCGAAGTGGTTGCGCAGGCCGGTGGGGTCGTCCCGCTCCCAGGCGGCCTCCTCGGCGGCGAGGTCGAAACCCGGGCGGACGAGCCGGAAGGCGTCGCCGTGCGACCGGTCCAGGGCGGCCATGCCGCCGAGCGCGCCCATCAGCACGAAGGGGCTGACGCCCAGCCGGCCGGCCCAGCGGGTCCAGATGCGCGTCTCGTCGATCAGCGTCTCCCCGACGTCGAGCACCACTGTTCTGATCATCGATCCCCCTGCTCGGCAAACCCTGTTTCACCTCATTCATCCGGGCACTAGACCACAGCCCGGACAAATATCTGCAAGGGGGATTTTTCCATGCAACCAGAGCGCGACGCGAAGGACCGTCAGCTCGACGAGCACCGTGTGCCCCTCGACGATCTCAACATGACCACCGACCAGGGCGTTCCGGTCGACGACACCGACAACTCGCTCAAGGCGGGCACACGCGGGCCCACGATCATGGAGGACTTCCACTTCCGTGAGAAGATCACCCGCTTCGACCACGAGCGCATCCCCGAGCGGGTGGTGCACGCCAGGGGCGCGGGCGCGTACGGGGTCTTCGAGCTGTACGAGCCCCTCGGCGACCTGACCACCGCGGCGTTCCTGAACGACACCACGGTGAAGACGCCGACCTTCGTGCGCTTCTCGACCGTGGCCGGCTCGCGCGGTTCGGCCGACACCGTACGCGACGTGCGCGGCTTCGCCACGAAGTTCTACACCACGCAGGGCAACTTCGACCTCGTCGGCAACAACTTCCCGGTCTTCTTCATCCAGGACGGCATCAAGTTTCCCGACTTCGTGCACGCCGTCAAGCCGGAGCCGCACAACGAGATCCCGCAGGCGCAGTCGGCGCACGACACGTTCTGGGACTTCGTCCAGCTCCAGCCGGAGTCGCTGCACATGGTCATGTGGCTGATGTCCGACCGGGCGATCCCGCGCAGCTACCGGATGATGCAGGGGTTCGGGGTGCACACGTTCCGGCTGGTGAACGCCTCGGGGCAGGGGACGTTCGTCAAGTGGCACTGGCGGCCGGTGCTGGGGACGTACTCGCTGGTGTGGGACGAGGTGCTGCGCATCCAGGGGAACGATCCCGACTACAACCGCCGTGACCTGTGGGAGGCGATCGAACGCGGCGCCTATCCCGAGTACGAACTGTGCGTGCAGCTCGTGCCCGAGTCGCGCGAGCACGACTTCGACTTCGACCTGCTCGACGCCACGAAGATCATCCCTGAGGAACAGGTGCCGCTGCGGCCCATCGGCAAGATGACGCTCAACCGGAACCCGCAGAACTTCTTCGCCGAGACCGAGCAGGTGGCCTTCCACACGGCCAACCTGGTGCCGGGCATCGACTTCAGCAACGACCCGCTGCTGCAGGCCAGGAACTTCTCCTACCTCGACACCCAGCTCCTGCGCCTGGCCGGGCCCAACTTCCCGCAGATCCCGATCAACCGGCCGATCGCCCCCGTACGCAACGACCAGCGCGACGGCTTCCACCAGCACCAGATCCACGAGTCGCGCACCAGCTACGCCCCGAACTCCATCAGCGGCGGCTGCCCGGCGGCCATGGACGGCTACCGGCACTACCAGGAGAAGGTGGAAGGCTCCAAGATCCGGATGCGCAGCCCCAGCTTCGAGGACCACTACAGCCAGGCCACCCTGTTCTGGAACAGCATGGCGGACTGGGAGAAGCAGCACATCGTGGCCGCGTACCTGTTCGAGCTCGGCCACGTCGAGCGCAAGCACATCAAGGAGGCCATGGTCACCCACCTGGGCAAGATCCACCCGGACCTGGGCGCCCAGGTGGCCCGGGGGCTTGGCCTCCCGGCGCCGGCCGGGGGCGACCCGGTGCACGCGAACGCCTCGCCCGCGCTCAGCATGACCGGCCAGCCGCGCAGCGTCGCCACCCGCAAGATCGCCGTCCTCATGGGCGACGGGACCGACGCCGCCGCCGTCACCTCCCTGCGCCAGGCCCTGGAGGGCCAGGGGGCGATCTGCGAGATCGTGGCCCCGCACGAGGGCGAGGTCGGCGGCCTCCCGGTGGACCGCCAGCTGAGCGCGGCCAACTCCGTCATCTACGACGCCGTGGTGGCGGCGGACGGGGCGGCGCTGGCCCCGCTGGGACGGGCGCGGTTCTTCCTGCTGGAGGCGTTCCGGCACAACAAGGCCATCGGCGCGGTGGGCTCGGGTCGGCAGCTGGTGGAGGCCGCGCAGTTGCCCAACGACGTCGGGGTGTTCGTGGGGGACGACATCGCGACGGCCTTCGCGCAGGCGGTGGCGGGGCACCGCTTCTACGAGCGGGACGTGTCCAGCGTTCCCGCGTGATCAGCTGTACCGATCGGCCGCCTCCGCGCCCGGCGGAGGCGGCCGCTCATCCTCACGGTGTGAGCTTCTCCATCGTCTTCGCGATCCGCTTCTCCGAAACGGGGGTCGGGGTGCCGAGGGTCTGGGCGAAGAAGCTCACCCGCAGCTCCTCGATCATCCATCGGATCTCCACCACGTCCGCGTCCCCGCGCCGCGCCGGATGCAGCTTCTCCAGCAGGTCGTGATAGTCGTCCTCGACCTTGTGCACCCGGTCCATCCACTCCTGGTCCCGCCACGGCTCCTCAGGGAGCTTCGTCAGGCGGCGGTCGATGGCCCGGATGTAGCGCAGGATGTCCGGCAGCCGCCGGTGACCCGTGGCCGTCACGAAGCCCGCGTACACGAGTCTGCCCAGCTGCTCCCTGACGTCGTCGGTCGACGCGCTCGGCCGCAGGGCGTCCAGGCGGGCGCCGGCCTCGTGCCAGACGCTCAGGATCTGCTCCACCCGCGCCAGCACGTCCTTCGCGGTGCCGTACAGGTTCGCCCGGACGTGCTGGTAGAGGCGGTCGAAGCCGACCGGGTCCCAGGCCGGGCCACCGACGTCGAGCATCAGCTTGTCCACGGCCGCGTTGACCACGTCGTCGAACAGCGCCACCGCCCCGCCGTGCGGGCTGCGTGACAGGGCCAGCTTGGCCTGGTTGGACAGGCCGCCGAGCAGCGACTTGGCCGGGTTGGTGACGTTGAGCAGGAGCAGGCGGCGCACGCCCGGCCAGTGGGAGCGGCGCTGCTCGGCCTGCGTCTCGAAGATCTTGATGGAGACCGAGTCGCCGGCGTCCACCAGGGCCGGATAGCCCTTCATCCGGCCCTGCTCGAACACCTTGGGCAGCGTGCCGAAGCTCCAGGTGTGCAGGCCCGTCTGCTCCAGGTCGTCGCCGGCCTGGGAGAGCGTCTGGCGCAGGCGCGGCGCCAGGCGGCGCTTGAGCGCGTCGAGGTCCTTGTCCTCGGCCACCGTGCGCCTGCGCTCGTCGATCACCCGGTAGGTGATCCGCAGGTGGTCGGGCACCTGGTCGAGCTGCCAGGCCTCGCGCGGCACGCGTATGCCGGTGAGCCGCAGCAGCTCGCGCTCCACGGCCGCCAGCAGCGGCTCCCCGCCCTGCTCGACCCCGGCCAGGACCTGCTTGGCGTAGTTGGGGGCGGGCACGAAGTTGCGGCGCAGGTTCTTCGGCAGCGACCGGATGAGCGCGGTGATCAGCTCCTCGCGCAGCCCGGGGATCTGCCAGTCGAAGCCGTCGGAGCTGACCTGGTTGAGCACCTGGAGCGGCACGTGGACGGTGACGCCGTCGGCGTCGGCCCCGGGCTCGAACTGGTAGGTCAGCTTCATCCGCTGCCCGAGCTGCTTCCAGGTGTCGGGGTAGTCGCGGGTGCTGACGTCGGCGCCCTCGTTGACCAGCATCTCCGGCGAGAACGTGAGCAGGTCGGGCTGCTCCTGCGCGGCCTTCTTCCACCACGAGTCGAAGTGGCGGGCCGAGACCACGTCGGCCGGGACGCGCTGGTCGTAGAAGTCGTAGAGCGCCTCGTCGTCCACCATGATGTCGCGGCGGCGGGCGCGG
Source organism: Nonomuraea sp. NPDC049709 (assembly GCF_040674815.1). Classification (NCBI taxonomy): domain Bacteria; kingdom Bacillati; phylum Actinomycetota; class Actinomycetes; order Streptosporangiales; family Streptosporangiaceae; genus Nonomuraea; species Nonomuraea sp. NPDC049709. The sequence continues at coordinate 56,432 of NZ_JBFANM010000037.1, forward strand.
TTCTCCAGCTCCTCGACCTCTTCGAGCAGCCGGCGGTTGTCCTTGAGGAAGCGGTGGTGGGTGTCCCAGTCGCCCTCGACCAGCGCGTGCCTGATGAACAGCTCGCGCGACAGGTCGGGGTCGATGCGCCCGTAGTTGACCTTGCGGCCGACCACGAGCGGCACGCCGTAGAGGGTGACCTTCTCCAGGGCGATCACGGCGCCCTGGTTCTTCTCCCAGTGGGGCTCGGAGTAGGTGCGCTTGACCAGGTGTTGCGCGAGCGGCTCGACCCAGTCGGGCTCGATCTTGGCGTTGACCCGGGCCCACAGGCGCGAGGTCTCCACCAGCTCGGCCGACATGAGCCACTGCGGCTGCTTCTTGGCCAGCGCCGAGCCGGGGAAGACGGCGAAGCGGGCGTTGCGGGCCCCGAGGTATTCCTGGATCGGCCTGCGGCCGTCCTGGCCCCGCTGCTTGTCCATGACGTCCTTGACGCCGATGTGCGACAGCAGCCCGACCAGCAGGGAGATGTGCACGTGGTACGGCTGCGCGTCCTGGCTGTTGGGCTGGGCGCCGAGCGACTGGCGGACCTGGCTGTAGATGTCCTGCCACTCCCGCACGCGCAGGTAGTTGAGGAACTCGGCCTTGCACAATCGCCGGAACGCGCTGGACGACAGCTCCTTCTGCTTCTCGCGCAGGTAGTTCCACAGGTTGAGGTAGGCCATGAAGTCCGACTCGGGGTCGGCGAAGCGGCGGTGCTTCTCGTCGGCCTGCTGCTGCTTGTCGGAGGGGCGCTCGCGCGGGTCCTGGATGGACAGGGCGGCGGCGATGACCATGACCTCGCGCAGGCAGCCGTTCTTCTCGGCCTCGAGCACCATGCGGCCCAGGCGGGGGTCCACGGGCAGCTGCGCCAGCTTGCGGCCGACGCCGGTGAGCTTGCCCTGGGCGTCGAACGCGCCCAGCTCGTGCAGCAGGTTGACGCCGTCCTTGACCTGGCGGCGGTCCGGCGGCTCGACGAACGGGAATGCCTCGATGTCGCCCAGCCCGATCGAGGTCATCTGGAGGATGACGGAGGCCAGGTTGGTGCGCAGGATCTCGGGGTCGGTGAACTCCGGCCGGTTGAGGAAGTCCTCTTCCTCGTAGAGCCGGATGCAGATGCCGTCGGACGTGCGCCCGGAGCGGCCCTTGCGCTGGTTGGCGCTGGCCTGCGAGATGGCCTCGATCGGCAGGCGCTGCACCTTGGTGCGGTGGCTGTAGCGGGAGATGCGGGCGAACCCGGGGTCGACGACGTATTTGATGCCGGGGACCGTGAGCGAGGTCTCCGCGACGTTGGTGGCCAGCACGATGCGGCGGCCGGTGTGGCGCTGGAAGACGCGGTGCTGCTCGGCGGCGCTCAGGCGGGCGTAGAGCGGGAGGATCTCGGTGTTGCGGAACTCGGCCTTGGCCAGGGCGTCGGCGGCGTCGCGGATCTCCCGCTCGCCCGACAGGAACACCAGGATGTCGCCGGGGCCCTCCCCCGTCAGCTCGCGGCAGGCGTCCACGATGCCCTGCGTCTGGTCGTCGTCATCGTCCAGCGGCCGGTAGCGCACCTCGACCGGGTAGGTGCGGCCCGACACCTCGACGATCGGCGCGTCGTCGAAGTGGCGGGAGAACCGCTCGGGGTCGATCGTGGCGCTGGTGATGATCACCTTGAGGTCGGGGCGCTTGGGGAGGAGCTGTTTCAGGTAGCCGAGGATGAAGTCGATGTTGAGGCTGCGCTCGTGGGCCTCGTCGATGATCAGCGTGTCGTACTGGTCGAGCATGCGGTCGTTCTGCAGCTCGGCCAGCAGGATGCCGTCGGTCATCAGCTTGACCAGGGTGCGCTCGCTCGCCTGGTCGGTGAAGCGGACCTTGTAGCCGACCACCTCGCCGAGGCCGGTGCCGAGCTCCTCGGCGATGCGCTCGGCGACCGTGCGGGCGGCGATGCGGCGGGGCTGGGTGTGGCCGATCAGCCCGCGTACGCCCCGGCCCAGCTCCAGGCAGATCTTGGGGATCTGGGTGGTCTTGCCGGAGCCCGTCTCGCCCGCGATGATCACGACCTGGTGGTCGCGGATGGCTTCGAGGATGTCGTCTTTACGCTGGGAGACGGGCAGGTTTTCCGGATATTTCACCACTGGTACGGCTTCGCGGCGCCGTGCCAGTCGCTGCTCGGCCCGCTCCAGGTCGGCGAGGATCTCAGTGACGATCTTGTCCCGCGCGTCGCGGGAGCGCACCCGGCGCATGCCGTCGAGCCTGCGCCGCAGCCGCCGCTGGTCGCGCGGCATGAGGTCGGGCAGGCGAGACTGGAGCTCGGCGAGTGGAGAGGACAACGAAGGCGTTCCCATACTGCTTTCAGGATATTTGAGCCCCGCATCCCCGGAGCCAACCGCCCATGGTGCCCGACAACGCCCACTCCTCGCATCCCAATATCGGCGTGTCCAGCGATCGTGAATAGTGATCACGTCCCGCCTCCCGCAGCTCGTCGTGCAGCCGCCGCGCGTCGCCGGCCCGGAGCCAGAGCGCCACGCCCGTGCCGGGCGGCTGACCCGAGGCGCGTCTCGTAGAACTCGGCGGCCCCGGCGAGGTCGCGAACCCGCAGGGCGACGAAGTCGATTCCGGTGACGGTCATGGCTGCTCCTAGTCGCATGTCAGGACTCTGATATGAGGGATATATGTCAGAATCCTGACATGAAGCGAGAAGACCTCGGCCGTACCGTCGGCTACCAGCTCAAGCGGGTGCAGGCCGCCCTGCGCGCGGCCATGGACGGCGCGTTGCGCGCGCACGGGATCACGACACCGCAGTTCGCGTGCCTGGACCTGCTCGGCCGGCGACCCGGGCTGTCGAACGCGGAGCTGGCGCGCGGGGCCTTCGTGACGCGGCAGTCGATGAACGTGCTGCTGCGGAACCTGGAGGACGCCGGGCTGGTGGAGCGGCCCGCGACGGCTCCGTCGGGGCGCGCGCTGCCGACCCGGCTGACGCCCGCCGGGGAACGGCTCCTGGAGGCGGCCACGGCCGACGTGCTGGCGATCGAGCGCCGCATGACGGCCGCGCTGGACCCGGCCCAGGCCAAGGTGCTCCTGGACCAGCTGGAGAGCATGGCCGGCGCGCTGTCGGCCGACGGCCGGGGCTGACCCGGCCGCACACCCACGGCCCAGGCCGGCTACGCGCGGGCGGCGGCCGCGTGGGCGGCGCCGATGATGCCCGCCTCGTTCTGCAGAGCGGCGGGCTCCACGGGCGTGTCGAGGTGGACGTACGGCAGGAACTTCTCTGCCTTCTTGCTCGCACCCCCGCCGATCAGGATCAGCGACGGCGAGAACAGCATCTCGACGTGCCGCAGGTACTCCTCCACCCGCTCGGCCCACTTCTCCCAGCTCAGCCCGTGCTCGTCCCTGACCCGCGCCGAGGCGCGATGCTCGGCGTCCTTGCCATGCAGCTGCAGGTGCCCCAGCTCGGTGTTGGGTACCAGCACCCCGTCGGTGAACAGCGCGCTGCCGATGCCCGTGCCGAACGTCAGCAGCAGCACGGACCCCTTCAGCCCGCGCCCCCGTCCGAACCGCACCTCGGCCAGGCCCGCCGCGTCGGCGTCGTTCAGCACCGTCGCACCGCCGAACAGCCGGGAGGCGTCCACGCCGACCCACGAGCGGTCCACGTTGGCGGCCGACCTGACCACGCCGTTCACCACGACACCGGGGAACGTGACCCCGACCGGACCGTTCCAGCCGAAATGCTTGACGATCGAGGCCACCACCCCGGCCACCTCGTCAGGCCCCGACGGGTGCGGCGTGGGGACGCGCAGCCGCTCTTCCAGCAGCTCACCGGCCTTCGTGTCGACCGGCGCACCCTTGATGCCGGAGCCGCCGATGTCGATGCCCAAGACGTTCATGGTTCTCCCTCTCCCCCGCCAGACGCGGAAAACTCCCGACCCGATATTTGCGGGCCCGACTGAACCCGCCTCCCACCCTCCACGTATCTCGCGTCACAAGCGCTAACTAGGAGGCAACGGATGCGGCCACGCATCATCACACTCTGCGCTGTTGCGGTCGTTCTGGGAGCGACTCTCACCACTCCCGCACACGCCACCACCAGGACTCGATTCGACGTCATCAACCTTGTGTCGGATGTCAAGGGCAAAGCCCCGGTCACCGACCCCAAGGTCGTCAACCCGTGGGGCCTGGCCATGGGAAAGACTCTGTGGGTCTCGAACACCGGCACCGGCAGTGCCACCGTCTACTCCGGCACGGGCAAGAAGGAGCAGACCGAGGTGGCCATCCCGGGCGGAGCCCCGACGGGCCAGGTGTTCAACCCCGGCGACGGCTTCACCGTGAAGGGCAAGCCCGCCACGTTCATCTTCTCCAGCCCGAGCGGCGCCATCACCGGCTGGAACGCGGAGGTCGACCCGGCCAACGCGATCATCGCGGCCTTCACCCGCGGCGCCGACTACAAGGGGCTGGAGCTCGTTGAGACCGAGGACGGCGCCTTCCTGCTGGCCGCCGACTTCGCCGGCGGGCGCGTCCACGCCTTCGACGAGGACTTCCGGCGGATCCCCCTGCGCCGCTGGCAGTTCAGGGACCCGGCCGTCCCCTCGACCTACAAGGCCTACAACGTCGCGGTCGCCAACGGCAACATCTGGGTCGCCTACGCCCTGCGCGACCAGTCCACCGGCAAGCCCGTCTTCGGCGCCGGCAAGGGCTTCGTGAGCCGTTTCGACGCCGACGGGCGCCTCACCGGCCGCATCTCCAGGGTCGGGCTCAACGCCCCCTGGGGCCTGACCGCCGCGCCCAAGGGCTGGGGCCAGTACGCCGGCGCGCTGTTGGTCGGCAACTTCGGCGACGGCACCGTACACGCTTACAAGCGCGGCCGTCACCTCGGCTCGCTGCGCAACTCCGACGGCAGGCCGATCGTGCTGCCCGGCCTCTGGGACCTCGAGCCCGGCACCGCGGCCACCGGCGGCGAGAGCTCCCTGTGGTTCTCCGCCGGCATCGACGGGACCAAGCACGGCCTCATCGGCGTCATCGCCCCGCAGGGCACGAAGGTGAGCTCGAACGGTGCCGCCGGCACGCCGTCCAGCAGCCCGTCGAACCATCCGTCGGGCCACCAGACGAGCGCCCCCAATACCCAGCCCCCCTCCCAGAATCCCTACGGCGGGTACTGACAGGCGCTCGGTCGCCGCCGCCCCCTGACCTGGCGAGAAGCGCAGCTCGCCCACAACGGCGGGGGGCGGCGGTCACTCAGCGTTTCCGGCGCGGCCGGCGCGAGCCGCGCCGGAAACAACATCTCAGGGCGGGCCGGCCGGTCAGCCCAGGACGGCCGTCAGGTCGGCGAGCGTGCGGTAGTGCACGCCGGTCATGCCGAGCACCCTGGCGGCCTCCACGTTCGGCAGCCGGTCGTCGACGAACAGGCAGCGCTCGGGCGCGGCCCCGGCGCGCTCCGCGGCGATCCGGTAGATGCGCGGATCGGGCTTGGCCACGCCGACCCTGGCGCTGCTGACCACGTCGTCGGCGAAGTACGTGAGCCCCAGCAGGTCGAGGTGCTCCTCCAGCGTGTCCATGGCGTTGGTCACGATGATCACCGGTACGTGCTCCTGCACCCGGGCCAGCAGCGCCCTGACGTCCTCGTCCACCCAGAACCGGATCCGGATGAACTCGTCCACCGCCTGGCGGGCGCGCTCGTCCCCGCCGAGCGCCACGGCGATCGACTCGGCCCACTGCGCCTCGCTGGCCTGGCCGAGCGTGGGAGGCGTGATCAGCTCGGGGTCGAAGGCCGTCTTCATCAGGGGCAGGCCGTACCGGGCCTCGATGTCGGCCTGCGCGGCGTGGTCGAAGTGGCGCAGCACGCCGTCGAGGTCCGTCAGAACAGCGTCAAAGGGGATCACAGCCCACCATTCTGCCTCGCGCGCGAGAGCGGTCCATAGCCCACAGGTGCTGAGGGGACCGTCGGCACTACCATCTCCGAGACAGGATTCGGTATCGGAACGGTAGGGCATGAGCGATCTCCGTCTGCCACGCGAGCTGTGCCGGCTGTTCGCCGACGGCGGCAGGGGGCGCAGGCTGCCCGTGGAGCTCCCCCCTGGTGAGGTGGTCTGGCCGGATCCCGGCTACACCAGGCAGGGTGAGGCGTCGCGGCCGGCGTTCTGGATGAGTGACGAGCCGGTCTCCGGCGCGGACTGGAAACTGATGCGCGAGTGGCACCCGCACAGCGGCCTGTGGCCGCTCCTGCTGGACGAGTCGGCCCAGCCCTGGGGCATCGGGCAGATCGTGCCGGACGACCCGCGCCAGATCGACCACTTCACCGCCGAGGGGTTCATGACCGAGGTGTGGCAGGAGTGGGTGGCGCAGATGCCGCAGGACGCCCTGGACGAGCTGGAGCCGTACGGCGCGATCTGCCCCGGACTGGCCGCCCCGGGCGTGCCGCGGGCCGACGCGGGGGCGGTCGCCGACTGGCTGGCGGGCGAGCTGGCCGCCAGGGGCATGCCGCTCGCCCTGGTCGCCGCCGACCGGAGCGCGGACGCGCTGGCGGTCATGGGCTGGCAGGGGGCGCTGCACCACAACGAGTGGATGGTGCCGATGGCGGCGGTGGTGCGCAGCTGGGAGGACCGGTTCGGGGCGCGGGTGGTGAGCGTCGGGTTCAACACGCTGGAGCTGAGCGTGGCGGCGCCGCCGGCCGATCCCGAGCACGCGTTACACGTGGCGGCCGAACACTGGACGTTCTGCCCGGACAACGTCGTGCAGGGGCCGGGCGACCTTCAGGCGTACGCCGAGCAGCTCATCGGCGGCCACGCCTGGTCCTTCTGGTGGGACTGAGATCCCAGCCGAGATCCCCGCTGTAATCCCTGCGGAGGGTCCCGGTGGACCCCCCGCGGCAACCGTCGACGCGCCGTCAGGGAATCCGGGCCACAGCACCGTAATTGCCCGACGCGCCGGGCTCTTCCGCACAGGCGATGTCGTGGCCGTCGGGCCGCCATTCCGGGACCCACACCAGCCCCGGCTCTACCAGCACCAGACCTTCGAGCAACGCCTTGACCTCCTCCCGGGTGCGAATCGCCTGACCGGGCAGCGTCATCGCCAAAAGGTCGTGAATGGCGGGCAGCAGCTCCGGCGGAATGGCGTCGAACGTGGTCTGCAGTAACGACAGGTAACTCCTTTCCGGGACCACCTGCCGAATGCGCTTGATCACGTAATGGAAGTACTCGTCGTCGTTCAGGCTGTGGGCCGACAGCAGCAAAACGGCCATGGGCCGGTCCCAGTCGAGGAACGTCTGCAGGACCCGGTCGTCGAGGAGGTCGTCGATCTCGCGCACGTCGCCCTCTACAACGCGTACGAGGTCGGTGACGGGCTCGATGGTCGCCCTCGCGCCGGCCAGCACCATAGGGTCGTTCTCCACGTAGACCACGCGCGGCACCGAGGCGCCCAGGGCGTCACGGGCCACGTCGTGCAACTGCCTGCCCGGTGGCAGGCCGCTCGGGACGCCACTCCCGACGATCACGAACTGGTCCACGCCCTCGGTCGCCAGGTGACGGACCACACGGCACAAATATCGGAGCACGGCCCGTGCGGCTGTCGTCGTGATGGGGGCGGCCTGGTCGTAGCGGCGCATGACGTCTCGGTCCGCCACGAAGTTGTTCTTCCCACCCGCGGCGGCGTCGAGAATCCGGGTGACTCTTGCTTGGGTCATCTCCAGCTTCGCCAGGTTTCGGATGGCACGCTGACGCATTGAGTGTTGCCCCTTTCCCCTCGCCCACTATCTCGGGAAAAGCTGATCCTTTCGGACCCCACACTCGATGACCCAGAACATATGATCCTCGCCCCACGGCGAAAGACAACCGGAAAAGCTATTGGATTTGGGTATATGTGCGTAACCATTCGCCCGCATAAATGATCTCTCAGGCGGGAACGCCGATCATTTACCCAGCGAGCGCGAAAGCCTTTCGCGATGGAGATTCAACATCTCGAAGGTCTCTTCGCGCGTCGTCGTCGTCACCGACAGCTTGGTGAAGGCCTGGTGGTACGCCTCCACCGCGGCCGTCTCGGTGATCAGCGCGTCTGACTCGATGCCGTGGGCGCACGCGATGTCGGGCTCGAACGCCTCGGCGAAGCGCCACAGCGTGAACGGGCCGGTGCGCGGCACGTACGCCGGGTCCTCCATCGGCACCACGTGCAGCGAGACGTTGGGCCGCTTGGCGTGCTCGATGAGCACGTCGAGCTGGCGGAGCTGGACGTGCAGGCCGACGATCGAGCGCGTCAGGACGCTCTCGTCGATCACCGCCCACAGCACGACGCCGCTGTCGCGGGCCACGGCCTCCTGGCGGGCCAGCACGAGGGCGAGCGCCTCCTCCACCGTCTGCTGCCCGAGCGTCGCGGGGCCGGCCACGGTGATGGCGGCCCTGGCGTATTCCTCGGTCTGCAGCAGCGGCGGGACGAACTGGGTGTGGAAGGTGCGGATCACCGTGGCCCGCTGCTCCAGCGCGTAGGCGGTGGCCAGCCAGACGGGCACCGACTGCGCGTCGTACCAGGCGGCCTCGCGCTCTCCCCGGGCCAGCGCCAGCACGTATTCGCGGATGGGCGGGGCCGAGACGCCGTAGACGGTCAGCAGGCGCTCGACGGTGATGGGCGCGGGGGCGATGCGGCCCTCCTCGATGGCGGGGATCGCGGCGGCTCCCTTGCCGATCGCGGTCTCCACCTGCTCGACGGAGAGCTGGGCGGACAGGCGCAGGCCGTACAGCCGCTTGCCGAGCGCCCGGCGCTGCGGCCCGCTCAGCGGCGCGACCGCCTCCGGGATGTCGGAGGTGGGCTCGGGCTCCTCGGGCAGCCCCTCGGCCTTGCGGGCCAGCTCCATCACGCCGCGCAGCACGGCCAGCGAGCCCTCCGACAGGCCGGAGGCGGACAGGCCGATCGTGGCCGCCCGCAGCTGCAGGTCCTCGACGGAGCCGGATTCGAGATAGTCGTCGCCGACCAGCCAGCCGACGCTCACCTGGAGGCAGGACGCCAGCGCCCTGAGCACCTGGAGGGTCGGGTTGGTCTGCTTGCCGGTGCGCAACTGGCTGACGTAGGCACGGGTGATGGGGATGCCCGCCTCCGTCAGGGCGGAGGCGACCTGCGCGCCGGTGAAGCCGCGCTTGGTCAGCGCGAGATCGAGCCGCTCGGCGAAGTTCGCCACGGCACACCTCCTACCGCCCGTGAACTTTTCCAGCGTAAGGGACGCGGGCTCCAGTGTCCCCTGCCATGCGGGCAAGCTCTGCCACGCGGTCAGGTATCAACTTATGCGCAAACTGTCAGTTGACATAGCCCCGCTCGTAAGCGGACTATCGGAGCGCGTGGTAACTGAGGCTTAACAGCCTAAGGATTCTGGAGAGATTCCCCGGACAAGGAGGTGGCCGGACATGACCATGGATCCCGGATATGGTTCCTGGTTCGCGGAAGATCCGGCCCCCATGGGCCAGGAGCGGGTGGTACAACGCATCTGCGCCCGCGTGGCCGGGCCGGTGGCGGGCGCGGGCGTGCACGTCGCCGGGCTGCCGCTGGGCGGACTCCAGGTCTGGCTGGACAGCCCCCGTCACCGTTGGCGCTTCTATCACCGGATGGCCCGAGAGTTGCGGCTGGCCGGTTGGCACACGGAGACGGGCCCTGATCGGCTGCTGTTGCTCGGGTGGAGTGCGGTCTGCCTGAGCCACCGCGCCAGGATGCTGGCCGCCGCCCTGACGGGTCGGCTGGCCGACTTCGACAAGACGGCGTTCATGGCCGTCATGGTCGCCACCCGGCTGCGTCATGAGGCGTTCCCGGCCGAGGACCTGCCCGACGAGGTGGAGGCTCGCTGCGCCGACGCGCTGCGCTGGCCCGCCCGGCTGGCCGATCTCGACGGCCTCGAACGCTGGTCGTCGCTGGAGCCGATGCGGCTCAGGCTGGCGCAGGTGGCCGGGCTGGAGGCCAAGGTGAGCCGTCGCTGCGGCGAGCATCTCGCCCTCGCCTCGAAAGTCGCGCGTACGGTGGCCGGTGGTGCGGGACCGGCCCGGCCGCGCGCGGCGGGCCCCCGAGCGGGGCTGACGGAGCGAATGGTCTGCGTCAGCGTGCCCAACGAGGCCGAGAGCGCGGTGACGGCGCGATGACGCTGACACCCCTACGCGAGCACCGGGCCGTACCGGTCCCGGCGACCGCGATCTCGGGGCGGCCGACCGACCTCCTCGGCCGGCGGAGCGTGCTCTCGCTCGGCCTGGCCCTGTTCTGCCTGGGCGCGACGGCGGTCATCACGGCCGCGTCCTGGCAGGTGCTGCCGGGAGGGCGGCCGGCTCAGGGCATCGGTACCGCGTTGATGTCCCCCGCCGTGCTCGCGCTGCTCCTCGGCGCGCTGCCGGCAGGCCGAAGGGCCCGGGGCATCGCGCCGGCGTGCGCCGGCGCAGGAATGCTGGCGCTGCTATCCGGCGGAGGGCGGTTGCCGGCCGAGTACGGCCGGCTCGGCCCGTTCGCTGCCTGTGCGGGACTGGTGGCAGCGCTCTTGGCGCCGGCCCCGGCGCTTCCCCACCCCCCCAGCACCGAGCGGCACGTGCCCGACTTAGTCGGTTCGGTGCTGTTGGCCAGCGCGGTAGCGGCTGGCGTGCTGGCCATCTCAAGGGGTAGCGCCTGGGGTCGGTTTTCTTCCCGCCTGCGGGTCTGCGCGGCCTCGTTCGCCGTACGCGGCCACGGCGGGGGTTCGGCTCTGGGCACCATCGGCACGGGAGCGGTGCTCGGGGGGCGATCGGCGTGACGGGCGCCACGGTGCTGATCGGCCGGCCCTTCCTTGACGGGCCGGTGCCCGGGCACGCCTCCGTGCTGGTGGCCGTTCTGCCGGCCGCCGTTCTGCTCGCCGCCACGGCGCTGGTGCGGGTCGCCGGGGCGTCGGGACGTGAGACCGGACCTCGATCTCAACGCGCGGCGGAAGAGGGGCCGGCGATGCCGCGCCGGCTCCTCGCCGAGCTGCGCATCGGCTTCGACCAGGTACGCAGCGACGCCGAGAAGGAGCCGGCCCGCTTCGACATTCGTGATCCATCCCCCATCCGATCCGGCAACCCGCGATAAACAGGAGCGATCATGCTCACCGACGAGCTGCGCAGGTCCCAACCACACGAAGTCCACGCGCGGGGCGTACGGCCCGGCGCGCCGCAGCCGCCCCAGGACGAGGACCGGGACGGCACCCCGCCGGCGGCGGGATCGGCGCGCACGGTGCACCGGCTGCGCCGCATCCGCCAGGTGTCCGTCGAGGCCATCACCGAGATCGACCAGGCCCTGACCCATCGGACGCCGCGGCACCGCGCCCTCTGACCTTTTCCGCCTTCCCGCACAGGAGGAAACCCATGCGCACCGTCCGGGGCACCCAGTGAGCCGCGGCAGGGTCGGCGTGATCGTGGCACCCGCGAACCCGTCGGCGGAACCCGAGCTGACCCGCCTGCTCGGCTCGCGGGCCGACATGCACGTCGCCCGCCTCCCCGTGATGCCGGGGGCGTCCCTGGCCGACCGGCTGGAGAGCTACAACGAGGCCCTGCCCGCCATGGCGGGCGCGTTCGACGGCCTGCGGCTGGACGCGATGGTCCTGGCCTGCAGCGAGCCCCGCTACCTGCTCGGTCCCGACGAGGACCGCGAGCAGTGCGCCGAGCTCACGGCGGCGACCGGGGTGCCCTTCGCCACGGCGACGCTGGCCACGCGCGAGGCGATGGAGCACGTCAGGGTGAGCGACATCGTGCTGGTGTCGCCGTACCAGCCCTGGGTCACGGAGCTGGCCGAGCGGTTCTGGAAGACGGCCGGGCTGAACGTCACCCAGGTGGTCCAGGTACGCGCCCAGGACGGCTACTCCTCCTACGCGGTCACCCCGCCCGAGCTGATCAGCCAGGTCGAGCTGGCGGAGCTGCCCGGGGACGCCGTGCTGCTGTTCACCGGCACCGGGCTGCCGACCCTGCCCGTGCTCGGGCCGCTGGCCAGCGGCAACGACCGGATGTTGCTCACCTCGAACCTCTGCACGGCCTGGTGGGCCCTGTCCAGAGCCGTCGGCCGGCACGTGACGCTCAGCCGCGTGCCCTACCGCCGTCACATGGCGGCTCACGGGAGGCGCACGGCATGAACGGCGTCATCGTGGTGGGAGCCGGGCCGGCCGGCCTGACCGCCGCGCTCTCGCTGGCCAGGGCCGGGATCCCGGTCACCGTGCTGGAGCGGGAGAGCGAGCTGCCCCGGCAACCGCGGGCGTGCACTTTCCACCCGGCCACGCTGGACCTGCTGGACGACCTCGGCGTGGCCTCCCGGCTGGTGGCCGGGGGCCGCGTGGTGGACCGGGTGCAGTGGCGCGACCGGTCCGGGATCGTGCTGGCCGAGATGGGCATGAACCGGCTGGACGGCCTGACCAAGCACCCGTTCCGGATCCACGCCGACCAGGCTTCGCTGACCCGGCTGCTGCTCGCCGCCCTGGACGTCTACCCGGACGTGGACGTGCGGTTCGGCACCCACGTGGACGGCGTGGTGGAGGGTGGCACGGGAATCCGGGTCCGCGTCGGCCACACCTGGACGCGGGCCCGGTACATGATCGCCGCCGACGGCGCGCACAGCACCGTACGCGGCTCGCTGGGGCTGCCGTTCCCCCGGTCCGGCTATCCGACCCAGGCGCTGCGGGTGTTCACCGACTCGCCGCTCGACCGGCTGCTGCCGAGCCTGGCGCCGCTGACGTACGTACGGGACGTGCAGCAGTCGTGCACCCTGCTCGGCCTGCCCGACCACTGGCGGATCATCTTCAAGATCCCCTGTGACGCGCACGAGCCGCTGTCCCCGTCGAACCTGTCCCTGCTGGTCCGCCGGGCCCTGCCGGGCGCGGGCGGGCCGATCCACGTGACGGGCGCCGACCGGTTCGGGCTGTCGCGGGGGGTGCTGACCTCGTACCGGTGCGGGCGGGTGCTGTTCGTGGGCGACGCGGCGCACCTGACGTCCACAGTCGGCGGGCTCAACATGAACGCCGGCATCCACGACGCGGCCGAGGCCGGCCAGGTGATCGCGGCCGTGATCGGCGGCTTCGCACCGCCCACCGCGCTGGAGGCGTGGGCCTGGCGGCGGCGCTCGGTGGTGCTGCAGCGGGTCATCCCGCGCCGCGAGACGCGGCTGGCCGGCGTGCGCGAGCGCGACAGCGCCCGGCTCGCGGCGGCCATGGCGGGCCTGCGGGCCATCGCCGGCGACCCCGACGCCACCCGTGCCTACCTCGCGCAGGCGTCCCTGCTCGACACCCTGCCCAAGTCCGCCGTGTCCGACTCCGCGGGGAGGGCCTGACCGACATAGACGCGTCCGCGTACCGAATGGAGGAGGTGACACCGGATGTGGCGAACCCTGTCCGACGACGCGCGCCAGGCCATTCGTGACCTGTGCGACAAGCACGGAGCCCGCCTCTACGACTACTGCCGCACCGAGCTCGCCGCCGGCGACGCCGAGCAGGCGGTGGCCGGCGCCGCGATGACGGCGCACCTGTACGCGGACCGCGTGGTGGATCCCGCCCTGCGGCGGCCCTGGTTGTACGCGGTGGCCCGGGCCCACCGGGCGGTCGTGGCCAAGCCCGCCAGCATCGGCTCGTGGTCGCGCCCCGGCCGCATGTCGGAGCTGCTGCCCGAGGCGCTGCTGTCCCTGGAGCGCCCGCAGCGGGAGCTGCTCGACCTGTCCGTCCGGCACGGCCTGGCGGATCCCGAGCTCAGCGTGCTCTTCGAGCTGCCCGAGGACGAGGTCCGGGCCATCGTCTCCCGGGCCGCCGCCGGCCTGGAGGAGTGGTTCGCCGCGATCATCGCCGCCCGCTCCCCCGACGGCTGCACCGACCTGACCGCGCGGATGGCGGAATGGGTCGCGGCCCCCGGCCGACGGGCCAGGGCCAGGATCGGCCGCCACATCCAGTCCTGCGCGAGCTGCCGGGCCGCGCCCAGGACCATGACGGCGGGGGCGCTGCTGCGCCGCCTGCCGATCGCGGCACTGCCCGGCACACTGCCCAACCGGCTGGCGTCAGCGCAGCCGTTGCCCGGCGAGGGGCCACTCTGGCGGGCTGACGGCTTTCCTGTGCAGGCACGCACACTGGTGGAGAGCGGCTCCTCGTCGCCGCCTCCGCCGGTCGCTGACGCCACGCCGCCCGCCCCGGTCGCCGGCCCCACGACGGCGACCTCGGGAAAGCCCTGGTCGGCGGCGGGCGCGGCTGCCGCCGACCAGGAGCACCCGGCCGCACCCGCCGTGCGCGGGCGGCACCCGTTCACGCCGCCGAGCCGGACGCGGCCCTTCCGCGGCGGCGCGTACGGGGACAAGCTGGTCTTCACCGCCGCCACCACGGGCGAGAGCAACGGCGTGCACAGCAACGGCGCCGTCATCCGCTACGGCGGTATCACCCTGTCGAACCTGCAGCAGCCGGCCGGCGGGGACGGCGCGCAGTGGCAGGAGTACTGGCGGAACCAGCCCGACGACGACGATCCCGAGCCCGGCACGCCGATCAGGGCCGTGGCCAGGCTCGGGCTGATCGTCGGCGTGGGCCTGCTGGCGGCCGGCCTGATCTGGGCCGTCATGAACGCCCGAGAGCACCCGGTCACGCTCACCAAGGCCGCCGCGCAGACGAGCGCGCTGCTGGAGGAGCCGTCGCGCTGGGTGGCCGAGGTCACCACCGAGAGCCCCACCGGCGGCACCACCGGCACCACCGGCGGCACCGCCGGGTCCGCGCTCAAGGCCATGCCCAGGAAGACCGCGCTGCCCAGGCCCGCGCCACCGGTGGCCCGGCTGTCGCCGTCGTCGTTGTGGCTGGGCGCGGAGCGTACGGGGTCGTTCGCGCTGTCGTGCACCGGCCGGTGCGAGATCACCTCTGCCACCGGCACCGAGGGCGTCGCCGTGTCCGGGACCCGCTTCCGGATCAGAGAGCGCGACGCCTGCGATCCCCGGCCGGGCGTGGAGCGGGGGAAGATCACCGTCCGGTGGACCGGCCGGACCACCGGCGACGGGCGGCGCACCGGTGGCACCGCCGCCGCCGGCGGCACCCTGACGCTGAACGTGGCCTGGACCACGCCCCCGCGGGACGACGGCGACGGCGGCCACTGGAGCGGGTGCCGGTAGGGGCCCGGGGCCCCTACCGGCCGGGGGATCAGAAGAACTGGAACTCGGGCTCGGGCGCCGGCAGCTCGATCCGGTCGGGACCGCGGAACTTGGCCTTGTCCTGCGGCACGTCGGCCAGCGGCGTACCCAGCACGAACGGCACGGTCACGCTGCTCTTGGCCAGGTCGATGGTGACGTTCGCGCCGGTGCCGGCCTCGTCCGTGTAGGTCGAGTCGGTGCCGGCGACGACGAGACCGATCCGGTGGCCCTTCTTGAACGTGTAGTCCTGCGGCAGCGTCAGCCACTTGACCTTGCCGTACGTGCCCACGGGCAGCGGCGCGGACTGGCTGAGCGAGTCGCGGTTCTGCACGTCGATCCAGCCGCGGGCGACGATCTCCAGCGGGCGGGTGGCCACGTTCGTGACGACCTTGCGGTAGCAGGCGTCGTCGTCCGCCGTGCTCTCGCCGTGGCAGTCCTCCTCGGTGAGCGTGGTGATGCCCTGGTTGCGGCGCCAGTCGACGCGGGTGTCCTCGCCGAAGTCCACCAGGAGCGCGGTGAGGTTGGAGGTGGGCTTGTCCAGCTTGACCCGCAGGTCGGCGGTGGGCGTGCCGGACAGGCGCAGGTTCAGCGGGAGGGCGCCGGTGGTGAACGCCACCCGGCCCGGGTTCGCCGTGCCCACGTCGGCCACCATGTCGTTCTCGCTCATGGCGACGTCGGTGAAGGAGGCGGTGCTGTTCCTGGCGGCGGGACGCAGGCCGAGCGAGCCGTCGGCCGACGGTCGCAGCGACGCCTTGAGCGCGAACGGGGCCGGCCAGTCTCGCTGGGTGATCCACTGCGCCGGGGCGATCTCGACGTCGGCGCGGGGCTCGTTCACGATCCCGTTGCGCACGCCGTGCAGCCAGTAGTCGAACCAGCGGTGCAGCGTGTCCACCCACAGGCCCCTGCGGCCCTCGAAGTCGAACGGGTCCACGTGCTGGGTCTGGCCGACCCAGATCTTGCGCGGCACGTTCCGGTCGGCCAGGGCCTTCCACCAGGCGGAGAAGTTGTCGGGCTTGACGTTGAGGTCGTTGACCGTGTGGATGACGAAGACGCTGGCCTTGACCCTGGAGGCGTCGCCGAGCAGGCCCTTGATGTAGTCACGCTCGGCCCAGAACGGGTTGTAGTTGCCCGTGTCGTCGCCGTCCTGGGCGTCCATCTGGTCGCGTACCTGCTGGCACTTGGCCTCGGGGTCGGTGTCGACGTAGTTGGCCAGCCAGGAGGCGTAGTCGTAGTTGTAGACGACGCCGTTCGAGCGCTGGTACTTGTACCAGGAGCTGATCGCCGAGATGGGGACGATGGTCTTGAGGCCCTCGACCCCGGTGGCGGCCACGGCGTTGGCCAGGGTGCCGTCGTACGACTTGCCGATCATGGCGGCCTTGCCGGTCGTCCAGTCGGCCACGGCCGGGGTGCCGTCCGCGCGTACCGCCTTGGCGCGGCCGTTCAGCCAGTCGATGACGGCCTTGCCGCCCAGCACGTCGGCCTTGCCGCCGATGTCCGGGCAGCCGTCCGACCTGGTGGTGCCGAGCATGTCGACGTTGAGGACGGCGTAGCCGCGGGGGACGAAGTAGTTGTCGTAGAAGAGCGGAAATTTCGTGACATTTCCGGCGGCGTCGTAGACCTTGCGCTCGGCCTCGTTGCCGCGACCCGAGTTGTCGTAGTACGGGCTCTCGTCGATGATCACCGGGACCTTGAGCCCCGGTCCGGACTCCTTGGGCCGGATGATGTCCACCCTGACCTTGTCGAGGTTGCCGTCGAGGTCGCTGTCGACGGTCGACTCGACGTACACGTGCTCACGGACGGCGTCCGCGTAGGAGAAGACCGGCTGTGTGCGGCCGTTCTCGACGGTGATGGCAGGACCGGCAGCGGCCTGGGCCGGGGTCGCGATCGCGAGGGTGAAGGCGACTGCGAAGAGGGCTGGGCGTAATTGTGACACGCATGTCCTCCGGGACAATTGACCAAATAAAGCGCAATCTCTCAGACAGCCCGGGAGGTGGCAAGATCCCAGGTATGGATGTTCGGGATCGGGTCCGGGGCTGCCTCCTGGGCGGAGCGATCGGTGACGCGCTCGGGGCGCCGATCGAGTTCCAGTCGTTGCGTGAGATCCGCAGGGATCATGGTGCTGACGGCATCTCGGGATATGTCACGACCTGGCGCGGTAAGACCGGCCTGATCACGGACGACACCCAGATGACGCTCTTCACGGTCGAGGGCCTCCTGGCCGCCCGCGCCGCCACCGCCCAAGCTAGCGGAGCGGGTGGCGAAGGTCTCGGCGCCGCGCGGGAACCGGCGGAGGTGGTCGGTGCGGTGCGGGAACCGGCGGAGGTCATCGGTGCGGTGCGGCAGGCGTACCTGCGCTGGCTCGACACCCAGCGGAATCCCGATCCCCCGCCGGCGGCCCTCCCCCACCAGACGGGCCGGCTGCGGGAGGAGGCCTGGCTCTACTCCCGGCGCGCACCGGGCAGCGCCTGCCTGTCGGGCCTGCACCGGCCGTTCCCTGGCCCGGCGGCCTGGGGCGAGCCGGGGCCGGTGAACCCCGACTCGAAGGGCTGCGGCACGGTGATGCGCTCGGCCCCGTTCGGCCTGGACCGGGCCGCAGGGCCGTCCCGTCCGGAGCGGGGCAGCGCCGGAGGGCCGTCCGACCCGGGCCGGGCCACCACCGGGGAGCCGTCCGATCCGGGGCGGGGCACCACCGGGGAGCCGTCCGGTCCAGGCCGGATCGACGCCCGAGAGGCGTTCGAGCTGGCCGCGGCCTGTGCCCAGATCACCCACGGCCACCCGACCGGCTACCTGGCCGCCGGCGCCTTCGCCGCGATCATCGCGCGCCTGATGGCGGGAGAGTCCCTGGAGCCCGCCGTCCGCCAGGCCATGGACCTCCTGTCCACCTATCCGGGCCACGACGAGACCATCACCGCGCTCCGCGCCGCCCTGCTGCTGGCGGCGACCGGGGAGCACTCGCCCGAGGCGGTCGAATCGCTCGGCGGCGCCTGGGTGGCCGAGGAGGCCCTGGCGATCGGCGTCTACTGCGCCCTCGTCGAGCCCGCCGTGGACAAGGCGCTGCTGCTGTCGGTCAACCACTCGGGCGACAGCGACTCGACCGGCTCAGTGTGCGGCAACCTCCTGGGCGCCCTCCACGGCGCCGCCGCCCTGCCCGCCGCGTGGCTGGAGCCGCTGGAGGGCCGCGACACGCTCGAACGCCTCGCCGCGGAGCTCGCCTGACCGCGCCGTGGCCGTCCCACCATCCGGACCCATCGCCCGGCAGGATCTAGGGTGGAGATTCTTCAGCCGATGAGGAGAGAGTTCATGCGTAACGTCGCCCGGACCTCGCTCGTGGACGCCGCCATCGCCGAGCTCCGCCGGGAGATCGCCGAAGGGGTGTGGCCGGTCGGCACCAAGATCCCGTCCGAGAGCCGGCTCGCGGAGAGCCTGGGCATGAGCAGGCTGTCCGTACGGGAGGCGGTGCGGGTCCTGGCCCACGCGGGCCTGCTGCACACCCGGCAGGGTGACGGCACGTACGTGACCGCGACCGACGAGTCCAAGGTCGCCCTGCGCCGGCGGCTCGACACGGCCGCCGCCATGGACATCATCGACGTACGCCGCGGCCTCGACCTCGTCGCCGCCCGGCTGGCGGCGGGCCGGCGCACGGAGGAGGACGTGGCCGCGATGCGCGAGACCCTGGCCCGCCGCAACGCGGCCGGCCGGGCCGGCGACCTCGACGGTTTCGCGGACGCGGACGTGGACTTCCACCTCCAGGTGGCCGACGCGGCGCACAACCCGCTGCTCGCGGACCTCTACCGCAGCATGAGCGACGCCCTGCGCGACAGCGTCCGGGATCAGGAGCAGGCGGCGCTGGATCCGGACACGTCGCACGAGGAGTTGCTGGGGGCGATCGAGGAGAGGGACGCGGCGAAGGCGATCGCGGTCTGCGTCGCCATCCTCGACCAGCAGGAACGCGACCTCTGACCCCACCCCGCCGCGCCGACCCGCCATTCTGCCCGGCCCACGCACCGCCGACCCGACCCTCACCCGGCCCACGCACCACGGGCCCGACCGGCACCACCCGGCCTGCGCACCGCCGGCCTGACCCGCACGACCCGGCCTGCGCTCCCGGCGTACGAAGGCGGGGTCACAACGTGGCTGCGGCTGTTTCGATTTCCAGACAAAGTGTGATTCATACGGCAAGGTCTTGGGCAACGCCGATCTTCGCGAGGTGCCCGCATGGACTGGCCGACCTGTCCCTCCTGTAGCACCGCCCTGCCCGGCCCGGTGGACACCTGCCCCGAATGCCGGCTGCACCTCCGAGGCCGCGCCGCCTCCGACTATCTGGCCGCCGCGGCCGCGCTCGCCAAGCTCGAGCGGCGCCGTACCGAGTTGCTGAAGCGCCGCGAGCAGGCGCTCGCAGGCATGCGCGCGAGCACCTCCACCGCCGCTTCCACCGGCCATTCCACCGCCGATTCCGCCGCCGATTCCGCCGCCGATTCCACCGCCGGGGCGGCACCCGCCGAGCCGGCCCAGGCGCCCGCGCACGCCGCCGAAGCCGGACCGGCGGCCGAGTCCGCGACGACCCGCGACCCCGCCCCGGCGGCCGAGGGGGTGCGGGGGCCGCGGCGGGATCTGTCGCATCGGGCGGTGCAGAACCTGCTGCTCCTGCTCGGCGGGGTGCTGCTGTCGATCGCCGCGGTGGTGTTCACGCTGGTGAGCTGGCAGGTGCCGGCGTTGCGGGCGCTCATCCTGAGCGTGTTCACGCTGGCGGTGCTGGCCGCCCCCTGGCTGCTGGTACGCCGCCGCCTGGTCGCGACCGCCGAGACGGTGGCGCTCATCGGGCTGGTGCTGATCCCGCTGGACGGCGTCGCCATCACGCAGATCTTCGACGACGGCCGTCCCTCCGGCGGGCCAGGGCTGGACCCCTTGTGGGGTTACTCTCTGGGCACCGCCGCACTGAGCGTGGTGTGGGCCCTGTACGCGTGGCGGGCTCCCCTGCGCCTGCCCACGCCGGTCGCGATCGCCCTGGCCCAGGCGCCGCTGCCGCTGGCCGCGCTGGCCGTCCAGCAGGGCCCGGCGCCCGCTCTGGCCTGGGTCGCCGGGGCCCTGGTGGCCACGGCCGCCTTCGACCTGGCCCTGTGGCGGGCGGCCCGGCGGGCACGGGCCGCCGCCGAGTACGTGACCACCGCCGTGGCGGGCTCGCTCGCCTGGATCGCAGGCACGGGGCTGGCCGCGTACGTGACGGTGACGAACGTTCACCTTCCCCGGCCCGGGATGGCGCTCGTGCTGGGGGTCGCCGCGGCGGTGGCACTCCTGTGGGCGTCGGCGACGCGGGCCGGGGAGGCGCGCGGGCTGATCGCCGCCTGCGCCGCCCTCGCCGCGGCGGGCGCCTGCTGCGCCGTGCCCGCCTCGATGGTGCCGCCTTCGTGGCGGCCCGCCGTCGTCGCGGGCGCGGGCCTGCTGGTCCTGGTCGCCGCCCTCAGGCTTCCGGTACGCCTGCGGGACGGCGTCCGTACGGGCGGCGCATTCGTGCTGGCGGTGACCGCCGCGTGGAAGGCGTACGCGGTGGGCGCGGTCGCGATCGGCCCGCTGGGCTGGCTCACGTCCATCTGGCGGGATGTCACCGGCCGCGCGTCCGACCTGCTGGGGCCGGGGCTCGTCTGGGACGAGGCCGAGGCCACGCCCGTCGTGTTGGCGGCCGTGGTGGCGGGGCTGGCGCTCGTGCCGTCTCGGGGCGGCGAGCTGTGGACGGCCGGGCTCCGGCGTACCCTCTTGCTGGTCTCGGCCTCGCTGGCCGTGCTCACGGCACCGGTGGCGGCGGGGATGCCATACGAGGCGGCGCTGGCCGTGGCCGTGGCGCTGGCGGGCGCGCTGCTCTGGACGGCCGCCCGCAGCACGCCGCCGAAGGAGCCGGGCCCGGACGCGACCTCCGGCAAGGGGCCGGATACGGACGCCACCCCCGGCAAGGGGCCGGGCACGGACGCCGCCTCCGGCCACAGGCACCTGGGCGGCGGGTATGTGGCGCCGCTGTGGCTGGGCGGGTACCTGGCCGTGCTGGTGGCGTGCTGGGCGCTGGCTGATCGGGAGGGTTCGGCCGCGGTGGCGGGCGGGCTGCTGGTCGTGTTCCTGGCCTGCGCCGTCGCCGGCCGGCCGCGTGCCGTGCAGGCCGTGGGCGGGGCTGGAGCGACGCTCGCCGCCGCGATGCTCGTCTGGGCGCTGTTCGGGAACGGGCCGGCCGCGGCGCTGGCGCTGCTCGGCGTGCGGGCCGCCACGCTCGTCGTGACCAGGCCGTCGCGCAGGCTGACCACAGCTGTCGTACGGGCTCGGCGGACGAGCCGCACCCTCGCCCTCGGCTCCCTGGACCGGCTGACCAGGCTGGTGCGCCCCGGCGGGCAGACGGCGGCGGAGGCGGCGGCCGTGGCGGTCGGGGTGTTCGCGCTGGCCGGGCACTCGCTCCCGGTGGAGTCGCTGGCGCTCCTGACGGCGATCGCGGCGGTGCTGGCGGCGGCCTCGGCGTGGCGGCGGCCCAGGGGCCCCTGGCGTACGGTGGCGGCGGTCGAGGCGTGCGTGCTGGCCGCGCTCGCGCCGCTGCCGCTGAGCAGTGCCGTCGTGCCCGCGCTCGTCGGCCCGTACGGCTGGCTGACCCACGCCTGGGCGGGTGCGGCGGAAGGCGCGCGGGAGGCGCTCAGCCCCTCGGGTCCGTGGCACGAGCAGCCGATGTTGCTGCCCGTCCTGGTGCTGGCCGGTGCCGCCGGTACGTTCGCCGCCTGGGCCCGCTGGGGCAGGCCGGCCGCGATGGGGGTGGCGAGGGTCGCGTTCCCGCTGGCGGCCACGACGTTGCCGGTGGTCGCCGACCTGCCGTACTGGGCGGCGCTGGCCTTCCTCGTCGCCCTCACGGCGGGGCTGGCGCTCTGGTCGGCGATGAGCCGGTCGGCCGTCGGCGGCGCGAGCCTGTGGACGGCGACGCTGGCGGTGTCCTGGTCGCTGGCCGACCGGACGGCGACGCTCGCGGTGCTGGCGGCGATCGTGGTGACGGGGCTGGTGTGCGCGTTCCGGGGCAAGGGCTCGCCGGTGACGAGCGTGGCCTCGACGGTGGCCGGGCTGGCGGTGGGGGCGGAGAGCGTGGCGGCGGCGCTGGGCGGCGGGCTCGGCGAGTCGAACGCGGCGCTGGTCCTGCTGCTGGTGACGGTGCTGCTGTCGCGGGCCGCCGCGCTGCCGAACCTGCCGGGGGCGGTCGCGGGGCCGCTTGGCGCGGCGGCGCTGGCGTTGTGGCCGGTGGCCATGGTCCTGTCGCAGGACGTGGCACGGCTGACGCTGGTGCTGGCGGTGGGCGCGCTCGCGCTGGCCGGGGCGGCGGGGCGGTTGCGGGCGGGGACCCGGGTGAGCGCGTACGTGCTGGCGGGCCTGGTGGCGGGGGTGGCTCTGCTGCCGCATCTGGCTGTGTGGGGGATGGCGCTGGGGCTGCCGTATGCGGGGATCGGCCGGCCCTGGAGCGAACGCTTCGGGGGGTGGCCGATCCTTGCCCGGTCGTTCGAGGCCCGGGGGGAGGCGTTCGTGGTGGATCCCGGGTTCGAGCTGTCGGCGGTGGTGACCGCGCTGGGGGTGGGCGCCTTCGTGGCGGTGACCGGCGTGCTCGTGGCGCGCGGGCTGCGTGGCGCGCTCGCCGGTCGGGCCGTGGCCACCGTCGTCGTACCGGGGTGCCTGGTGCTGGTGCCGGTCGCGGGGGATCTGGCGTACCCGTGGGTGCTGACCTTCTACGGGGCGGTGCTGGTGGCGCTGACCGTGCAGGCGGTCTCGGGAATCCGGCCGGGGGTGGCGGGGGTGCTGGCGCCGGTGTTCGGCGGGCATCTGGTGGTGTGGTCGCTGGACGTGGAGGCGTACACGCTCGCGGTGCTGGGCGGGGTGGCGGTGCTGGGGGCGGTGGCCGGGGTGGCGGCACGCAGCGAGACCGCGCGTACGGGTGCGGCTGCGACGTCCGCGATCGCGGCGGGCGGGCTGGCGGCGGCCGCGGCGCTGTCGGCGGGGCTGCGGGTGGAGCAGGCGGCGTTCGCCGTACTCGCCACCGCCGCCCTGACCGCCCTCGCCGCCACCCGCCTGTCCACCCTCCCTGCCATCGCCCTCCCCGTCACCGCCCTCCCCGTGGGCCCCGCCGCCGGACGCCGAGGAACCCGGATGGCGCCGGCAACCGAGACCCCGGTCCGGCCCCCCAACCCGGCGGCGCAAGCCGAAGTCGGCGAGCAGCAGCCCACCCTCGGGACAGTGCAAACCGAAACCACCGCACCACGACCCGTCCCCCTGCCTGCAGAGACTGAGGCGACCGCGCACCAGCCGACCCCAGGAAGGTCGCGGACCGAGACGGACGAGCGGCGGCCGGTTCGAGCGGTGATGGACGCCGAGGCGGACGAACGCCGACCGGTTCGGGTGGCGATGGGGGTCGAGGTGGCCGGGTGGGGGCTGGCCGGGGCCGCGATCGCCATGGCGGTGCGGGACCCGAGCCTGCTGAGCCTGGCGCTCGCCTGCACCGGCGGGCTCGCCCTGGCCGTCGCCGCCCTGCGCCGGGACCGGCGTCGCGCCGCCTGGATCGGGCTGGGGCTGCTGCAGCTCGCCCTCTGGCTGCGGCTGGCCGATGTCGGCGTCACCGCCCCCGAGGCGTACACCGTGTCCCTCTCGATGGCCGGGCTGGTCGCGGCGTGGACGGCCAGGCGCCGCGACCCGGGGATCTCCTCCTGGAGCGGGTACGGCCCGGCGCTGGCGCTGACGTTCCTGCCCAGCGCCTACGCCGCCTGGAACGACCCGGCCCTGGCCAGACCGCTGCTGCTGGGCGTGGCCGCGTTCGCCGCGACCCTGGCCGGCGCGTGGACCCGACTGCAGGCACCGCTGATCCTCGGCGGAGGGGTGCTGGTGGTGACGGCGGCGCACGAGTTCGCGCCGACCCTCGCCGAGCTGATGGGCGAGGGCCCGCGCTGGCTGCCGATCGCCCTGGCGGGCGCGTTCCTGCTGTTCACCGGTGCCACGTACGAGCACAGGCTGCGTGACCTGCGCAAGATCCGCCGGTTGATCGTCAGGATGCGCTGAGCGGCTGCTGCCCTCACCTAGTCCCAGCGCTCGTGGACGTGCCGCAGTTGAATGACCCAACCGGACAATGGGCACATGTGTTCGATGTCCAGGATGACGTGAGACCGGTCGAGAGACTAGGCTGGTGATGTGGGCCGGTGGGACGACAGGGAGCGCGCCGCGTTGGTGGCGCTACTTCGGCGCACCTCCACGGAGAAGGGCGAGCGCGAGCTCGTCCAGCGACTCGCCGATGATGATGCATCGCCGGTGATGGTGCTGCGCGAGCACCTGGCGCCCGTCGACCTGTTCTCGGACCCCCTTGAAGAGGCTATCGCCAGGGCCACGGAGGAGATCACGTCCTGCGAACGGGGTGGCATCCAGGTGATCACTCTGGGTGATGATCATTACCCACACCGCCTCCGCGACGTGTTCGACCGGCCCCCGCTACTCTTCGCCCGTGGGGCGGTCCGCGCTGAGGACGACGGGGTGGCGGTGGTCGGTTCCAGAGCGGTCTCATCAGAAGGCCGGGCCATCACGGCCGAGTTGGCCACGCGACTCGTGGAGCGTGGCCTTACCGTGGTCTCGGGCCTGGCCGCGGGCGTCGACACGGCCGCACATCAGGCCGCACTCCGCGCGGGCGGCCGAACGGTGGCCGTCATAGGCACGGGGATCCGCAAGCATTTCCCCCCCGAGAATCGCGATCTTCATCGGGAGGTCGCCGAGCAAGGGGCGGTGTTCTCTCAGTTCTGGCCGGACAGAGCGCCGGACAAGACAACGTTCCCGCTGCGCAACGGCACGATGTCGGGCTACAGTTTGGCGACGATCATCGTCGAGGCCGGTGAGCGGAGCGGGACCCGCATCCAGGCGCGCAAGGCGGTGGAACACGGTCGGCCCGTGATTTTGATGCGCTCCGTGCTCGACCACACCGAGTGGGGACGGGTCACCGCAGGCAAGCCCGACGTCCACGTGGCTCAGGACACCCACGAGGCGATGGCCATCGTCGATGAGCTGCTGGACCGTCCCAAGCAGCTTGAGAGTTTCCTTTCCGGGATTGGCTGACTCCATTGTCGGAGACATCACCGGCACTCCGGCAGATGATTCGTGAGCGGCTTGGCGCGGTCATGTCGAACCCTCTCCGCATACCGGATGTCACGTGCGACATCTGCACAGGTCCCGTCTCCCCGCAATACAGGCGGTGCTACCGGTGCAATGTGGATGCCCGCCGAGGACAAGTGCCCGTCGCGGGCCGGGTCGTACCGTTGAGCTATGCCATTGTGGGCACCCAGGCGGACCGGGACATGTACCGGTACAAAGATCCGATGCCCGAAGCCCAGCGGCTCCGAAATCCCTCTTACCAGCGGCTACTTCTTCTCCTTCTGGGATTCTCCCGTACCCACGCGCCGTGTCTCGACAACGTGGCCGCCACGCCCGTCACAGGTGTGACGACGGTTCCCTCGCTTCGGGGGCGTACCGGCATCCACCCCCTCGCCACGCTGGCAGCCGTCCTTCCGGATCGCTGGGCCCGGCTGAAGCTCGAAGCCGCTCCCGACATTCCTGAGGCGCAGCGACGAGAGGCTCGGCCCGAGCACTTCATCGTGCCTGATCCTGCGGCAGTGGCAGGCAGGCACATCGTCGTACTGGAGGACACCTGGGTCCAGGGCGGGCACGCGCAGTCCGCAGCCGCCGCGCTCCTGCTCGGGCGAGCCGCGGATGTGACCATCGTGGTCATCGCACGCCGAATCCGCACCGACTTCCAGCGATCGCTCGTGGAAGTCTCCCTGCAGCGGATTCTCACCGACCGCGAATATTCCGTGGACGTCTGCCCCGTCACGGGTGACGGCTGCCACTCGCCGTTAGCTCCTCGGCCCACGCCGTAGGCCGTCATGCGATGAGCAGGACGACACCCGCCGCGATCCCCAGCACGAGAGAACCTGCCGCGGCCATGAGTGCGACGGCGCCCGTCCGGCTCTCCCCGGCTCCGCCCTCCTGGGCGAACACCGGCCGGATCCAGCGCAGGTAGTAGAAGACGCTGGCCACCGTGTTGGCGGCGGCCAGGACCGCCAGCCAGGCGTACCCCCCGTCCCAGGCCGCCGCGAACATCAGCAGCTTGCCGGCGAAGACGGCCGTCGGCGGGGTTCCGACGAGCCCCAGTAGGCACACGACCAGGGCGAAGGCCGTCCACGGCGACCGTCTGGCCAGCCCGGCGTAGTCGGCCAGGGTGTCCGTGCCCGCCGTGGCCACGACGGCGAAGGCGCCCAGGTTCGTGATCGCGTACGCGGCCAGGTAGAACAGCAGCGCCGGCTCCGCCAGGTCCGTACGCCCGGCCACGGCCACCGGGACCAGCAGGTAGCCGGCCTGACTGACCGTCGAGTACGCCAGCAGGCGGCGCACGTTGTCCTGGTGGAAGGCGGCCAGGTTGCCCAGCGTCATCGTGGCCGCCGCGACGACTGCGAGCAGCGCGGGCTCGTCGAACACCCCGGACGCCAGCCGGTACAACGCCGCCAGCGCCCCGATCTTGGGCACTGTCGTCACGAACGCCGCCACCGGCCGCGACGCCCCCTCCGCCACGTCGGGCACCCAGAAGTGGGCGGGCACCCCGCCGGCCTTGAACAGCAGCCCGGCCAGCAGCAGGACCGCCGCCACGGCGGGGGCGCGGGTCTCGGGGTAGGCGGTGGCGCCGGAGGAGCCGTACGCGATCGTGACGCCGGCCAGCATGAGCACGCCGAGGAAGGCGCCCATCAGGTAGTACTTGAGCGCCGCCTCGGTGCCCGGCGCGTCCTTGGCGAACCCGGCCAGCGCGTACGCGGGAATGCTCGCCAGTAGGTACGCCGCCACGAGCACGAGCAGGTCCCCCGCCCCCGCCATGGTGATCGTGCCGAGGGCGGCCAGCGCGACCAGCGTGTAGAGCTCGCTCTCCCGCGTGTCCCCCCTGGCCCGGCCGGCGGCCAGGCAGATGACGAGGATGGTGGCGAGGGCGACGGTGAGGCGGGTGACGTTCGTGACGCGGTCCACGACGTACCCGTCGAAGGCCATCGTCTCGGGGTTCATCGTGGTTGCGGCGGCCGCGCCGGCCAGTGCCACCCCGTTGGTCCAGGCCACCACGCGCTGGCGATCACGCGCCACGAACAGGCCCGTGACCAGCCCGGCCACCGCGCCCGCCAGGATCAGCAGCTCGGGAAGCAGCGCCAGGGGGCTCATCGGCCGGCCAGCGTCACGACGGCCTGGGCGGCGGGCTCGATCAGGTCGAGCAGCCAGCGCGGCGCGATGCCGATGACCAGCGACAGGGCCAGCAGCGGGGCGATCGCGGCCGACTCGTGCGGGCGCAGGTCGCCGACCCGGCCGGTCAGCTCGCCCGGCTCGCCGAGGAAGGCCCGGTGCAGCATCCGCAGCAGCAGGGCCGCCGTGATGAGGATGCCGGTGAGGGAGACCGCGCCCGCGACCGCGGCGCCCGCCCCGATGACGCCGGTGAAGATCTGAAATTCCGCGATAAATCCGGAAAAGCCGGGAAGGCCCAGCGAGGCGAATGCCGCCATCGCCGTCAGCCCGCTCAGGACGGGCGCCTTGCCGGCGATCCCGCCATATTTACCGATCTGGTAGCTCCCGGCCCGGTCCCACAGGACGCCGGAGATCAGGAACAGCGCGCCGGTGATGAGACCGTGGCTGACCATCTGGGTGACGGCCCCGCTCACCGCCAGCTCCCGCGCCGCCCGGCCGCCGCTCAGCCCGGCCGCGCCGAGGGCCAGGACGATGTAGCCCATGTGGTTCACGGAGGTGTAGGCGATCAAGCGTTTCAGGTTCTCCTGGGCGAGGGCGACCAGGGCGCCGTACAGGACGCTGAGGACCCCGATCACGATGACCACCCAGGCGTACGCCCGCCACTGCCCCGGCAGCATGGGCACGGCGATGCGCGCCAGGCCGTACGTGCCCAGCTTGAGCAGCACCCCGGCCAGGATCGCCGAGCCGGCGGCGGGCGCGTCGGTGTGGGCGGGCGGCAGCCAGGTGTGCACGGGCACGACCGGCGTCTTCACCGCGAGCCCGACCCCCACGGCGAGCAGCACCGGCGCGCCGGCCGGCGGCGGGTTCGCGATCAGGTCGGCCATGTCGAACGTGTGCGGCTCGGCGGCGAGGTAGAGGCCGATGAAGCCGAGCAGCAGCGCCAGCGAGCCGAGGAAGGTGTACAGGAAGAACTTCAGCCCCGACCGCGCCCGGTCCCCGTGCCCCCAGCCGACGATCACGAAGTACATGCCGACGATCGCCAGGTCGAAGAAGACGAAGAACAGCAGCAGGTCGAGCGCCGCGAACACGCCGAGGCAGACGGTCTGCAGGAACAGGAACAGCGCCGCGTACGCCCGGGGCCGGTGGGTCTCGCGGAGCGAGTAGACGGCGCAGAGGAGGAACAGCAGCGAGGTCATCGCGATCAGCGGCAGCGACAGGCCGTCCACCCCGACGTGGTAGCCGGCGCCGACGGAGGGGATCCAGCGCAGCCTGGTCTCGTACGCGGTGCCGCCGCCGTACCCGGCCCACATGGCGACGACCAGGGCCAGGTCGGCGGCGGTGGCGGCGATCCAGATCCAGGTGGCCGCCCGCGCGCCGAGCCGGGGCAGGGCCAGCAGCGCGGCGGCCGCCAGGGGCAGGAAGATCACGATGGAGAGCACGCTCACCTCAGGATGGCGAATGCGACGGCCAGCACGATCAGCGCGACGGCCGCCTGGGCGAAGTAGAGGTGTACCTGGCCGGTCTGCGGGCGCCGGGCCAGCGCGCCGAGGCGGCCGGCCGTGGCGGCGACCGCCCGTACGGCGCCGTCCAGCCCGGCCTCGAACGGGGCCCTGACGATCCGGGCGGCGCCCAGGCCCGCGCGGGGCACCGCCGCCACGGCGGCGTCGACCGCCCGGTCGTCGAACGCCCCGGCCGCCCCGGCCACCGCCCTGCCCGCCCGGGCGGCACCGTGCACGCCCGCGTCCAGCACCCGGTCGTCGAACCGGGCGAGCGCCCGGGCCAGCGCCATGACCGGCCGCGCGACCAGTACGACGGCCGCCCGCTCCAGACCCAGCCACCCGCCGAGCACCCCGCCCGCCAGCCGCGCCGGGACGATGACCGCACCGGGCCGAATCAGGATCACGACGGCCATGACGGCGAGCGCCAGGCCGCCGGACAGCGCGAGGCCGCCGATCGTGGGCGCGGCGGCGCCGGGATCGCCGACCAGCCGCCCCCATGCCTCGAACACCGCGGGCACCCCCACCACCCCGAGCCCGGCGGCGGCCAGGGCGAGCACCGGCATCGGCGCCCGCTCCCACCCCGTCACCGGCCGGCCTGGCGGGCGACCGCCGGCGGGCCGCCCCCAGACCGCGACCAGCACCCTGGCCGAGTACGCGGCGGCCAGCAGCCCGGCCACGAGCAGCACCGCGTACAGCCCGGGCTCCCGCGCCGCCCCCAGGATCGTGTCCTTGGTCACCCACAGCGACAGCGGCGGCACCCCCGCCAGCGCCACCGCCCCCACCCCGAACGCCACCCCCACCACCGGATCCCGCCGTCCCGCCCCACCCAGCCCGCGCAACTCCTCCGTCCCGAGCGCCGACAGCCAGGCCCCGGCCCCGAGGAAGAGCAGGCTCTTGACGGCGGCGTGCGCGACGAGGTGCGCGACACCCCCGGCGACGGCCGGCAGCCCCGCCGCCACCACCATGAACCCGAGCTGCGCACACGTGGAGGCGGCCAGGAGCTGCTTGAGATCGCGCTGCGCGATCGCGACGGCCCCGAGCAGCAGCGCCGTCAGCGCCCCCGCCCAGGTCACCACGACCGCCGCCCACCCGGTGGCGGCGAGCAGCGGCTGCACCCGCAGCAGCAGGTACGCCCCCGCCGCCACCATCGTCGCCGAATGCAGCAGCGCGGACACCGGGCTGGGCCCGGCCATCGCCCGCGACAGCCAGAACGAGAACGGCAGCTGCGCCGACTTCCCCAGCGCCGCCAGCACGATCCCGCCCGCCACCAGATCCCGCCACGGAGCCTGCGGCAGCCCCGACAGCACCAGAGCACCGCCCCCTGCCATGGCCGCCCCGGCCGCGAAATAGAGGCCCAGATCCCCGGCCCGGGTGGTGAGGAAGGCGACGGTGCCGGACCGGACCCGTCCCGGGTCGTGCCACCAGTAGCCGATGAGCGCGTACGACATGGCGCCCATGACCTCCCACCCCATCAGCAGCAGCAGGAGGTCCGTGGCCGTGACCGTCACCAGCATCGCGCCCAGGAAGATCAGCATGAGCCCGTGGAACCTGGCCTCCCGCAGCTCCCCCGCCGCGAACACCAGCACGGCCAGCCCCGCCGCCGCCACCGTGATCACCATGACGGCCGACAGCCCGTCCACGGCCAGCCCCTCGTGGAAGAGCAGCCGGGTGGTGACGGCGGGCCTGGTCACGGCCGCGTGCGCGGCCAGCGCCAGCGTCAGCGCGGCCACGGGGATCGCCACGGCCCGGCCCGCCCGCCGTACGAGCAGGAGGGCTCCACCCGCGCCGATGGGCAGCAGGGGCAGGAGCCACAGGAGAGCGCTCACCCTTTGAGGTCTCCGGCGTCGTCGGTCATGTCCACGTCGCGCGCGCGGAAGATCGCGGTGGTGACCGCGAAGCCCATGGCCATCTCGAGCGCCATGACCGTGACGGCGACCAGCACGAGGACCTGGCCGTCGGCGGTCTGGGGCGCGACGAAGTACCAGAAGGCGCCGCCGGCCACGATCAGCCCGTTGATCATGAGTTCGAGGCCCATCATGAGCATGACGATGGACTGCTGGGACAGGGCGCCGTACAGGCCGACGGAGAACAGCGCGGCGGCCAGGAGGAGGAAGGCCTCGAGCGTCATCGGTCGTACCGCCCCCGGTGGGTCGCCAGCACTACGGTGGAGATCATCGTCGCCAGGATGGCCACACCGATGACCATCATCACGAGCATCTTCGGCCCCATGATCGACAGGCCGAGCGCGCGCGTGGGGTCGGCGGGCGGCCGCCCCTTCCGTTCGGGCCACGGGGCCAGGAACACCCCCGCGGCCAGCAGCACGAAGACGGCCCCCGCGATCAGCGCGGCGCCCCGGGGGTTGTGCACCATCTTCATGGGCGTCAACCCGCCCGGGTTCATCATGTACATGATCATGAAGACCGCCATGACCAGCATCTCCATGACCATCATCAGGATCACCAGCACGCCCACGTAGTGCAGATCGACCAGCAGCAGCGTCCCGCCCACGGCCAGCAGCGAGGCCAGCAGCGCGAACGTGGCCCGCGCCATCGAGTCGACCACGAAGACGGCCACGCCGCTCGCCACGGCGAGGACGGCGAGCACCCAGAAGGCCACGCTCACGGCAGCACCACGATTCCGACGACCAGCGTCTGCACGAGCGCGAGCGGGATCAGCACCACCCACGCGAACTCGGTGAACCGATCCATCCGTACGGCCGGGACCCGGTGCTTGACCAGCACCAACACGCACAACACGGCCACGGTCTTGATCGCCGCCCACGCCCAGCCGGCCAGCACCGGCCCCGCGCCGCCGCCCAGGAACAACGGCACCGCGGCGGCGGCCACGACGACCAGCAGCGCGTACCGGCCGATCGTGAACAGCAGCCGGTCGGCCCCCGCCAGCTCCGCGGGCACCCCGCCGGCCACGTCCCGGCCCAGCGGCTGCCCCAGGGGACCCCAGAACGCCATCGCCGCCGCCGAGATCAGGTAGACCACGAACGCGACGGGCATCCACACCACGAACCAGAGCTCCCGCTGAGCCGCCACCACATCCGCGATCCGCAACGACCCCGCCCCCAGCGCCACCGTGATCAGCGCGAACATGTGCGGCAGCTCGTAGCTCAGCCCCTGCACCAGGAACCGGTAGCCGCCGATCAGCGGGTACACCGAGTTGACCCCCCACCCGACCAGCCAGAGGGCACCCCAGACGCACACCTCCATGGCGTTGAACCAGACGATCCCGACGCTCGTGTCGAGCACGGGCGCCTCGCCGACGGGCAGCACGACGGCGGCCAGGAGGGCGGCGAGGAGCAGGGCGACGATGCCGGTACGGACGAGCAGGGCATCGGGTACGAGCGTGCGCCGCCGCCGCTGCGTCACCAACCGCGCCACCTCCCCCAACGGCACCCCCGCGGCACCCCGCACCACCTCCCACCACCCCGCCCCGCCGGCACCCCGCAGCGGCCCCCCGGCACCACGCCGCGCCCCGCCCAGCCCGGCATCGAGCGCGGCGGCCCCCCACCCGAGCACCACCAGCCCGAGCACCAGCCGCACCGCCTCACCCACGGCGCACACCTGCGCGCTCACTCACGGGCTCACTCACGCGCTCACCCACGGGCTCACCTACGCGCTCACTCACTGGCCACCGCCGGCCCGGCGGGCAACTGTTCGACGTCCGGATCGAGGCTCGCCACGACCAACCGCCCCACGGCCAGCTCGGCCCCGGCGAGCAGCCCCGGCAACAGCGAAAGCGCCGCCACGGGCGTGGACCCATCGAAGTGCCCGGCCGCCCCCGCGCGCGTGCGTCCGTCCAGGGCGTCGAGAGCGGCCCCCGCCGAGTCCAGCCACCGATACGCCCGATCGAGCACGTCCCCCCGCATCCATCCCGGCCCGCCGTCGACCACCCCCGCCCCCCGAAGCATCCACCGCAGCACCCGGGAGCGCCGCACCCGCCGGGAGAACCGCTCGTAGTCGCGTCTCACCGAGGCGGCGGAGGAGCCCGCGAGCAGCCGGTCCCGGAGCGACCGGGCGTCCCTGGCCGCCGCGGGCCACCCGGCGACGCCGAGCAGCCGCCCGAGGCTGTCCAGGCGAGCCGCCGCCGCCCGCCGCCCCGCCTCCTCCCGGCGCACCCCGCCCGCCCGCCGCCGGGGCTCGTCCCAGAACCCCACGCCACCGGGGCGGCCCGGCGGTACGACCCGTACGACGGCCTCCTGGATCACATCCCCCTGCATCACGGTCTCGACCACGAGCCCGGCGGGCCAGTCGGCCAGCACGGGCCCCAGCGGCACGTGCAGCCGATCCAGCTGCAGCCCGTCCCGATCCGGCCCCCGCGCCGCCATGCCCACCCCACCGGCCGCCCCCATGTGCCCGTCGCCGCCGTGCGTCCGCTCACCTGGCGGCCCCGCAGATCGGTCGCCGCCCGCCACACCCGACATCCCCGCAGGTCGGTCGGCGCCCCGCGCACCCGACATCCCCGCAGGTCGGTCGGCGCCCCGCGCACCCGACATCCCCGCAGGTCGGTCGGCGTCCTGGGCCCGTTCGTCGCCCAGCACCTCGACGGCCCTGTCCAAGGCGGCGGCGACCTCGCTCTCCGGCACGTCCGGCGCCAGCTCGGCCAGCGCCCGGGGCCCCGGCATGTCGTCCCAGACGTGGTCCACGGCCGCCGCCATCTCGTCCCCGGGAGTCCCGCACACCACCAGCACCCCCGCCTCGGCCGGGGCCCGGGCGGCCGCCCACCCCCGCCGCCCGGCCTCGGCCTCGGCGAGCAACCGGACCCGGGTCCCGTACGGGCATCCCACGACCAGGACCCGCGGCCGGACGGCGGCCCGCCGCAGCAACCACCCGCTCACACCCACCGGAACGCCCCCTCCCGCCAGGCGTAGAGCACCCCCACCAGCAACAACGCCAGGAACGCGAACATCTCCACGACCGCCATGGCCCCCACCTCGGCCACCACGAACGCCCACGGGTACATGAAGATCATCTCCATGTCGAAGGCGAGAAAGATCAGCGTCACCGCGTACCACCGCACGTGGAACCGGGACAGCGCGTGCTCCCTGGGCCGCGACCCCGACAGGAAGGGCCCCGCCCGCACCACCCCCCGGGGCGCGAGAAAGGCGGACACGGCATAGACCCCGGCGACCCCCACGGCGAGCAGCGCCACGAGCCCCAGCACCGCACCCATCAACCCCACCCCCCGACGCGAGAACGAGAGCCGGGGTGCGCCCCGACGGGTGCCGCTCGGGAAAACGGCGTCGCGGGCGCACCCCGGCGGTCTGCCCCCTACCCAGAAATGACGATGGTGTCCTCCTTCTCGTCAACCGGCGGATCGGGCTCGTCGTCCCTCCGCCGGGTCAGGAGCCGGAGCGCCGCCACCGCCAGCGCAGCCCCGCCGATGGCGGCGAGCAGCAGCGTGTACGGGGGCACCCCACCGGCCTCCTCGACCCGCGCCGAAGAAGCCGGTGCCTCCGCCGGGGTCGACGCCAGGGTCGAAGCCGCTGCCGACGCCGGGGCCGACACCGGAGGAGCTGACGCCTGTGCCGGCGCGGCCGCCGCCGTGCCGGGCTCGAAGCCGGGCGGGCGCACGTCGCCCCAGTGGTTCTTGGCGCCGTCGACAGGCCCCGCCACCAGGTCAGGAGGCACGGGGTTGATCCGCAGCGAGCCGGGAACGGTGAGCGTCCCCACCTCGTACGGCCGGAACCACCCCTGTAGGCCCTCCACCTTCCACACGCCCTCGGGCACCACCACGGACGTCGCGTAGTGGGCGGCCTCGGGCAGGGCCGTCCCCTCGAACGTCACGCTCTCGCCGTCCGCCCGCGTGAGCCGCAGCGCGACGGGGTCCAGCTTGCCCACGAACGGGTGGGTGCCGTGCTGCAGCACCCAGAACCCCAGCGCGTACGACTGACCGGCCTCGAACCGGGACGGCGGCGGATCCAGGTACGTCACCGCCCACCCGCCGGCGGCCGCGGCCGGGACGGCTCCGGCGGCCAGCGCCACCGCCGCGGCCAGCGCGACAAGGATCTTCCTCATGAGACCACCTCCGGTCTACATACACCGGTGGCCGGGCCCAGGTTCTCGGGCGCCGCGCGAAAGGTGCGACATTTCCCGATACGGCGCGCACAATAGCGGCAGCACAATGAAGACAGAAGCGAGAATTCGGGAGGAGCGAGGAGGCTTGCGCCGTGTCCGCCGCCAGCCGCGAATATCTGACCGCGATGCTCGACGTGCTCGTTTACGAGAACGTATTGGTTGCCTGGCGACGAACGCCGCTGGGCGGCTACATGATCGTCTCACACGAGGGCGAGGAGATCCGGTTGACCGCGCAACAAGCCGCGATGTGGACGCAGGGCGCCTTCGCCGTGTACCTCGCCCTGGTGGATCAGCGCCGCATCAGACCGCGCATTCCCGGCGACAACCCGCAAAATTAACCCAAGCCCCCAAAAGCCCATATTTCCGGATATGACGAGCCTTAACCGCGCGGTATACGGCTAGTTACCTCCAGGCGTTTCGACCCCGGAATGGCCGCCGGTGGCGACGGATCGGCCGGGAAGAGGGAAGACCCCCAACCCGGGAAACGCCGCCACCCCGCCCCGGGAGCACCCCGATCGGGAGCTCTCAACCGAGCAGGCGCCTCAGGATGCCTGGTTGTTCATGAACTGCGCGATCTTCCACTCCCCGCCGTCCCGCGTGAGCACGAACAGCTCCCGGTAGTTGTCGCCCCCCTGCTTGCTCGTCGAGCGGACGATCGCGTCGTCGCTGCCGGCCGTACGCGCCTCGTCGATGGTGTGCGTGGCCTTCCCCATGTCGTTCGCGCCCTGCAGCTGCTTCTGGAACAGGGTGCGGATCGCCTGGCTGCCCTCCGCCGTGGCCTCCCCGTCCACGGCGGCGATCCCGTCGTCGGCGAACGAGCTGACGACCTGGTCCACGTTCCCCGACTTGAGGGCGTTGAAGTAGCCCTGGACGGCCGACTGCGCCTGGCCGCCGGCCCCGGTCTCGGTCGGCGTGGCCTCGCCGGTGTCCGTGGCTTCGGGAGAGGAGGTGTCGGTCTCCTCCGGTGGCATGGAGTCCATGTCGGTGGGCGT
The DNA here is from genome assembly GCF_040674815.1 of Nonomuraea sp. NPDC049709. Lineage (NCBI taxonomy): Bacteria > Bacillati > Actinomycetota > Actinomycetes > Streptosporangiales > Streptosporangiaceae > Nonomuraea > Nonomuraea sp. NPDC049709. Next base: position 92,342 of record NZ_JBFANM010000037.1, read on the forward strand.
GCCGGGGCTCGCCGCCCCCTTCATCGCCTGCGTGTTGCTCCCGGCGGAGCAGCCCGCGACGAGGAGGGCGGGGACGATCGCGGCCAGCAGGAGTGCCCTGCGCTGAGAAATCTTGCTCATGACCGCTTTGATGCCCGCGACCGTCGGCGGCGAATGCGGGGTTTAGGCACTCCGCACGACCCCTTTGCCTGGTCCGGGTATTACCCACCGTAACGGTTCACTGGAATTGGCGAGACAGGTCAGTGCCGTGATCGTTGTCGTCCCGAGACCGGAGCGAACGGGAGCGCCGATACCGTCCATCCAGTGCCGCGAACCCAGGCGAACCCCGAACCTCTCCCCCAGCGCGAGGAAGCCGAACGTTGTGAAAGCGTCGAGTCCGGACGTCGATGCGTGCTTCCGGCGGCCCACCGCAGCCCGCATGTCTATCCCCCGGTGGAAGCGGGCGCCGCGGAGACCGAGAGCCTAGCCTGACGTTCGCCCGCATCGCAGCCGATACGCAAGAAAGACCGGACCCCAGGCCGTACGACCTGGGGCCGGTCCTCGCCGGGAAGTTCGCTAGACGCCTACCTCCACCCGCTGCTCCAGGCTGACCTCCACGTGCCCGCCAGTGCCCACCCGCACGGAGTAGACCGGCACCGACACGCCATCGTCGTCCAGGCAGCGCCCCGTCACCAGCGAGAACACCTGCTTGTGCAGCGGGGAGGCGACCGTCGGCTCGCCCTTCCTGGTGCCGACGATGCCGCGGGAGAGCACGTAGGCCCCGCTGAAGGGGTCGAGGTTGTCCAGCGCGTGCAGGTCGCCGTCGTAGGTGCGGAAGACGGCCACCTGGACGCCCTCCACCAGGGCGCAGACGCCGCGTTCCGGCGGCAGTACGTCGTAGGCGCAGATCGTCGTCCAGTTCATCGGGCCATCACCGGCTTGATCTGGCCGCGCTCGTTGCCGAACACGATCGACGGGTCGGGCATCCCGGGGGCGTTGACGAAGCTGACGAACCTGCTCAGCTTCTCCGGGTCGTCCAGCGTGGCCTGCCACTCGTCGGCGTACGTGGCGATGTGGTGCTCCATCTGCGCGTCCAGGTCGGCGCAGATGCCGAGCGAGTCTTCCATGATCACCTCGCGGAGGTAGTCGAGCCCGCCGTCCAGCGACTCGAGCCAGGCGGCGGTGCGTTGCAGCCGGTCTGCGGTGCGGATGTAGAACATCAGGAACCTGTCGATGGTCCTGATCAGCTCGTCGGTGGACAGGTCGTTGGCCAGCAGGTCGGCGTGGCGGGGCTTGAAGCCGCCGTTGCCGCCGACGTACAGGTTCCAGCCCTGCTCGGTGGCGATGATGCCGAAGTCCTTCGACCGGGCCTCGGCGCACTCGCGGGCGCAGCCGGAGACGGCCGACTTCAGCTTGTGCGGCGAGCGCAGGCCGCGGTAGCGCAGCTCCAGCGCGATCGCCATGCCCACCGAGTCCTGCACGCCGTAGCGGCACCAGGTCGAGCCCACGCACGACTTCACCGTGCGCAGCGCCTTGCCGTACGCGTGCCCCGACTCGAACCCGGCGTCCACCAGCCGCCGCCAGATCTCCGGCAACTGCTCGACCCGGGCCCCGAACAGGTCGATGCGCTGCCCGCCGGTGATCTTCGTGTAGAGGCCGAAGTCGCGGGCCACCTCGCCGATCACGATCAGCTTGTCCGGCGTGATCTCGCCGCCCGGGATGCGCGGGACCACCGAGTACGTGCCGTTCTTCTGGATGTTGGCCAGGAACGCGTCGTTGGTGTCCTGCAGCGCGGCGCGCTCGCCCTCCAGCACGTGCCCGTTGTGCAGCGAGGCCAGGATCGAGGCCACGGCCGGCTTGCAGATGTCGCACCCGCGGCCCTGCCCGTGCTCGGCGATGAGCTGGGAGAACGTCGCGATCTTGCGGACCCGTACGATGTCGAACAGCTCGGCCCGCGAGTACGTGAAGTGCTCGCACAGCGCCTTGCTGACCTCGACGCCCGACTTCTCCAGCAGCTGCTTGAGCATCGGCACGCAGCTGCCGCAGGTCGTGCCGGCCCGCGTGCACGCCTTGATCCCGGGCACGTCGGTGACGCCCTTGTCAGCGATGGCCGTGCGGATGTCGCCCGCGCACACGTTGTTGCACGAGCACACCTGCGCCTCGTCCGGCAGGTCGAGACTCGCGCCGGCCCCGCTGAACAGCAGGTCCGACGGCGAGGCCGGCAGCGCCTTGCCCACGAACGGCCGCAGCGAGGTGTACGGCGAGGCGTCGCCCACGCAGATGCCGCCGAGCAGCGTCTGCGCGTCGTCGCTGATGAACAGCCTCTTGTACACGCCGCCCACCGGGTCCATGTAGGTGACGTCGAGCGCCCCCTCCATCGCCCCGAACTGCGCCACCTCGACGCCCAGCAGCTTGAGCTTCGTGGACATGTCGGCGCCCTCGAACGTCGAGGAGCCGCCCATGATCCCGTCGGCCGCCACCTCGGCCATCGTGTTGCACGGCCCCACGAGCCCGTACACCATGCCGCCGACCAGCGCGCACTCGCCGACCGCGTAGATCGACGGGTCGGAGGTGCGCATCCTGGGGTCGACCACGATGCCGCCCCGCTCGCCCACGTCCAGGCCCGACGACCTGGCCAGCTCGTCGCGCGGCCTGATGCCCGCGGAGAACACCACGACCTGGGCGTCCACCAGCGTCCCGTCGGGCTTGCGCAGCCCGGTCACCTGGCCCGCGCCGTCGGTGACGATCTCCTTGACGCCCGCGCCGGCGTGCACGCTCAGCCCGAGCCCCTCGATGTGCGACTTGAGCACCGAGCCGCCGCCCTCGTCCACCTGGCGCGGCATCAGCCAGGGGCTCATCTCGACGATGTGCGCCTTCAGGCCGAGCGCCCGCAGCGCGTCGGCCGCCTCCAGGCCGAGCAGGCCGCCACCGATCACGACGCCCTCCACGGCGTCCTTGGCGGCCACCCTGATCGCGTCCAGGTCCTCGATGGTGCGGTAGACGAAGGCGTGCTCGGCGCCCGGCACCGGCGGCACGAACGGGGCGGAGCCGGTGGCCAGCACGAGCACGTCGTAGGGCTCGGTGCCGCCGTCCGCCAGCGTGACCAGCCGGGCGTCCCGGTCGATGCCGGTGACCCGGGTGTTCAGCCTGGTCACGATGCCGGCGGGCACCTCGTAGGTGAGGTCCTCGGCACTGGTGCCCGACAGGTAGGAGGTCAGCGCCACCCGGTCGTACGCGGGGCGCGGCTCCTCGCCGATCACGGTCACGGTGCCGTCGAAGCCCTTGCTCGCGAGGGTCTCGACGAGCCGGTGAGCCGTCGGTCCGTACCCTACGACGACGATCCTGTTCATACGGAGACTCCTTCTTGCTCGCACAGCCAGCCGACGATGCCCTCCACGGCGTCGCGGCAGGTCCCGCATCCGGTCGTGGCCCTGGTCGCGGACGCCACCGCGGCCACGTCCCGCGCGCCGGCCTCCCAGCACGCCCTGATCTGGCCCTTGGTCACGTTGTTGCACTGGCAGACCTTGGCCGCGTCCGGCATCAACGTCGGACTGTCGGCCACGGGCGCCGACGACAGCCCGGGGAACAGCAGCCCGGCCCGGTCACCCGGCAGCGGCCCGCCGCGGTCGAACAGCTGGGTGAGCGTGCCGACGGCGTCGCTCTCGCCCAGCAGGATCGCGCCGACCAGCCGGCCGTCGCGGATGACGAGCTTGCGGTAGGTGCCGCGGGCGCGATGGCTGAAGCGCACCACCTCGGCGTGCTCCTCGCCGAGCTGCGTCTCGCCCATCGCGGCCAGCTCGACGCTCTTGGCCTTGAGCCGGGTGACGAGCCGGGAGCCGCGGTAGAGCGCCTTGCCCCCGGTGATGACGTCGGCGGCCACGGACGCCTGCTCCCAGGCGGGCGCGACCAGGCCGTACACGGTGCCGTCGTGCTCGGCGCACTCGCCGATGGCGAAGATCGACGGGTCGTCGGTGCGCAGCTCGTCGTCCACGACGACGCCGCGGCGCACCTCCAGGCCCGCGTCGGCGGCCAGGCCGGTGACCGGGCGGACGCCGCAGGCGAGGACGACGAGGTCGGCCTCGATCAGCTCGCCGTCGTCGAGCCGGACGCCGTCCTCGTCCACGCCGGAGGCGCTGACGCCGGTGCGGATCTCGACGCCGAGCCCGGCCAGCGTCTCGCCGAGCACCTCGCCGGCCTCGACGTCGAGCTGGCGCTCCATGAGGTGCCCGGCCAGGTGCAGCAGCGTGACGGGCAGGCCGCGCCCGGCCAGGCCGCGGGCGGCCTCGATGCCGAGCAGGCCGCCGCCGACGACCACGGCCCTGCGGGCCCGCTCGGCCGACTGCATGATGCGCTCGCAGTCGTCGAGCGTGCGGAACGGGATGGCCCGCTCCACGCCGGGGATCGGCGGCACGATGGCGTCGCTGCCGGTGGCCAGGACCAGCAGGTCGTACGGCTCGCGCCGCCCGTCCTCGGTCACGACGTGCCGGGTCTCCCTGTCGATGTGGGCGACCGCGCTGCCGAAGGCGGCCTCCACGTTGTGCGCCTCGTACCAGGAGGCGTCGACGAGCCGCACCTGGTCGGGCCGGGAGCTGCCGGCCAGCACGTTCGACAGCAGAATCCGGTTGTAGGGCCGGCACGTCTCCGCGCCGAACACGGTGATCTTCATGTGCGGGTCACGGGTGCGCACCTCGCTGACCAGGCGTGACCCGGCCATCCCGTTGCCCACGACGACGAGCCTCATGAGTCCCTCTCCACCCTGACCGCGCAGACCTTGAACTCCGGCATCCTCGACGTCGGGTCGAGGGCCGGATTGGTGAGCCGGTTGGCGCCCTCCCAGTGGAAGGGCATGAACACGGTGTCGCGCCTGATGGCGTCGCTGATGCGGGCGACGGCCTTGGCCTCGCCCCTCCTGCTGCTGACCCGCACGATGTCCCCGGCGGCGATGTCGAGCTGCTCGGCAAGGTCCGGGTGCAGCTCGACGAACGGCTCGGGAGCCGCCTGGACGAGTGGCGCGATCCTGCGGGTCTGGGCGCCGCTCTGGTAGTGGGCGAGCACCCGGCCGGTGCTCAGGTAGACGGGGTAGTCCTCGTCGACCTCCTCGGCCGGGGGCCGGTGCTGGACGGGCACGAACCTGGCCCGGCCGTCCGGGGTGGCGAAGGAGTCGAGGAACGGCCGCGGCGTTCCCGGGTGCCGGGAGGAAGGGCCCTCGTCGGGGCAGGGCCAGAACACGCCGGTCTCGTTCGCGATGCGGTCGTAGGTGATGCCGGAGTAGTCGGCCAGGCCGCCCTGGCTGGCGCGGCGCAGCTCGTCGAACACCTCGGCCGGCTCGGTCTCGAAGTGGTGGCCGAGGCGCTCGGCCAGCCCGGCGATGACGTCCAGGTCGCTCCTGACGCCCTCGGGCGGGGTGACGGCCCGGCGGCGCAGCAGGACGCGGCCCTCCAGGTTCGTCATGGTGCCGGTCTCCTCGGCCCACTGGGTCACGGGGAAGACCACGTCGGCCAGCGCGGCGGTCTCTGACATGACGAAGTCGCAGGCCACGAGCAGGTCGAGCGCGCCGATGCGCTCGGCCACGTGCTCGGCGGCCGGGGCGGAGATGACCGGGTTGGAGCCGAACAGCAGCATCGCCCGCGGCCCGCCGGGAGTGCCGAGGGCGTCGAGCAGCTCGTACGCCGACCGCCCGGGCCCGGGGATCTCCTCGGCCGGGATCCCCCAGATCCGGGCCATGTGCTCCCTGGCCGCCGGGTCGTCGATCTTGCGGTAGCCGGGGAGCTGGTCGGCCTTCTGCCCGTGCTCGCGGCCGCCCTGCCCGTTGCCCTGCCCGGTCACGCACCCGTAGCCGGAGCCGTGGGTGCCGGGCAGGCCCAGCGCGAGGGCCAGGTTGATGAACGCGGTGACGGTGTCGGTGCCCTTGGCGTGCTGCTCGGCGCCGCGCCCGGTCAGGATGTACGCCTTGTCCACCGCGGCCATCGCCCTGACGGCCTGCCGCATCTGGTGGACGGGCACCCCCGTGATCCGCTCGACGCGCTCGGGCCACCAGGAGGCCAGCGAGGTGCGTACCTCGTCGAACCCGGTGGTCCTGGCGGCGACGTACTCCTCGTCCACCAGCTCGTCGGCGATGGCCAGGTGCAGCATCCCGAGGGCCAGCGCCAGGTCGGTGCCGGGCGTGGGCTGCAGGTGCAGCCAGGCCAGCTTGGCCGTCTGGGTGCGGCGCGGGTCGATGACGATCACGCGCGGCCCGGACAGGTGGCGGACGAAGGGCGGCATGGTCTCGGCCACGTTCCCGCCGGCCAGCATGACGACGTCGGCGTCGTCCAGGTCGGTGATCGGGAACGGCATGCCCCGGTCCATGCCGAACGCCCTGGTGGAGGCGGCGGCGGCCGAGGACATGCAGAAGCGGCCGTTGTAGTCGATCTGGCTGGTGCCGAGGGCGACCCTGGCGAACTTGCCCAGCGTGTACGCCTTCTCGTTGGTCAGCCCACCCCCGCCGAACACGGCCACGGCGTCGGGGCCGTGCTCGGCGCGGATGGCGGACAACCGGTACGCCACGTAATCAAGTGCGACGTCCCATTCCACGGGCTCGCCGTGCAGGAGGGGGGTGGTCAGGCGCTCGCCGTTGGTGAGCAGCTCGCCCGCCGTCCATCCCTTCTGGCACAGCGCGCCCGAGGCGTTGGCCGGGATGTCGGTCCGCGGGCTGATGGTCAGCTCGCGGCCGGTCTCCGTGACCTTCCCCGCGGTTATCTCCATGCCGCACTGCAGGGCGCAGTACGGGCAGTGCGTCTTCGTCGTCACATCAGACCCGGGCATGGGCGAGGCTCGCCACCACGTTGACGCCGACCTTGCGGGTGTAGCACCACCAGGTCAGGGCGAAGCAGGACACGTAGAAGAGGCCGAAGGTGAGGAAGGCGGGGGTTGGGGTGCCGGCCGCGGCGAACGACATACCGAACGCGCGGTTGATGAGGAACCCGCCGAGCGCTCCGACCGCCGAGATGATGCCGATGGCGGCCGAGGCCTGGCGCTTGCCGTACAGCAGGGCCTCCTCGCTCTCGCCGCGCTCGGCCACCGCCTTGGCCTGGAAGATGGCCGGGATCATGCGGTAGGTGGAGCCGTTCCCGATGCCGGCGGTGAGGAAGAGCAGCTGGAAGGCCAGGAAGAACATCCAGAAGCTGCCGGAGGTGCTCGCCGCCCAGACCAGCAGCACGCCGCCGCCCATCGCGGCGAAGTTCCACAGCGTGACCGGGGCGCCGCCGAGCCTGTCGGCCAGCAGGCCGCCCAGCGGCCTGATCAGCGACCCCACCAGCGGGCCGACGAAGGCCACCACCGCGAAGGGCGCGTCGGGGAAGAGGCTCTTGCTCAGCAGCGGGAAGGCGGTGGAGTAGCCGATGAACGAGCCGAAGGTGCCGATGTAGAGGAACGACATGATCCAGGTCTGGGCCTTGCCGGCGACCGCGAGCTGCTCGCGGGGGTTGGCCCTGGCGCTGGTCAGATTGTCCATGAAGAACCAGGCGCAGGCGGCGGCGACCACGATGAGCGGGATCCAGAACCAGCCGGCCGCGGCCAGGCCGAGCGAGCCGATCACCAGGGGCATGACGAGCTGGACCGAGCTGACGCCGACGTTGCCGCCGGCGGCGTTCAGGCCGAGCGCGACCCCCTGCTTGTTGCGGGGGTAGAAGTAGGTGATGTTGGCCATGCTTGAGGCGAAGTTCCCGCCGCCGAAGCCGGCCAGCGCCGCGATCACCAGGAAGAGCCAGTAGGGCGTGTCCGGGTTGTTCACCGTCACCCCGAGGAGCACCGCCGGGATGAGCAGCAACGTCGCGCTGACCACGGTGAAGTTGCGCCCGCCGAACTTCGCGGGCCCGAACGTGTAGGGGACCCGCAGGACCGAGCCGATCAGGTTCGGCAGGGCGACCAGCCAGAAGAGCTGGTCGGTGGTGAACTCGTACGACCCCATCTTGGTCGCCACGATGCTCCACAAGGTCCATACGGTGAAGCCGAGGTGTTCGGCAATGATCGAGAAGATCAGGTTGCGCCGTGCGACGCGCTTGCCTGTCTTCTCCCAGAAGGCTGGGTCATCGGGGTGCCACTCGGCGATCCAGCGCGCCATCGACCTCTCCTACGCTCGGCGTCCGGGGATCTCCAAGGTAGGAAGCGCTCGTTACGCACTTTGACCGTGCGTGGCTGTGCGTTCGTTACGTGTGATTCACCTCGGTAACAAGCCACGCACAAGCGTCACATCGGAAACACGCTCGTAATGATCGGTTACCCGGCCCTTCCTGGGGTAACAGCACTCACAGCAAGGGGGGAAACATGATCAAAAAGCTTCATGACATGGGTGTGCGCTCGAACCACATGTACACCGCGGGGGTGGTGTCCATCGCGCTGTCCTGCGCGAGCTGGTTCGTGTCGAGGAACGCCGAGTCGGCTGGGCTGGACCGGGCCGACAGGTGGGGGATCTTCATCGGGGAGTGGGCGCCCACGTTCTTCGCGCTCGGGATCGCGCTCCGCATGGAAGAGACCCACCGTGACCTCGAAGAGCCGGGGACGGGGATGTTCGACGAGGCGGAGCGCGTACGCTCGCGGTCGCACGCCGGCGTTTAACGGATATGTCACGCAGGTCACGTCACTGTGCGTGACCTGCGTGACGTGTGTGTGCGGTCAGTCGCGGCGCTCGGCCAGGCGCAGCAGCGGCTCGTCGGTCAGCCGATAGCGGAACCAGTCGTCCTGGTTGACCGCGCCGAGCTTCTCGTAGAAGCGGATCGACGGCTCGTTCCAGGTGAGGACCGCCCACTCCAGGCGCTGGTATCCCCGCTCGGCGCAGATCTCGGCCAGCTGCCGCATCAGGGCGACGCCGTGGCCGCCGCCGCGGTGCTGCGGGCGTACGTACAGGTCCTCCATGTAGACCCCGTGCACGCCGCGCCAGGTGGAGAAGGTCAGGAACCACAGCGTGAAGCCGACCACCTCGCCGTCCTGCTCGGCGATGTGGACGTAGGCGGCGGGGTTGTCACGGAAGAGCGTGTCGCGCAGCTGCTCCTCGGTCACGCGCACCTCGTGGGCGGCCTTCTCGTACGTGGCGAGCTCGCGGATCATGCTGACGATCTCGGGCACGTCAGCGGGCGTTGCAGGACGAATCATGGGAGCCAGGGTACGTGCCGCTGAACCCTGCCCAATGTGCAATACGTCCTATACCTAGAACGGTATTCCACGAACAGTTGAAGCGCTCAATCAAGACAACCGACAGGGGAGCGGAATCGTGAGCGTTGCACAGGGGCTGGGGGTGCACCCGCCCTCATGCGCGGATCTCAAGCTGGCCCTCACGCTGGGTGAGCGCGCGCTGTTCGTGAACGGCGACCTGCAGACCGCGCGGCGCTGGTTCGACACGGCCTACCGGTACGCGGAGGCGTGCGCCGACCCGCCGGCGCTGGCGCGGGCGGCGCTGGGGCTGGGCGGGATCTGGGTGCACGAGCACCGGACGTGCGCGGAGTCGGAGATGGTACGCGCCCGGCAGCGGCACGCGTTGTCGCTGATCGACCCGGCCTCCTCGCTCGCGCTGCGGCTGCGGCTGCGGCTCTGGGGCGAGGAGGACTACCGTACCGGCGGGCACGAGGAGATCATGCGCCTGCTGGCGCGGGCCAGGGGCTCGGGCGACGACCTGGCACGGGCCGAGGCGCTGAGCCTGGCGCACCACTGCCTGCTCGGCCCCGAGCACGGGGCGCTCCGGATGGAGCTGGCCGGCGAGCTGATCGGCCAGGCGGCGGTCACCGGGCGCAGGGGCGACCTGCTCATGGGCGTGCTGTGGCGCACGGTCGACCTCTACCTGGCCGCGGACCCGCACGCGGAGCGCTGCCTGGAGGAGTTGCGCCGCCTGCTCGACGGCCACGCCCACCTGGCGGTCGGCTACGTGGTCAGCGCCATCGAGGTCATGCTCGCCATCCGCGCGGGCCGCTTCGACGAGGCGGAGAAGCAGGCCGGCGAGTGCTTCGAACGCGGCGTGGCGGCCGGCGACATGGACGCGACCGGCTGGTACGGCGGCCAGCTCGGCGCCATCCGCTGGTACCAGGGCCGCGCCGCCGAGCTGCTGCCCGTCCTGTCCGACCTGGTCAGCTCCCCCACGCTCGGCCCCATCGACCACTCCTACGCGGCCGGCCTGGCGCTGGCGGCGGCCGTGGCCGGCGAGCGGCGCCTGGCGGCCGGGCACCTGGCCCGGTTACGCGGCCGGGACCTGGCCGGCCTGCCCAGCTCCAGCACCTGGCTGATCTCGATGTACTGCGTCGTGGAGACCGCGTACCTGCTGCGGGACGCCGACACCGCCGCCCGCGCGTACGCGCTGCTGAGCCCCCACGCCCACCTGCCGATGATGGCCAGCCTCGGCGTGGCCTGCTTCGGCTCGGTCCGGCACTCGCTGGGCATGGCCGCGCTCACCACCGGCGACCTGGACCTGGCGGTCGGGCACCTGCGCGCGGCCGTGCACGACAACCTGGCGCTGGGCCACTGGCCGGCCGCCGCGCTGTCCCGCTGCCGGCTCGGGCAGGCGCTGGCGCTGCGCGACGGGCCGCACGACGAGGTGGCCCGCGTCGAGCAGGCAGGCGCCGCGCGGGAGGCCAGGGAGCTGGGCATGGTGCTGCCGGCGGTGGTCGGGCGGGCGTCCGCGGCGGACGGCGCGTGCCGCTTCCGCCGCCACGGGCGGCACTGGCAGGTCGAGCTGGGCGGGCGGCTGGCACTGGTCGACCACAGCGTCGGCATGCAGCACCTGGCCACGCTGGTGGCCAACCCCGGCCGCGAGATCCTCGCCTCCGACCTGGCCGCGGGCACGTGGCGGCCGGAAGGGGAGGGCGAGTCGGCGCAGCCGCTCCTCGACGACCAGGCCAGGGAGACCTACCGGCGGCGGCTGGCACAGTTGCGGGCCGAGATCGACGAGCTGGAGTCGCTGAACGACCTCGAACGGGCGTCGGCGCTGCGGCTGGAGCACGAATGGCTGGTGGCCGAGCTGTCCGCCGCGACCGGGATCGGCGGCCGGACGCGGCCGTTCGCGGGCAGCGAGGAGCGGGCCAGGATCGCGGTCGGCAAGGCGATCAGGCGGGCGCTGGGCCGGATCGCGGCCGTGGACCACGTGATCGGTGCGGAGTTGCGGGGGTCGGTGCAGACGGGGGTGCGCTGCTCGTACCGTCCGCGGTGACCCGTGCGCGGAACGCGGCTGGAACGGGATGTCACGCCTCCAGTGGGGGGCCGCTTTCCCGTTCTTCCACCGCGTACCTTCACTGGGGGACATTCCATGCGCCATCCGCAAAGGCTCAACGTGCCGATCCAGCTCGCGCGCGATGTGCCGGAGCCGCTGCAGGACCAGCTCGCCGCCCAGCTCCGCTCGGCCATCGCCGGCGGGCAGCTCGCGCCCCGCACCCGGATGCCGTCCACCCGCACGCTGGCCCTGGTGCTGGGGATCTCGCGCGGGGTGGCGCTGGCGGCGTACGAGAGGCTGCTGGCCGAGGGGCACATCTCCAGCCGCTGGGGCTCCGGCACGTACGTGTCGGGCCCGATCACCACTCCGACGCACCCGTGCCGAACCAGGTTCGCCACCCCGACGCACCCGTGCCGGACCCGGTGCCCGGCTCTCGCCCGCACGTGCGCGATGCGTCTCACCGCCGGCCGGCGGGCCTGATCGCGGCGGGCGGCGGCGAGGCGGTCATCGACCTGCGGTCGGACCGGCCCAGTGCCCAGGGGTTCCCGCTGGCCGCGTGGCGGGCGGCCTGGCTGCGGGCCGCCCGCCAGGCACCGCCTCTCGACGCGCCGCCCGCCGGGCTGCCCGCGCTGCGCGCCGCGATCGGCGCGTACCTGCGCGACACGCGCGGCCTCGTGCTCGACGGGCACGAGGTGATCGTCACGGCCGACGTGGGCGGCGCGCTGGAGCTGGTCCTGCGCGCGCAGGGCGGCCCCGACCCGGTCATCGCGCTGGAGGACCCCGCCCCGCCGGCGTTACGGGCGGCGCTCGGCCGGCTCGGGACCGTGCTGCCCCTGCCCACGGACGGCGCGGGCGCGCGCCCCGACCGGATCCCCGGCTCCTGCGACATCGTGGCGGTCCTGCCGGAGCGGGGCGCCCCGCTGGGCACCCGGATGACGGTCGATCGGCGCCGCGCCCTGGCCGCGTGGGCGCGTGACAGCGGCGGCCTCGTGCTCGAACCCGCCTTCGACGGCCTGTTCAACGCCGCGCTCGGCCCGCGCCCCAGCGTCCTGGCCCTCGGGGACGCGTGGTCGACCGCCATGGTGGGCTCATTCCGCGACGTCCTGACGCCGACGCTGCGGCTGTCGTTCGCGGTGGTGCCGCGGCGGCTGGCCGGGGAGATCGAGGACGGCATGTCCGCCGGGCCGTCGTTCAGCTGCCAGCTCGCGGTGACCGACCTGCTCACGTCGGGCCGCGTGGCCGCACGGGCGGAGCACCTGACGACCCTGTACGCCGCCAGGCGGGCGATCGTCCGCCAGGCCCTGGGGGCGTACCCGGGCACCCGGCTGCTCGGCGCGCACACCGGCGCGGCGGCCACGCTCCTGCTCCCGGCGGGCCTGCCGGCCGCGTCCGTGATCAGGCTGCTGCGGGCCCGGCGGGTGCAGGTGACCGAGCTGGCCGCCTTCCACCACCCGGACGGCGCCCCCGGCAACGGGATCGTCTCAGCTACGGCCACCTGAACGAGGTCTCGCTGTGCCGGGCACTGCACGCCATGACGCGCACGCTCGACGACCACCGTCTGGCCCGCAGAACGGCCGCATAGATGGGCGCGGACGTCGCCGCCGAGATCCGCGCCGGGCGGCTGCCGCTCGGCTCGGGCCCGACCCACACGGGAGCCTGCCCCCGCCGAGCCGGGCCGGTCACCCCCCGGGCTCGCCCCGCACGAAGGCGTTGACGATCATCGGCAGCGACGCGTCGAGCCCGACCACGTTGAGCACCCGCTCGTCCTGCGGGTCGCCGATCGTGTAGCCGGCCGCCGTCATCGCCGCGATCACGACGTTGACCTGCGGGTTGAGTGCCCGTCGGTACGCCTCGAGCGCCTGCGCCGGGTGCGAGCGCCTGGCCCAGGTCTCGTTGTCGGTCAGCACGACGACGCCGTCCACCTCCATCCGCTCGCCCAGCGCCCACGTGAACGGCAGCGACAGGTCGGTGCCGCCGCCCGAATCGCCCACCGGCTTTCCTCGGTTGCTCTGCCATCTGAGCTACGTCCGGCGACGCCGGGGCCACCGTGGCGGCGGGACTCGAACCCGCGACCCACTGATCCCATGACCGACGGGCTTCGACCCGCGCCCCTGCCGACGGTACTGAAGGGATGACCCCGGCCACACCTGGTTTTCCCTGCACACGGCACACTGGTGCTGGTCACGTAAGAGAAAGGTTGACACCCATGGAAGAGCGCGTTTTGGGACGTACCGGGCGCCGAGTCGGCGTGGTCGGCCTCGGCGCCTGGCAACTCGGCGCCGACTGGGGCCAGGTGACGGAGGACGAGGCCGTCGCCACCCTCCAGGCGGCGGTGGACGGGGGCGTCACCTTCATCGACACCGCCGACGTGTACGGCGACGGGCGCAGCGAGCAGATCGTCGGCCGCTTCGCCAAGGACCGCCCGGAGCTCACCGTGGCCACCAAGATGGGCCGCCGGATGGAGCAGATCCCCGCCAACTACGTGATGTCCAACTTCCGGGCCTGGAACGAGCGCTCCCGGCGGAACCTCGGCGTGGACACCATCGACCTGGTCCAGCTCCACTGCCCCCCGACGCTGGTCTATTCGACGGACGCCGTGTTCGACGCCCTGGACACGCTGGTCGCGGAGAAGAAGATCGCCGCGTACGGCGTCAGCGTCGAGACCTGCGAGGAGGCCCTGACCGCCATCGCCCGTCCGGGCGTGGCGACCGTGCAGATCATCCTCAACGCCTTCCGGCTCAAGCCGCTGGAGCAGGTCCTGCCGGCCGCCCGCGCCGCCGGGGTGGGCATCATCGCCCGGGTCCCGCTGGCCAGCGGCCTGCTGTCCGGCAAGTACGACGAGCACACGACGTTCGCGGCCGACGACCACCGCAACTACAACCGGCAGGGCGAGGCGTTCGACGTCGGGGAGACGTTCTCGGGCGTGGGCTTCGCCACGGGCCTGGAGGCGGTCCGCCGCCTGGCTCCCCTGGTGCCGGCGGGTCTCACCATGGCCCAGTTCGCGCTGCGCTGGATCCTGGACCAGGAGGGCGTCTCGGTCGTGATCCCGGGGGCCCGCAACCCGGCCCAGGCCGCGGCCAACAGCAGCGCCGCCTCCGTGCCGCCGCTGGACGCCGCCACCCTGGACGCGGTGCGCGCCGTCTACGACGACCTGATCCGGCCCCAGGTCCACGACCGCTGGTGACCATTGACGCCGCCGCCTACATTTAGGAAACTTTCCTAAGCATTCTCGCCAGCTCCACCCTTCCCCCAAGGAGCCATCATGCACGCGAGAAAATGGGCGGCCGGCGCCACCTCGGCCCTCCTGACCTCTGCCCTGCTGGCCGTCGCCTCCCCCAGCGCCGCCGCCACGCCCACCGGCTGCACCGCACAACTCGACACCCAGACCCGCGGGGCGTGGAGCCTGTGCACCTCGGGCACCGGCGAGCACCGGATCCGCGTCCTGCAACGGCACTTCCTGCCGGAGGTCGGCCTGATCCCGATCGAGGGCCCGTGGCAGCCCGTCGGCACGGTCTCCTACACGGGCATCACCCCGCACACGACGGTCAACATCTGGGTCGAGACCCGAGGCTGACCACCGACAAGGCACCGCCCGCCCCCCACCAGGGGGACGGGCGGGACTCGGCCTACAGGCTCTGCTGCGGGTTGGCCGGCAGGTAGAAGTTCCAGCTACCGCCCCCGTCGTGCGACCCTCCGGCGGGGCAGACCCCGTTCGTCGGAGCCCCGTTCCACCAGAGACCGAAGCACTTGCGGCAGTGCCGCCAGTTGTCCTGCTTAGTCGTGTCCGCCATGACTCTCCCCCCAGGGTGACCAGCAATGTGGCGCCTGAGCGCCCGCACCTCCAGAGTCGCCTCCGGCGGGACGAGGGTCATGAGTACCCCCTACTCAATCCGGACCAGCCCGCAACCAGGACCTGGACGACGGTGTCGATCCCCGGCGCCGGCAGGTCCACGACCTCACGAGGCCGGGATCGTGGCCACGACCGCGTCCCAGGCTCTCGTGCTCGACGAACGTGCATGAAACGGATGAGCCCCTTCCAGGACGCACCGGGCGACGAGTACCACCTGCGGCGGGACGGCACGCTCCTCGCGACCATCCGCCCCACCGAGGGCCACATCGACACTGCTCCGCCTGCTCCGGCGACACACCCGCTGCCCCCCGAGCGGCCGCGGCCCATAGAGGCGCCGGGCCGCGAGGTGGCACGTTTCAGCAGGTGACGGTCTTGTCGTACGACCCCACCTTGAACGTCCATTCGCGCGAGCTGCCGTGGGCGAGCGTCGCGCAGGGGCCGTCGGGCCCCCAGCTGATGACGACCTTGACCCGCACGGTCCTGCCGCACTCGTTCCGCAACCACACGATCAGGCCGTGCGGCTGCTCGTCCACCACCCGCGCGACGCACCCGGGGGCCGTCCCGGCAGCGGCGGCGCGCCCGGCGACCGCCCCGGCCGCCGAGGCGGGCCCGCCCGCCCCCAGCAGCAACCCACCGGCCGTGACGACCCCCGCCAGTACGGCGAGCGACGATCTGACGATGCGCAAGCTCTCCATCGAGCGATCCACCCTTTCCCCGCGCCTCTTGAGCTTCTTCCCTCGCACCCCCGGACGCTACTACGCATCGCACATATGAAGTAACTCTAAGTTACACAACCATCTCCTGCCAGGTCAGGCCCCGCGAGGCGACCCGAAACCGAACCGGCAAGGCCATTCATCAGCGCTACGGAAACGCCCATCGACAACCGCGGAACTCCCGCCAGAATCCCCATCGTCATCGCTCTGCTGCAGGGCACCGCCTAAGCTCCTTTCGGGATTCCAAACGGGGCAACGGGGGCTCGACAATGCGACGGACTCGGCTGTTCGCGTTCCTTCTCGCCTGCATCCTGCTGGCCGCGGGAGCCTTCTATCTGGGCCACGACGACGAGCCGCCGAGCGCGGCACCGGAATGGAATCCGGGCCCATTCGACCCGCCCGTGCAGTACGCATTCATTCCGGAGAATACCGACTGCCACAGCGACCTCACCGCGTCACCGGAGGAAGACGCCGAGCCCGCCGTCGTCACGTGCAGCGAATGGCGGCTGCACGTCAACTACACGATGGGCGAGGGAAGACAGGACCTGGACATCACCTATGGTGCCGGCTGCAGCGGCGACGACGACGCCGAGCCAAACGAATGCTCGAGCGATGTCCAGCTCCCCGACGCCGTCAGCCAAGTCCAGGTGGACGCCGGTCGTCGCCGGCAAAGTGTGCGGCTCGCCGTGACCCCTGATGGCCACTTCGTCGCGTACTTCAGCAAATCGTGGATGCGCTACGTCGCCTGGGACCTGCGCACCGGACAACGCGCGGCCATCTCGCCCCGGCTGGACGCAAAAGCGCTCGCAGACGTGAGCGGCGTGGAAATCTCACCCGACGGCCGCTTCTTCGCGGTCGCGTTCACCGGCGCGCGACCCCGGCTCCTCCTCACCGAATTCGCCACCGCCCGCACTGCCACTTTCCCCGGCTTCTGCGGCGTACTCGGCCTGAGCCGGGCCGCCACCGCGATAGCCGCCCACCGCGTTTGTCTTGATGCCGGAGAGGACGACCCGGCCGGTCGTACCATGACCCTGCTGAACCGCCAGGGCGCCACCACCGGCGAATGGACCGGCGGGGAATTCACCGGCTCCCTTTCCCCGGACGGCCGCCGGACGGCCGAGGTGCTCGCCACCTACGGCGAGGACGGCCAGGAACACCTCGTCCTCCGTGACGCCGGGACCGGCAAGGTCACGCGCAAGCTCGGACTCCGGCTCCTCTCGGAGCCGAGCGACGCCGTCGCGTACGGCTGGCTCGACGACGACGAGTTCCTCGTCGAGGCCGATACGCCGGAGTCCGTCGGCTCGTTCGGCTATTACGCGGTCAACGTCCGGACAGGCAGGTCCGCGCGGCTCGGACACCTGCCGCTGGACCTGGGCGCACAAATGATGCCCGGCAAGCTGCGCGTCGAGAAGCAGCGGCCCGCCCGGTAGTTGATCAGGCCGCGAAAGCAAAGCCTTGGCAAGCGCTTTCCAATGCCGATAAAAACGTTCCGACCACTACCGGGTCGTGGCCGCGGGAGCGGGCTCAAGTGAACTTCACAGTGGTGTGGGCAGTCTCATCAGGCATCGGCTGCGCCGCGACAGGAATCTGGTTCTTGATCTCATCGACGGCCTCCCGCCAAACACCCTGACCATGCTTGACCGCAAGACCGTCGCGCGGAATCCGTCCTCGGAGTCTCTCGCCGAAAGCCAGCGGCTGTTTCCCTGTGGAGAGGACGAAGCCGGCGCGGAATCTCGTGCCGAGCACTCTCAGCCGCGGGTCGGAGGCGTGGTGCGGCGGCTCGGCTGGCTAGCGTTGCTTGAGGCGGAGCGCTTCCTTGCGGTTCTCCGCCTGGACGGCCCGCTCGCGCTCCAGCCACGCCGGGTTCTCCGCCTTCAGCGCGTCGATCTCAGCGGTGGTGAGCGGTTCGGTGATCCCGCCTCTGATCAGGCCGGAGATGGAGACCCCGAGCTTCGCGGCGATGACCTGCTTGGGGTGCGGGCCGTTACGGCGCAGGTCGGTGAGCCACGCGGGCGGCGTCGCCTGCAGCTCGTTCAGCTCGTCCCTGGAGACGACACCCGCCTGGAACTCGGCGGGAGTCGCCGAGAGAAGGACACCCAGCTTCTTGGCCGCGGTCTCGGGCTTCATCGTCTGGATGGTCTTCGACTTGGACGAGGTCATGGCGCCAAGCGTAGTCAGTCGGAACGGGTTCTCTGACATCGGTACGCTGAGGAAGTGACTGATGGGGAGACCGGCAGAGAGTTCCGGCTGGCGTACGTGCCCGGGGTGACACCCGCGAAATGGGTCAACGTCTGGGCCGAGAGGATGCCCGACGTGCCGATCACCCTGGTCACGGTTCCCGCCGCCGAGGTGGTGGCACTCCTGCGGGAGGGCGGCGCCAACGCCGCGTTCGTCAGGCTGCCGGTCGACCGCGACGGGCTCAGCGTGATCCCTCTCTACGTGGAGACCACGGTGGTCATGGTGCCCAAGGACCACGCGGTCACGGCCGCCGAAGAGGTGACCTTCGCCGACCTGACCGACGACGAGGTGTTCCATCCCCTGGACGACACCATCGAGTGGACGACCCGGCCCGGGCTGCCCGCGTTCACCCGCCCGCCCACCACAGCGGCCGCGGTCGAGCTGGTGGCGACCGGCACCGGGCTGGTCCTGGTTCCGCAGTCGCTGGCCCGCCTCCACCACCGCAGAGACCTCACCTACCGCCCGGTGTCTGACGCTCCGCAGTCGCAGGTCGCGCTGGCCTGGCCCACGGACGCGACCACTGACCTGGTGGAAGATTTCATCGGCATCGTCCGCGGCCGGACGGTGAACAGCTCGCGAGGCCGTACCCCCGCCTCGCCTGCGGAGAAGCCGGCGGAGAAGCCTGGAAAAAAGCCGGCGCAGCGGCAGGCGCGAAAGCCCGCACAGAACGGCTCCGGCCGCCGGGCCGCGCCGTCGTCCAGCCGCAGAAGGAAGGGCAACCGGCCCCGGTGACCTGCCGCCCCGACCCCGCTCTGCGGCGGATGGGAAGATCTGAGGACCGTACCCGCTCGACGGAAGAGAATCCTCGGCATGGCCGTCATCCACAACACCGCCCTGAAGCCGACCAAGCTGGAGCTGCTCACCTCCTGGCTGCCCTCCCGCCCGTGGTACTCCGGCGGCGCGAAGGGACCCGAACTGGCCAAGGCCGGCGGCTTCCGGCTGGACGACCCGCAGGGCGCGGTCGGGATCGAGTTCATGGTGGTCACCGACACCTCCGGCGCTGACCCGGCCGGCTACCTGGTGCCGCTCACCTATCGCGGTGCCCCGCTCGACGGGGCGGAGCACGCCCTGATCGGCACCATGGAGCACGGGGTGCTGGGGCGGCGCTGGGCCTACGACGGCTGCCACGACCCGGTGCTGGTCACCCAGTTGCAGGCCCTGATCGAGGGCCGGGTCCAGGCCCAGGACCAGAACACCAGCGACACCCCCGACCGGGAGGTCACCCGCTCCTACCTCGGCGACGGCCTCGCCGCCACCGACTTCACCACCGCCGCCACCGACGACCAGGAGGGTACCGAGCTGCCCGCACCGCGGGGTACGACCCTCCGCCTGCACCGGCTCCTGCGTCCCGGCGCCCCGGACGACACGCCTGCCCTCCCACCGGACGCGATCGGCCACGTCGCCGGCTCCTGGCACATGCCGGATGGCACCCGCACGCGAGGGCTGTTCGCCGTCTTGCGCACCGTCCCACGCGCCTAGGCATCCTACGGACGGCCAGGACCGCTCTCCCGATCATCCCGGAGCCGAGTCCCCGCCGGAGGCGTATGCATCTGATCATTTCGTTCCACCAGCGCCATGACCCCTGACGCCAGCATGAAGGCAACCCCGATGAGGGCGAAGGTGACGCCCGAAGTGCCTCCCGACGTGAACGCGGCGACAACGAGGGCGAGTAAGCCAAGCCCGACGAAGCAGAGCAGTATGTCGCGGTTCTTCATGGCGAGCGATCGTAGGGCTGCGCGGCGCCTGGCGCATAGACGGGCCCCGCCGCCGTCCGGTCCTGCAGCAGTACGGCGAAACCGTCGAGATGGCGCGCCAGGCTGTACTCGAACAGGCCGTCCAGATCTGACACCGTCTCCCCAGGAATCGTGGCCAGCAGGGGAAAACGTCCACTGTCGAGGAGTTCGTCGGATCGGTGCTGCTGTTCGAGCCACCACCGCGTGAGGGTCACACCGGTCTCCTGCTCCGCCTCGACCTCGTCGGCCCTGGACAGGGCGACGGTGACGACCAGGGCGTGCAGCGCGAGTGCCTCTCGAATCCGTGTCGTCATGGACAGCCCCAGCCCGTCGAGCGCGCGCAGGGTCCACTCGGTGTGGGCCATCATGTTGGGCACGAGCAGCGGGCGGGTGAACGAGATGGCCCTGGGCAGCCAGATGTGCCGCTGCCCCAACTGCCACTGCCGGCGGGAGACCAGTTCGAGCTTGGCCCGCCACCCCTCCGGCCCGGGGGCGGGCAGTTCCGATTCGCCGAAGACCTCGTCGACCATCTGCGTCACCAGTTCGTCCTTGTTCGCCACGTGCCGGTAGAGCGACATCGGGCCGACGCCGAGTTCGGCCGCGAGCCGCCTCATGGACACGGCACCGAGCCCCTCGGCGTCGGCGATCGCGATGGCGGTGCGGAGCACGTGCTCGCGGTTCAGCGCCTGCCTGGGAGGTGGTTCCGGCTGCTGGAGGTCCGCTCGGGCGGCGACCACCGTACCGGCGCCGACCCTCGCCACGACCAGCCCCTCGTCGCGCAGGGCCGCCATCACCTTGGTGGCGGTCGCGATCGCGACGCCCCAGCGCTGAGCGATCTGCCGGATGGACGGCATCCGCGCGCCTGACCGCAGGTCGCCGGAGAGGATCCGGGCACGCAGCTCTTCGGCTATGCGACGGTAAGGCGGATCCTGGCTCGACGATTGCATGAGATCCTCTTAGTGTACTAGTTCACTTCTTCAGGCTACTAGTTCACTTTAGCGGCATTACCTGGTGGATAGCGGAAATTGAGTCAATACGCTGTACGCATGACACTTGTTACACCGTACGCAGTCAGATTGTGGCACCGGCCGTTGATGGTCATGGTGGCGGCGATGTCGGCGCTCATCGTCGTCGCGGGCTTCGGTCTCTTCGTGGACGGCCGCGAGCTCATGGAGCAGTCGATCTGGGCGAAGCCGTTGAAGTTCGGGGTCTCGTTCGTCGTGTACGGCGCCACGCTCGCCTGGATGCTGCCGCAGCTCCGCAAGGCAAGGCGCACGATGTGGACCCTCGGAACGGCCTTCGCCGTCGCCGGGCTGATCGACGTCGGCTTCATCGTGGTGCAGGCGGCCCGCGGCACGTACAGCCACTTCAACGCCGAAACTGACGCATTCAACGCGATCGGGCAGCTGATCTTCTCCACGGGCGTGATAGGGCTGTTCGGAGCGAGCCTGCTCATCGCCGTCATGCTGCTGTTCCAGCGGGCCGGTGACGCGGCACTCACCTGGGCCCTGCGCGCCGGGATCGGGCTGGCCGTCCTGGGCATGGCGCTGGCGTCCTTCATCACCGGGTCGACCTCGACGAACGGACCCCGGACGGTCGAGGACGCCTACGGCAACCCGGTGTCACTCGTGGGGGGGCACGGGGTGGGCGTGCCGGACGGTGGCGGCATGCCGATCACGAACTGGAGCACCGTGGGCGGTGACCTGCGCGTTCCGCACTTCATCGGCCTGCATTCCGTCCAGGTGTTCGTGCTGGCCGTACTCATCCTCACCGCCCTAGCGACCCGGATCACCCGGCTCCGCCACGAACGCGTACGCGCTCAGCTGACCGGGGTCGTCATCCTGGGATACACCGCGCTGTTCGCCATCACGGCGTGGCAGGCGCTGCGCGGTCAGGCCCTGATCCACCCCGACGCGGCCACGTGGACCGCCCTCGCGGTGACGATCTTCGCGACCGCGCTGCTGGCGGCTCTGACCCTCACGGCGGCCCGCCGCCGCATCCACCGGCCGGGACCAGATCGTGGTCCGGCGATCGGTCGAGGAGGTTGGCGTGCCGGCGGATCAGCCGAGAACGCTTCAGCCCCGGCCGCGCCGCCCGCAGCCGGCCCTGACTTCGCCACCAAGATGTAGATCCACTGTGGGGATTCGGAACTCTGGCATGTACGGACGCGCATGAATCAGTCACTCTGAGTACAAGGCCCAATCGGTCAACGGAGGAGGCACCGAATGATCCCAGGCTGCGGAAGCTGCAACTGTGACGATGTGATGTACCAGGGCACACCGTCGCACTGGACGCAGTTGCACGTCGAGTAGGAGACGCGGCAGGAGCCCCGCCGAACCGTGATCGTCGGGGCTCTTCCCCCACTCACGGCAGCCATGCCCCTACGCGCTCCTCAGAGCCAGGCGACGTGAACCGCCCGCTCGTTGGCAGGTCCTCGCACGCCTCCGGCAATGCCCGCTCGAATCGTCGCTCCGGAAGCAAGCACATATAGCGCCCTATCCAGCCTGAAAGGTGTTCTGACCTGGGCAGGCGGTACGGGGTTCGAACCAGTGGCCCCAAACTTGTAAGAGTAGCTATTCACTCACCGGAGCTGTTTGTCACTCAATCTCCCGAGTTGTAGACGGTACGGTTTACGCCATGGACACCGGGGATCTTGAAGCCAAGGGTCGGGCCATTATCGACGGCAACCGTTTCATGACGCTGGGGACCGCGAACACGGACGGCGAGCCCTGGGCGTCGCCAGTCTTCTATGTGGCCGACGGTTACTCGACGTTCTACTGGATCTCCTCACCCGAGGCGACGCAGGTCCGCAACATCGCGGTTCGGCCTCAGGTCGGCATCGTGGTGTTCAACTCGCAGCAGGAGCCGGGCTCCGACGAGGCGGTGTACATGGCCGCCACAGCGTGCGAGCTGACCGGAGCCGAACTGGACCGGGGCCTGGAGATCTACCTGGGCGCGGCGCCGTTCGGCAAGGGACCGGAGGCTTTCCGACCTCCCGGCCGATACCGGGCGTACCGGGCAACGGTGACCGAACACTTCATGCTCTGTCCGCAAGCGTCCAGTGAGCCGTGCCCGGTGCACGGCCGCACATCCGACCACCGCATGCCGGTGCTCCTCTAGACGTGACCTGACGTGACTGGGCACTCGTTGTCAGGCGCCCCCGTCACGTTCCGTGCTCGTTGCCCTCTGCCCGTCTACCGTCGTCCAACCCACACGGGTAGCGGGCCAGCCCTGCGGCTGGCCTGCTGAGGCTTGCCCTGCGATGGCGGTAGGCGGGCAGGCTCCCACGGCAACCCACTCAGACGGGCAGGGAACGATCTCGGCTGCCCGGAGCCGGAGCGCCCCCGCCGGAGGCATGCAGAAGGCCCTGCGGTGACCGGCCATGCCGCAGCGGATGGGACACGACTCCGTCCGCGCCGCGTTGATCCACCAACACAGCACGGCAGAAGCCGAACGCAAGATCGCCGATTCCATGACCGACAAGATCTACCAGAGCAACCCCGGACGACGAAGATGGATCTTCAGGAGCGCTCGCCCGCGTGACCCAATGGCACGCTAATGGCACGACAGCCCCGTAGCATGATCGCTACGGGGCTTCTTGATACAGGTGGGCGGTACTCGGTTTGTCACTCAAGCTCTCGGTGCCCCGCGCGTCAGAACCTCTCTCCTGGCCTGCCCCGATCTCCCGCGATAGGACTCGAACCAGGATCCCACCGTTTTGATCAGTCCCGGGTAGTCCAAGTGTGAGGTCAGCACGTAGCAGGGAATTCAATTCCGGTCGCAGCGGCTCACTCTGGTTGGCTCCCCGCTGGGCTCCCCTTCAGCCCCTCAGCCGATCACGGCGACCAGGAGGGCCTGTCAGTGCATGCGCCTCCACAGTCGCAACCAGACGACTAGGCCAGCTGGCGACCTATTTACCACAACTCCCCAACGGCCCTATCGTCTCTGATCATGAAAAGGGTTGTTCGCTGGATCTTAATTGTGGGCTTGGGTCTCACAGTCTTGATTGGTATTGCTTCGATCCCACTACTCTCCGATGTCTGGGAGCACAGGAGGGTCTGTGAAGCGAACTTCGATAGCGTCGAATCAGCCCTCGTACTATTCGACATCCTGGATACCGCCCCGGCCGGTACCGCGCCGGAGGGCGAACGTGATCGTTCATGCACCGATCCTGACGATCACCATGCCAGCATCAGCCGCTCCTACCGTCTATTAGGACAGACTGTCTCGCGACAGGTCGTTGAGGGCTTCTACCGGGACCTCGCCTTAAGCAAGGGGTGGAAATCTCACTCATTTCAGGGGCCGAGTTGCATGGTCATGGAGGTCGAGGGTACAGAGATCGGTCTCGACGTTTGGTTCGACCCCGAGTCGGATGACTCCTCATACACAGTGAGCGCATCCACCTGGCCATGCTGAGGTGATCAACAGCCGACTCCGAAGGGCTTCGCTCGTCACCTCGGCTCCGCGCCGACCAACGCCCCATCAACCTCCAACGCGGCGCTCAAGGAAGCCCGGCTTGCCAAGGGCTGGTCACAGGCCCAGCTCATCAGGCGGCTACGCGCCGCTGCAGAACGTCTCGGTAAGAGCAGCGATCTGCCCTACAGGGACGAGTCTCTGCACGTCTACATCTCCTGCTTCGAGAACGGTCGCCGTGCCGTCCCCTACCGGATGAGGCCCATCTACCTGGAAGCGCTCGACGCTCCTGACCTCAACCTCGGCTTCGTCCAGATCACCGAAACCGTCGTAGTCCACTGGGAAGACCACCCGGACCAGATCCCGGATCCCGATCTGCAGCGGGTTCTCGACTCCGCGCTCATCACCGCGCCCGAAGTCGTCCAAGTACGCTTCACGCTCCTGCTGGCCAAAGTGCCCGTAACTCTCGCCGAAACTGACCCGGCACCGACAACCCCGTCCAGGCATCTGCACCTGGTGACCAGCCAGTGACACCTGGATCCGTCCGCCCGGCGGCCCCTCCTCCGGCTCCGACCCACGGTCATCACAGCCGGATCGATCCGGGGCCGTCCGGCCCATCCTCGACACCGCGATCGTTCAGACCGCCCTGCAACGCGCCGCACACCCCGGCTACCCCGTCTGGCTGCACCACGTCGAATCAGCCGCCGCCTGCACCCGCCCGATCCGGTTGCACGGCAACCTGGCCACCATCGACACCCGCACCGGCGAGATTCTCACCCAGCGCCACACCTCGACCCTGCCGGACGGCGTGATCTACAAAGCGTGCGGCAACCGCCGCCACACCGTCTGCCCCGCCTGCGCCACCACCTACCAACACGACGCCTACCACCTGATCCGCGCCGGACTCGTCGGCGGCAAGACCATCCCCGACACCGTCCGCAGCCACCCGGCCGTCTTCGCCACCCTCACCGCCCCCTCCTTCGGCCTCGTCCACACCCGCGACGTACGCCACTGCGCCTGCCGTGACAAAGCCCGCTGTACCTGCCGACCGGCTCCCTGCCACGCCCGCCGCGACGCACCCACCTGCCCGCACGGAACCCCACTGGTCTGCTGGCAGCGCCACGCTCCCAGCGATGAGCAACTCGGCCGGCCTTTGTGCGCCGACTGCTACGACCACGCCCATCACGTCGTGTGGAACCACCACGCCGGAGAACTCTGGCGCCGCACTAAGCAACACGCCGAACGACACCTCAACCAGCTCGCCCGGCAACGAGGTCTGCCACGAGTCCGGCTCTCCCACGGCAAAGCCGCCGAATACCAAGCACGCGGCGCAGTCCACTTTCACGTCCTGCTCCGCTTGGACGGCATCGACCCCGGCCAGCCCGATGCCATCACCCCACCTCCAGACGGCATCAGCACGGGCGACGTCATCGCCGCCGTCACCTGGGCCGCCACCACCATCGCCTGCACCACCCCACCCCATCCCGACCAGCCCGGCAGCTGGCGCATCACTTGGGGCAGCCAGCATGAGATCCGGCCCATCACTCTGTCGGCTTCCGGCGATGCCCTCGATGACCAGGCCGTAGCCGCTTACCTGGCTAAGTACTCCACCAAAGGCACTGAAGCCACCGGCCACACCTCCCAGCGGCTCACCGCCGACACCATCGACTTGTACGCCAACCCTCACGGCACCCACCCCGAGCGCCTCATCGCAGTTGCTTGGAAACTCGGGCAGACTCCTGAATGGGCCGGACTGCGCAGGTGGGCCCACATGCTCGGCTTCGGCGGACACTTCCTCACCAAAGCCCGCCGCTACTCGATCACCTTCGGCTCCATCCGGGAACAACGAGCCGCTTATAGACGCGCACACGCCCTCAACAGTGGCCGGAACCTGTCAATTTGATCAAGGCAGCTGGGCTGGATTAATCCTGTGTCGAGTTCTCTGTGGTGACCTCTTGGGCGGCGTTCTTGGGCTTGTTGATCCACGCCGGGCCGGGTAGGTCAGGCGGGATGGGAGTGCCGCCGCTGGCGATCCGCTCGGGATGGGCGCTCTGAGCGGCCGTCAAGACAGCGGCGCGCCGGTCGCGGATGGTGGCGGCGCGGCCGTAGTGCACGTCCACCGGATGGTGGTAGCCGATCCCCGAGTGGTAGTGGACGTGGTTGTACCAGGCGTAAAAGCGCTGGCAGAAGGCGCGGGCGTCCTCGATGGAGCCGAAGATGGCCGGGAAGGCGGGGCAGTACTTCAGCGTCTTGAAGCTTGCCTTCACGTGCGGGTTGTCGTTGCTGGTTTTCGGGCGGGAGTGGGACTTGGCCACGCCCAGGTCGATCAGCAACTCGGCGACGGTCTTGGAGGTCATCGACGAGCCGCGATCGGCGTGCAGGGTGAGCGTGCCGGGATCGATGCCGTGCTTGCGGGCGGTCTGGGCGATGAGCATCTTGGCGAGATCGGCGGACTCGCGGGAGGCGACCATCCAGCCGACGACGTAGCGACTGAACAGGTCGATGATCGTATAGAGCGAGTACCAGACGCCTTTGCCTGGGCCGCGGAGTTTGGTGATGTCCCAGGCCCAGACCTGGTTCGGGGCGTCTGCGACCAGCTCGGGCACCGTCCGGGGCGGGTGGGTGGCCTGCCGGCGCCGATCTCGGCCGGCCTCGCCGTGCTGGCGCAGGATCCGGTACATCGTGCAGACCGACGCCAGGTAGGTGCCCTCGTCCAGCAGGGTGAAGGAGGCCGTGGCCGGGGCGGCGTCGGCGAAGCGCTCGTTGAGCACGGCGCGGACGCGCTCGCGTTCGGCTTGCGACAGCGTGGCCGGGTGCGGCTTGCGTGTTGCGGCCGGGCGGATCGGAGCCGGGCTTTGGCGGTTTTTGCGATACCAGGTGGCCTGCGCAACCCCGGCTGCCTGGCAGGCCATGCGCCGTCCGAGCAGCGGCGTGAGTTCGACGATCGCCTGGTCCTGGGCGGCCTGGAGGAGCTGGTTCACCGCTCGCCCCGAGGCGTCGAGGTCTCGCTGCTGGTGGCGAGCTGATCCAGCAGCGCGAAGAGCTTTCCCTGCACCTCGATCACCTGGCGGGTCTTGCCGAGCTCGGCGCGCAGCCGCTCGACCTCCGCCTGCAGCGCGTCGATCTGCTTGTCCCGCGGATCGGCCTTCGGCCGGCCGACCGGCCGGGCCAGCGCCTGCTCCGCGCCATGATCCCGCGCCGTGCGCCAACTGGAGATCAGCGACGAGTACAGGCCCTCCCGGCGCAGCAGCGCGCCCTTGCCGGCCTTGTCGAGCTGGTCGTACTCCTCCAGGATCCGGGCCTTGTAGGCGGCGGAGTAGGTGCGCGGACGTCCTCGTTCGCGTACCTGAGGGTCGGGGATCTCCGGATCCGGCTTGCTTGCTCCCACGAAGGGATGTCTCCTTCCCCACCCTCAGCACAGAGTTTCATGCCTGTTTGTTACCTCTGTCTATTTTGACAGGGAGGGGATGGGACACGACTCCGTACGGGCGGCGCTGATCTACCAGCACGGCACAGCAGAGGCCGACCGCAAGATCGCCGACGCGATGAACGACAAGATCAATCAGAACAACCCGGATGACGATGATGGATCTTCAGGCGCGCTCGTCCGCGTGACCTAATGGCACGTTAATGGCACGACAGCCCCGTAGCATGATCGCTACGGGGCTTCTTTCTGCTGGTGGGCGGTACTGGGTTCGAACCAGTGACCCCTCGCTTGTAAGGCGAGTGCTCTACCGCTGAGCTAACCGCCCCTGATCGGCACTACACCTTACGACACCAAGGGCCCCGATCGCACATCCATCGCCCACCCGGGGCCCAGCTCAGGCCGCCCCGCCGCGCGCCAGCCCAGCAGGGACGCCCCGAGCATCCCGGCGTCCACCCCGAGGGCGGCCGGGATCAGCGGTGGCGCCTCGCGGAAGGCCAGGCGCTTGATCAGGCGCGTACGCACCGGGTCGAAGAGGGCCGGGCCGGCTTCCGCCAGGCCGCCGCCCAGGACGATCACCGAGGGGTCCAGCAGCAGCGTGTACGTCGCCAGCGCCAGCGACAGCGCCTCCACGGCCTCGTCCCAGACCTCTATGGCGATCGGGTCGTCCGAGGACACCACCTGCTCCGCCTTGACGCCGTCCAGACCGGCCCGCTGGCTGTAGCGGCGCCCGACCGAGGCCGCCGACGCGTACGTCTCCAGGCACCCGAACTGGCCGCACGCGCACTGTTCCCCGTCCGGGAACACCGGCGTGTGTCCGATCTCGCCGGCCCAGCCGGAGGCGCCGCCGTACGGCTCGCCGCGGATGATCGAGGCACCGGCGATACCCGTGCCTATGGGGAGGAAGAGGAAGTCGGAGATGCCGCGGCCGGCGCCGAGGATGCTCTCGGCCAGGCCGCCCGTACGTACGTCGTGCCCCAGCAGCACCGGGATGTCCAGGGTGGTGAAGTCGGTGGCGGGGACGTCGCGCCAGCCCAGGTTCGCCGCGTACACGGCCGAGTTCTCGGACACCAGCCCCGGCACGGCCAGCCCGACGCCGGCGGGGATGCCGTCGCCCGAGGCGGCCAGGTGGCTGATGAAGTCGGAGATCGCGGCCACGACCGCGTCCGGCCCCTCCGTGCGGGGAGTCGGGCGCCGCTCGCTCAGCAGCACCGCGCCGGACTCGCTGACCAGGCCGCCCTTCATGGACGTGCCACCGACGTCGAGCGCGACGACGAACGAACTCATTGCGGACACGATAGGAGACGATAGCGCAGCTCAGTAAATGTCCGGAAAAGGTGTGGGAGAGCGGGCGGCCTCAGCCGCTCACCAAGCCCCGAAACCCCCGGTGAGCCCCAGGGCACCTGCGACGGCCCGCCGACGCCCCCAGAGGCCGCTACGCCCGCCCCAGCACCCGGTTGAGCGCCGCCTCCACCTCCGCCGACAACCCGGGCGGCGGAGCCACCGAGGCCGGGCCGAGCGTCTCCGACGAGCGGGCCATCCGCACGGCCCCGCAGGACCGGCACTCCACCTCCCCCAACCGGCAGATCAGCGCCGTGGACTTGCAGGTGGCACAGGAGTCGAGGTCGAGGTCGTGCAGCCGTTGACAGTCCGGGCAGATCAGCACCTGGGACTCGTTGCGCACCCCGCGCTGCCACGGGCTGGCACCGCGCACCGGGTCTGTCTGCCGGGCCCCGCAGCGGTAGCAGGGCATCCTTCCCTCCGAGGTCATGAAATGTCGGCGAGTGCCTTGACGTAGTCGGCGACGTCACGTGCCGAGGAGATCGGATTGACCACCGACCACCGGATCACGCCCTCGCCGTCGATGATGAAGGTCCCCCGCTGAGCGAGCCCCTTCGCCTCATCGAACACACCGTACGCCCGCGCGACCTGTCCGTGTGGCCAGAAATCAGAGAGCAGGGCAAAGGTATAACCCTCGCGATCCGCCCATGCACGATGCGTGAACACGGAGTCCACGGACACGGTGAGCACCCGCGCCCCCTCGATCGGGTGATCGCGCAGGGCGGACAGCTCGCCGTGACAGATCCCGCTGAACGCCAGCGGGTAGAAGACCAGCACGACCTTCTCGCCCCGAAACTGAGCCAGGCTCACCGGAGTGCCGTGCTGGTCCTGCAGCTCGAAATCCGGAGCCAGGGCGCCGACCTCGGCAGGATGTGCGTTCACACCAACATCCTGCCGTACGGCTGACGCTCAGGCTCCTATCGGCGGCTGCCCTTCGGCGGGACGAGCCTGGTGCCGGACCAGTCGGGTGCGGCGGAGATGCTGCTGGTCTGCGAGAGACCCGCGGTAGCGGCATCCTCCCCGATGTCGCTCGGCTCCACGTGGCCATCGCGCCCGGCCTTGGGAGTCAGCAGCCAGATCTGGCCTTCGTTGGCGAGTGCTCGCATGGCGTTGGTCAGAGCGTCGAAGAGGTCTCCGTCGCCGTCGCGCCACCACAGCAGCACCACGTCTACGACGTCGTCGCTCTCCTCGTCCAGCAGCTCGTTGCCGGTCAGGTCCTCGATGGAATCGCGAAGCTCGTCGTCGACGTCCTCGTCCCAACCGATCTCCTGCACCACCTGACCCGGCTTGAGGCCGAGTCGTTCGGCCAGGCCGCGCTCGCCCTGCGCCTGACCCGCGGTCGCGCTCACGTTTATCCCTCCTGCTTGAGTGGCCCCGCTTATGCGGTTTATCGCTTCGGCACAGTCCACACGCTGTGACCCTCAGTCGTCAACGGTCGCCACGGGTCCGGCCTGTGCCCAGGCAAAATCAATCAGACAAAAACGACAGGCGAACCTGGCGTTGCGGGTTGTCGACGTTGAGGTCCACCAGCGCGATCGACTGCCACGTGCCCAGTGCCATTCGCCCGCCCAGCACGGGGATCGAGGCGTACGGCGGGATCAGGCCGGGCATGACGTGTGACCTGCCGTGGCCGCGCGAACCGTGGGCATGACGCCAGCGGTCGTCGGCCGGCAGCAGATCGCGCAGCGCGGCCAGCAGATCGTCGTCACTGCCCGAGCCGAGCTCCAGCAGGGCGACGCCCGCGGTCGCGTGCGGCACGAAAACGTGCAGCAGCCCGTCCTCACCCTGGGCACGAACGAAGTCGGCACATTCGGCCGTGATGTCGTGCACCGTCTCTCTGGAACCAGTGGCCACAGAGATGATTTCAGATCTCACAGGGAAATCTTACT
The DNA here is from genome assembly GCF_040674815.1 of Nonomuraea sp. NPDC049709. Taxonomy (NCBI): domain Bacteria; kingdom Bacillati; phylum Actinomycetota; class Actinomycetes; order Streptosporangiales; family Streptosporangiaceae; genus Nonomuraea; species Nonomuraea sp. NPDC049709. Next base: position 123,092 of record NZ_JBFANM010000037.1, read on the forward strand.
TAGGCACAACGACGGCATCAGGGCCGGGAAACACCAGCCCGGTGTGCCCGTCGTCGAACCTCACCATGTACGGGGGCCCGCCGTCCATGCCCTGGACCTCCGTGATGACTCCGCTCCGGTCCCTTTCGCCAACGGTATTCCCGTGCACCAGGAGCCGGTCTCCTACCGTCGCATTCATACCTCCCACATTGGTACGCGGAATGCCGGAGGAAAAGACCGATTCATAAGTTTTGCTCCCCCTAGAGGGGGAGGAAGAAAGATGACCAGACCGTTACGCTGCGCGGATGTGGCGTTTCGGCCTGCGCGGCAAGATGGCGGCCTCGTACGTGCTGGTCACCGCGACCGCGGTGTTCCTGGTCGAGGCCGTGATCGCGGCCATCTACCTGATCCCCTGGGCCAACGCCACCGATCTGGCGGCCGTGCTGCAGGAGCAGGCGGCCAACGACACCACTGTGCTGAACCTGGAGGTGGCCAGGATCGCCACCACCCGCCCCGGCCTCTCGCCCGCCGAAGTCCTGGCCGCGGTCGTGGCGGAGACGCGGGACAGGAAGGTCGCGGACGACGCCCGGCCGCGGGCGGTCCCGGGCGAGGTCCTGCCGCGGGCCGTCCCGGGCGAGGTCCTGCCGCGGGCCGTCCCGGGCGAGGTCCTGCCGCGGGC
>NZ_JBFANM010000038.1:0-84672 GCF_040674815.1 Nonomuraea sp. NPDC049709
GACGCCGCACGTGGGCGGCGTCCGGCGCGCGGTCGGTGTCGGCCGTGCGTTCGGGAGCGGGCGGGGGAGCGGGCAGGGTCACTTGACCTTGTCCGCGGCCTCGGCGAGCGCCTTGACGTAGTCCTCCAGCACCCACGAGATCGACAGCGGGGTCGGGTTCGCGGCGGTGCCCAGCGGCTTGCTGTCGGGCAGCAGGTAGACCGAGCCGCGCTCGACGGCGGGGATCTTCGACAGCAGCGGGTCCTTGCGGATCTTCGCGAGCAGCTCGCCCTTCTCGTCGCCGTACCCGGTGATGATGTCGACGTCGTCGAACACGTCGATCTGCTCGGCGCTGCGGCTCAGGGCGAACTTCTCCGTGCCCTTGGACGCCTCGGCGATGCTGCCCGGGATCGTCAGCCCGAGGTCCTCGAAGAACAGCGTGCGGGTGTCGTGCGTCGTGTAGAAGCCGATCTCGCTCACGTCGTTGGGGTCGACGTGCGTCATGAACATCGCCGACTTGCCCTTGAGCTGCGGGTACTTGGCGACGACCGCCTTGATGTCGGCCTCGATGTCGCCGATGAGCTTGTCGCCCTCGGCGGCCAGGCCGATGGCCTTGCTGTTCATCCGGATGATCTCGCGCCACGGGGTCGCCCAGGCGGCGTCCGGGTAGGCCACCACGGGCGCGATGTCGCTCAGGGTGTCGTAGTCCTGCTGGGTCAGGCCCGAGTAGGCGGCCAGGATGACGTCCGGCTTGGTGTCGGCGACGGCCTCGAAGTCGATGCCGTCGGTCTCGTCGAAGAGCACGGGCTTGCCGGCCTTGAGCTCCTCCAGGCGCTCCTCGACCCAGGGCAGGAGCCCGTCGCCGTCGTCGTCGCCGAAGTTCGCGGCCGCCATGCCGACCGGGACGACGCCCAGGGCCAGCGGGGCCTCGTGGTTGGCCCAGTTGACCGTGGCCACCCGCTGCGGCTTGGCCTCGATGGTGGTGGTCCCCAGCGCGTGCTTGATCGTCATGGGGAAGGTGCTCGCGCTGTTGCCGGCGCCGGCGGTGGCACTGGCGCTCGCGCCGGCGCCCGTGGTCTCGTCCTTGGTCTCCGAGGTGCCGCCACAGGCCGTGATGCCCAGCAGGACGGCCGCCACGGTGAGGATGCGAAGGCTAGGTGGACGCTTCAATCCCGTACTCCACTTCAGAATCCGCTGGTGCCCGGCCCTCGGATTAGTTAGGTAAGGCTTGCCTTTTCTATGGGCACCATAGGAGTAATAGGCGACTTGTCGCAATCAATCATTTGAGACATCGACTGTCGCGATCGGGACACGTGGGGCCTCAACGTGCCCGGAACGCCCCCGGTGTGAGCCCGGTCGTCCGGCGGAAGGCCGCGCCGAACGCGCTCGCCGAGCGGTAGCCGACCTCCTCGGCCACGGCGTCGACGTCCCACCCCCGGGTGAGCAGGCCGACCGCGTGCTGGGCGCGTACCGCCGCCACCCAGCGCGCGAAGCTGGTGCCCGTCTCCGCGTTGAAGGCCCGGCTGATCGTGCGGGCGCTCACGCCGAGGCGGGACGCCCAGTCCGCCAGCGTGCGCTGGTCGCCCGGGTCGTCGCGCACGGCGTCGGCGATCGGGCGCAGCAGGGCGGAGGTGGGCACCTGCAGGAGCAGCTCGTGCGAGGAGGGCGTGAGCACGTCGAGCACCATCGCCTCGGTCACCGCCCGCGAGCCGGAGGGCAGCTCGGTGTCGGTGAGCCGCTCCAGCAGCAGCCGCAGCAGCGGGGTGATCTCGACGCCGACGGGCGTGGGGGAGATCGGGGTGACGGCGCCGAAGGCGAGGAAACCGGCGCGGCACCAGGTGCCGGCCGTGGCTGACCCGGAGTGCAGGGTGCCGGCGGGCATCCACAGGCCCAGCGTGGGCGTGATCGTCCAGACCCGCGCCCCCACCACGGCGGTGGACGCGCCGCGCTCGTTCCAGAGCAACTCGTGCCAGGGGTGGGAGTGCTCGTTCCACGTAGTGTCGTGGACGAAGGTCTCGCTCCAGCTGAGGATCGTGTACGGCATCTCGGCCGGCCCGGCGGCCAGGGCGGGCAGCGTGCGGATCTGCCTGGTCATGGGAGGACGAGGTCCGGCACGGGCGGCATCGCCCCAGCTTAGTACCGCCCTGACAGTCCTGGTTAGGCTCACCTAAGATCGAGTGATGAACGCTTCTGAGATCCGTACGGTGGGGACCCAGGCCGAGCTCCGGGAGATCGTGAAAGAGCCGCCGCAGCCCATCTGGGACAAGGACATCGCCCGGATCGACGAGCACGCGCGCACGATCATCGCGCATTCGCCGTTCGTGCTGCTGGCGACCTCGAACTCCGACGGCACCTGCGACGTCTCGCCCCGGGGGGATCCGGCCGGGTCGGTGCTGGTCCTCGACGACCACCGGCTGGCGCTGGCCGACCGGCCCGGCAACCACCGGCTTGACAGCCTCCGCAACGTGCTGGACAACCCCCACGTCGGGCTGCTGTTCATCGTGCCGGGGATGAACGAGACCCTGCGGGTGAACGGGCGGGCGACGCTCGTGTCGGACGCGCCGTTCTTCGACGACCTGGTGGTCCAGGGCAAGCGGCCGCGCCTGGCGGTCCTCGTGGAGGTCGAGGAGCTGTACATGCACTGTGCGAAGGCGTTCCTGCGCTCGTCGCTGTGGAAGCCCGAGACCTGGCCGGACCGCAAGAGCCTGCCCACGCTCGGCCGGATCGCCAAGGACCAGCTGGGCCTCAAGGGGGTCTCCGCGAAGGAGCTCGACGCGGGGCTCGACCTGGACGCCGAGACGAACCGGTACTGACCTCTAGCCGGCCGCCGCCCTGGGACGCATCCGGACGGCCACGACCAGCGAGGACGACGACCGCGGCCATGACCAGGAAGGCGTCGGAGTAGGCGGCGCCCTCGTGCCCGGGAAACAGCGGGTTGACGGCGCCCGCGCCGCTCTGCTGTCTCGCGATCACCAGCGCGCCGAGCAGGGCCGGGCCGGTGCCGGCGCCGAGGTACTGGGCTCTCTGGAGACCCGATGCCGACGCCGACCCGGTCGGCCGGCAGCGTGCCCGCCGCGGCACTGGTGATCGGGGTCAGCACGAAGATGAAGCCGACGCCGAGCCCGAGGACCCCCGATCCCCGCGGGGACCACCGACGTGCCTCCCGCGCAGGCCGACAGGAACACGGCGAACAGCCTCCCGCGCCCGGGAGCTCATCGGGTGGGACGTGCCTTCTTCGGGCCGCCGGACAGCTCGGTCAGGAGGTTGAACCCGGGACGGTCCACGGAGGCCGCGGTGGCGGACAGCACGACCACGCCGGTCCCCGAGGCGCGGTGGAGCCCGAGCCAGGAGCGGAAGCCGCCCGTGCCGCCATTGTGCAGGGTGAAGCCGCTCCCGACCGTCAGGACGAGCCAGGCGGCACCGATGTGCACCCTGCCCTGGAAGGGGGCGACCGGGTCGAGCGCGGCGACGCCGGGTGCCGTGCCGTTCAGCAGCGCGCCGGTCAGCAGGGCCATGTCCCGGATGGCGGCGCGGGCGCCGCCGGCGGGCCCGAGTGCCTCGCCCGTCCACGGCTCCCGTGGCCGCCCCCGCTTGCTCCGGCCGGTCAGGGCCGTGGGGCGGAGCCGCTCCGGGTTCGCGGGCACGTAGAGGCCGCCGAGCTTGAGGGGGCCGGCGATCCGGTCGCGCACCAGGTCGGCGTACGTCGTGCCGGCGGCGCGGGCGATCGCGTGGCCGAGCAGCTCGAACCCGAAGTTCGAGTATCGCGGCGCCGGCTTGCCCACCTTGGCCCCCCGCGCCTGGGCCAGGAGCTGTTCGAGGTCCTCCCCGTACGGGTTCGTCCCGTGCCGCCACAGGGCGATGGTCCGCCGTAACGGGTGCATGGCGGCGGGAAGCCGGGGCAGCCCGGATCGATGCGTGCTGAGGGCGGCCAGGCTGATCCGCGCGGCGGGGACGTCGCCGATCGGCAGCACCTCGCCGAGGAGCGTGTCACGGCTGATCTCGCCCCGTGCCAGCGCGTCGACGTAGAGCAGCCCGGTGATCCCCTTCGTGATCGACCCGATCTCGAAGTCCGCCTCCATCGGGGCGCCGCGGCCGGCCACGGTCATCCCGGAGGACGTGACCGTGGCGACGGCGGCCACGGGGTGGCGGGCGGGGTCGAGCACCTCGTTCAGCTTCGCCGCGAGCCGATCGTCACCGTACGTCTCCGGCGTCATGCGCCGCGCCTCTTCCATAGAGGTCAACCTAGCTTGACCAAGGGCCGTCCGCGCTGGAGCGGATCCGGCCCGGAGGCCCGGCGGTCAGAAGCGGCGGCACTGGCCTTCCTTGTCGCCGCGCACGGAGTTCCCGCCACCGGTGACCTTCGAGCGGTTGTCCTCGCACTCCAGGTCGCCCTTGACGGCGTTGCGGTGGACCCGCAGGCCCCGGCGGTTGTCCTTGAGCTGGATGTTGCCGTCCACCCGGTTGCCGTCGACGCGTACGTAGCGGCGGTTGTCCTCGATCTGGATGTCGCCGTCGACCCGGGTCGAGGTCACCGTGACGCTGCCGCCGTCCTTCACCTGGATGTTGCCGTCCACCTTCGAGCCGCTGGTGACGGAGATTGCGCGGGCGCCCTCCGCCTGGATGTCGCCGTCGACCCGGACGCCGCGCGCCACGAGGGCGGCCCCGTCGCCGACCTTGACGTTGCCGCTCACCCGGGTGCCGAGGAGGGTGCAGGTGGCGCCGCCGGGCACGCGTACGTCGTCGACGCTGGTGGCGCGGATCGTGCCGGCACAGGTGCGCGTGTCGGCCGCGGCCGGTGTGGCCAGGGTGAGGCCGCCGAGGACGGTGCCCAGCACGGCGCCGGCCACGGTCAGTCCGATCTTGTTCATGTCATTCCCCTCGTCAGTCCCGGTGCGGGCCGTCCGCCCGGTCATGAGAAGGCTCTCGATCGGCCGTGGCTCCCACGTGAGAGGGACATTAGGGATTTCTCATGAAAGATCAGGACATCTTCCACGTCGTCGGCGAAGATCCGGTGAGTCGTCCGGCCCCGTCCGGGTAGCGGAGCCCCTCGTGAGCCAGAACGTGACCGAGAAGCTGATCGCCGCGCACCTGACCAGGGGCGAGATGCGGCCGGGCGAGGAGATCGGGCTGCGGATCGACCAGGCGCTGATCCAGGACGCCACCGGCACGATGGTGATGCTCGAACTGGAGGCCCTCGCCCTGGACCGGGTACGCACCGAGACGGCGGTCCAGTACGTCGACCACAACCTGCTGCAGACCGACGAGCGCAACATGGCCGACCACGTGTTCCTCCGCTCGGCCTGCCGGCGGTTCGGGATCTGGCACTCGCGCCCGGGCAACGGCGTGTCCCATCCCACCCACATGCAGCACTTCGGCGTGCCGGGCAAGACGCTGGCCGGCTCCGACTCGCACACCTGCGCCGCCGGCTCGCTCGGCATGCTGGCCATCGGCGTGGGCGGGCTCGAGGTGGCCATGGCCATGGCCGGGGAGCCGCTGTTCGTCACGATGCCCGAGGTCTGGGGCGTGCGGCTCACCGGTGAGCTGCCGCCGTGGGTGAGCGCCAAGGACGTGATCCTGGAGATGTTGCGGCGGCACGGCGTACGGGGCGGCGTGCACCGCGTCATCGAATACCACGGACCCGCGCTCGCCACGCTGACCGCGATGGACCGGCACGTCATCGCCAACATGGGCGCCGAGCTGGGCGCGACCACCACGGTCTTCCCCTCCGACGAGCGGGTGCTGGAGTTCCTGCGGGCCCAGGGCCGGGCCGGCGACTTCACCGAATGCGTGGCCGATCCCGGCGCCGGTTACGACGTGCACGAGGAGATCGACCTGTCCGCCCTGGAGCCGCTGATCGCCCGGCCCGGCTCACCCGGCAACGTCATCCCGGTACGTCACGCCGCGGGCGAGCCGGTCCACCAGGTCGTCGTGGGCTCCTCGGCCAACCCCGGCCTGCGCGACTTCGCCGTGGTGGCGGAGATCCTGCGCGGCAGGCAGGTGCACCCCCAGGTGTCCCTGGACGTGAACCCCACCTCGCGGCAGATCCTCATCGACCTCACCAAGATGGGCGCGATCACCGCGCTGATCGAGGCCGGCGCGCGCATCCACCAGACCGGCTGCCTGGGCTGCATCGGCATGGGCCAGGCCCCGGCCGTCGGCCGCAACAGCCTGCGTACGTTCCCCCGCAACTTCCCCGGCCGCTCCGGCACCCACGACGACTCCGTCTGGCTCTGCTCACCCGAGACCGCGGCCGCCGCGGCACTCACCGGCGCCATCACCGACCCGCGCGACCTGGGCCTCGACCCGCCGCGCGGGGAGCTGCCGGGCACGGTCAGCGCGGGCGCGGCGCTCCTGGAGCCGCCCCCGCCCATCGACCAGGCCCGCGAGGCGGAGCTGGTCAAGGCCCCGAGCATCGGCACGCTGCCGGAGCTGGATCCGCTGCCCGACTCGCTCACCCTGCCGGTCGTGCTCAAGGTGGGCGACGACATCTCGACCGACGAGATCATGCCGGCGGGTGCGCGGGCGCTGCCGTACCGCAGCAACATCGCGGCGCTGGCCGACTTCGCCTTCACCCAGATCGACGAGGACTACCCGCGACGGGCCCGCGACACGGGACCGCACGCCATCGTCGGCGGCCGCAACTACGGCCAGGGCTCCTCCCGCGAACACGCCGCCATCGTCCCCCGCTACCTCGGGCTCCGGGTCGTCGTCGCCAAGTCCTTCGCCCGCATCCACTGGCAGAACCTGGCCAACTTCGGCGTGCTCGCGCTCGAGTTCGCCGACGAGTCCGACTACGACAGGATCGGCCCCGAGCTGCGTTTCGAGGGCCTGCGCGACGCGGTCGAGCACGGCACGGAGCTGGCCGTGAACGGCATCGTGCTCAGGCACCGCCTCTCCGCCCGCCAGCGCGCCATGGTCCTGGCGGGCGGCTGGATCCCGCTGTTCAGGCAATGAGCGGCTGCTCCCGTCGAAGGTGAACCCGCGGGCCGCCCTTGACGCGTCAGGAGCCCTCTGCCCGGGCCGATCGGCTCGGTCATGGATGAGGAGAGCCTCGGTCACAGCCGCCGGGGCCGGGGCGAAAATAGCGTCGGCGCATGCATACAGAGCAGGTCGTACGTGGAAGCGGCACGGGTGACGGCACCGCCGGCGTGCCACCGGTCCCCGGCGCCGATCGGTGGCGCCGGGCCTGGCTGGCGGCGGGAACGTTGCTGTGGCTCCTCGCCGTCCACGGTCGTTACGACGTCGCGGTGGCGGCCTGGCTGTCGCCCGTTCTCCTCCTCAGGTTCGTCAGGACCGGCCCGGCCCCCGCCGGCCTGCTCGCGGTGTGGGCGGGGTCCGCGCTGGCGGGCCTGTTCTGGATGGTCGAGACCGCGGTGCCGATGACGCCGATCACCGTGCTCGGGATCATCGCCCTGGGCACCCTGACCGTCGTGCCGTACGTCGCCGACCGGCTCGTCACCCCGCGGGCGGGCATCGTGACGCGGCTGCTGCTGTTCCCGGCGGCGCTGGCGGCGTGCGAGTTCCTGATGACGCTCCTCAGCCCCTTCGGCACCGCGTTCGGCGTGCCGGCCGCGACCCAGCACGACAACCTGGCGCTGCTGCAGGCCGTGGCCGTGACGGGTCCGTACGGGGTGGGCTTCCTGATCGGCTGGTTCGCCACCGCGGCGAACCACGTCTGGGCGAACCCGCGGGCGCCGCGCGTGCTGTGGTCGTACGCCGCCGTGACCCTGGCCGTGCTGCTGGCGGGCGGGATCAGGCTGGCCTTCCCCGCGCCGGACGCCACCACCGTGCGGGTCGCGGGCATCAGCCCGGACACCTCGGCCACCCGCGAGCTGCGCGGCGTGATCGGCGAGAACCACACCCCCGAGGGGGTGGCCGGGCAGGATCAGGCGGCCGTGCGGGCCGCCTTCGACCGGGTCAACGTCAACCTGCTGGCACGTACGCGGGAGGCGGCGCAGGCGGGGGCGAGGATCGTGGCGTGGTCGGAGCAGGCGGCCAACGTCCTGGCGGCCGACGAGCCGGCCTTCCTGGCCCGGGTGGCCGCCGCCGCGCGGGAGAACCGGATCTACCTGCAGGCCGCCGTGTCCCTCTTCCTGCCGCGGGCCCCGTACGCCGCCAACCGGGTCTACCTGTTCGGCCCGGAGGGCGAGCGGGTCTGGGCGTACGACAAGGCCCATCCCATTCCGGGCCTGGAGGCGTACCCGGCGGGCGACGGCGTGGTGCCGGTCGCGCGGACGCCCTACGGCCGGCTGGCCACCGTGATCTGCTTCGACGCCGACTTCCCCGAGCTCATGCGCGTGGACGCGGACATCATGATCGTGCCCGCGCGCGACTGGGCGGAGATCGGCCCCGTGCACAGCCAGAAGGCCGGCCTGCGCTCGATCGAGAACGGCTACGCGATGGTCCGGCAGGCGGAGTTCGGCGTGTCGGGGGCCTTCGACGCGCAGGGGCGGGCGCTGGCCGTGCACGACTACGCCGGCGGCGACCGGCACGTCGTCTACTCCGACGTGCCCACGCGCGGAGCGGCCACGGTCTACCGCGTGATCGGCGACGTCTTCGCCTGGACATGCCTGGCGGGGACGGCCGTCATGATCGCCCTCCCGCCATGGCGCCTCCGGCCCCGCCGCCCCACCACCGCCACGCAGACCACGTAGCCGCCCGCCGCCCTCCGCCCGTCCTCCGGACGCCCGCCTCTGGGACGCCCGCCTCTGGGACGCCCGCCTCCGGGACGCCCGCCTCCGGACGCCCGACGTCCGACGCCGGTCGGCACCCGCGGGCGACGCCCATCGCGCTCGCGGCCCCGGGAGCGCCGGGCGGCGACCGCGCCGACGCTGTGCGTGCCGCGCGTCCCGGGGGTCCCGGGGTCAGTTTCGGGCCGCGAGGGCGTGCCGGTCGCGGTATTCGCCCGGCGGGCTGCCGACCCAGCGGGTGAAGGCCCGACGGAACGCGCTGGGCTCGGAGAACCCGAGCCGGGAGGAGAGCTCGTCCACGGACTCCGCGCCGCGGCGCAGGCCGGCGATGGCGAGATCTCTCAGGACCTCCTCCCGGATCCGGTGGAAGGAGGTGCCCTCCCGCCGCAGGAGGCGGCGCAGGTGCGGGACGCTGACCGACAGCCGGGCGGCGACGTCCTCGGCGCGCGCCCGGCTGCTCGTGTCGCCGCGTTCGAGGATGTTGCGGACCCGGTCGGCGGTCGTGGTGCCGTAGTCGCGATGGTGGATCAGATCGGCCGGGGACCGCTGGAGATAGCCCAGCAGCTCCTGCTCCTCCCGCACGACGGGGGCCGCGAGATGGCCGGCGTCGAAGGAGATGGCGGCCACCGGAGCGTCGAAGGACGGCGACCTGCCGAAGATGTGCAGGTATTCGGCGCTGTAGCCGGGCTCCGGGAAGGGCAGCTCCACCCCGGTGAGCGGGATCCGCCGGGCGGCCAGCCACGCCGGGAACCGGTGCGCGAAGGCGAGCATGATCTCGGCCGCCAGCGGCGGGACATCGGCGCCCGGCTCGGCGGCGATCTCGATCCGGCAGGTGGCGCCGTCCACGACGAGCCGGCTGCGCGAGTAGCCCGTGGTGATCGACGCGAACTCCACCAGCCGCTCGAGCGCGGTCCGCAGATCCGGGGCGTGGATCAGGCCCAGCGAGATCATCCGGAAGGTGCCCGGCAGCACAGGGCGCGGCCCGAGCAGGAGCAACTCGTCACCGGTGAGCCGCAACAGCCCCCGCAGCGCCGTGACCGCCTGCTCGCAGCCGATGTGGGTGGTGCCCGGCCGCGCCAGCTCGCGCCACAGCGAGGTGTCGCGGGTCGCCCGGCGTACGTCGATCCCGGCCGACTCGGTCGAGGCGATGGCCGCCCGGACGAACTGGACCGCGACGCCGTCCGCGGACATGCCCCACCCCCCTCGCCGCCGCCGACGCTAGCAGACGACCGTCCGGGTCCAGGTCAGGGGTGCTCGGGCACCGTCACAGGGGCGCTGAACGGGAGCACGAACAGCGGTCCCGTCACCACCGCGCGCTCGCTCCCCGGGCCGTAGGGGAGGTCGGCGATCTGCCGGCAGGTGCCGCGGTCCTCGATCCCGTACGTGGGGGCCTGGCCGTCGCCTCCGGAGTTGAAGCGGCCGACGAGCGAGATGCGGTCGCGTACGCGGCCCTGCTGATCGACGAAGAACCCGTGGATCGGCGCCGTCGCGGAGAAGCCGTCCGGCGTCAGGACCTCCTGCACCAGGTCCGAGATCAGGAAGTTCAGCGTCTCCCCGGCGGCGTCGGTCACCGTGCCTTCGAGCTCGCCGACGAACGGCGTGAAGATGCCCGGCGCGCCGGTGGCGAACCCCTCGGGGTAGGGGAGCGGCCGCTTGGCGAGCTGCGAGACCCGCCAGGTGCGCTGGAAGGTGCCGGTCCTGATCGTGTACGTGCCGTTGCGGCACTCGAAGGGGCGCAGCGTGAGCCCGGTGAGGTTGATCGTCTGCCGGACGATCGGGTTGCCGGTGGCGGGATCGCCGAACCGCGCCTCGTCGATGCGCGTGTCCAGCTTGCGCGGGGTCAGCTTCAGCACGAAGCCGGGGCCGATCGCCTTGACGTGGAACCGGCTCTCCTTGATCCTCAGGCCGGGAGCGCCTGGTTGCGCGTGGGCGGCGGTCGCGGGCAGGAGGCCGACGGCCAGCGCCGCGAGCACGATGATGGTGATCCGCATGACGGGAAACTCCCTCGCAGCCGCGGTGATCAGGCGATCCGATCATACGTTCGCGGGGCGGTTCCGTATATCGCCTTCCTGCTGCCGGCGCCTCAGAGGGGGAGCAGGAACAGGCTGACCGGGGTGCTCACCACGGTCAGGGCGACGAGCAGGAGCAGGGCCCGCACGGGCCACGGACTGTGCGGCGGCGCGCTGAGCCGGTCGATGCGCGCATCAAGATCATGCCCGCCCCTGCCGTCGGTGCCGCCCCTGGCATCCGTGCCGCCGGTGCCGCCGGTGCCGCCGGTGCCGCCGAGCGTGCCGGGCGGGGTGGCAAGGCGCTCACAGGAGCGGAACCGGCGCAGCGCGGTGGCCAGCGGGCGGCGGCCGTTGTCGCGCGCGGCGCGGTCGTCGGCGCGCATCTCGACGAGCAGCGCCACCGCGTCCAGCATCGCCCGGACCCGGCGGCTGGACGGGAGGGCGCGGTGCAGGGCGGCGAACGGCAGGATCACCAGGTCGTGGCGCTCGCGGGCGTGCGCGCGCTCGTGGGCCAGCACTGCCCGCAGCTCCTGCCCGGTGAGGAGGTCGAGGCTGCCGGTGCTGACCACGATCGCGGCCCTGCGCCCCGGCAGGCAGTACGCGGCCACCGCCGGATGCTCCACCACCAGCGCCTCCCGCAGGTCAGGATGCGGGCGGGCGATCAGGTTGAGCAGCGTCCGCTGCCGGCGTCGCAGGGCGGCCACGGAGCGGGCGCTGCGCGCGAACGCGACGGCGATCCAGGCGGTCGCCGCAAGACCGCCGGCGGTGCACAGCAGGTGCAGGGGGGTGAGCGCGGCGGGCAGCCGGCCGCCGGCCAGGTCGCGGGCGAAGGCGACCAGGGCGGGGACGATGCCGAGCTGGTAGGGGGCCAGGCCGATCGCGATGGCCGTGCCGACGGCCGACAGGACGAGGGTCAGGCCGACCGTCTGCCAGATCAGCAGCGACGTTCGCGGCGCCCGCCACGCGAGCCGCGAGCGCGGCATGACCGCCATGGCGACCAGGGCCGCCGCGAGCGTGAGGAGGTGGTGGGCGGCGTAGGTCATGACGTCTCCTGCCCGTCGGGCAGCGCCCGCCGCAACGCGGCGGCTTCCTCGGGGGTGACCGAGCGGGCGAAGTGGCCCAGCGCGGCGAGCCGGTCACCGGTCTCGCCGAGCGCCGAGAGCATCAGCTCGGCGACGTACGCCTCCCGCCCCGCCGCCGGCCGGTAACGCCAGGTGCGGCCGTCGTCGTCGCGTTCGCGCCGGATGAAGTCCTTGCGGACGAGCCGGTTCATCACGGTCATCACGGTCGTGTACGCGAGTTTGCGGTCGCTGAGCCGGTTGACGACGTCGCGTACGGTCAGCCACGCGTCGCTGCTCCACAGCACGTCCATGATCGAGCGTTCCAGCTCGCCGAGGCTGTTCACGCCCCCTCCTCCTGTCCTGCGGGTTCCAGCGCGGGCACGGCCAGGACGGCAGCGGCCGCCAGGGCCGCCGAGAGTGCCCCGGCCAGGTACGGTAGCGCCGTCCCGGCGTCGAACAGTAGCCCCGCGCCGGCCGGGCCGATGATCCGCGCCGCGGCGCCCGCCGACTGCCCGGTCCCCAGACGCGTTCCGCGTCGCTCCGGCGGCCCCGCGGCGGCCAGCAGGCTGGACACGGTCGGAGTGAGCAGGCCGTGCCCGGCGGAGAGCAGGCAGACGGCGACCATGCACTGCCACCAGGTCGCCGAAACCGGGACCGCCACCATGCACCCGGCCATCGTCACGGCCCCGGCCGCCGCGACCCGCGCATCGCCCCAGCGGCGGGCCAGCCAGGACACCAGCCCGGCCTGTACGGCGGCCATCGCCAGCCCGGCCGCCGCCAGCGCCAGCCCGATCGTGGTGGCGTCCCACCCGTAACGGTCCCGGCCGAGGAAGGCCAGCGTGGTCTCCATCCCCACGAAGGCGGCCATGGCCAGGAACCCGGTCCCGGCCAGCAACGCCACGGCCCTGCTCCCGCTCCCACCGGCCGCGGTGCCCGGCCGGGCGACGCCGAGGGGGCGGATCGGCCGGCGGCCGTCCCCGCTCACGCCGAGCCCGGCCCGCTGGGACGCGCCCCGCCCCTGATCGCCATCGGGGCGGGGCTGAGCCGGTGCGGCGCGCTGGTGATCGGGAAGGGGGTGTGGCCGGCGCGTGGCGTGGGATGCCCGTGCGGGTTCGGGGAGCCAGACGAAGGCGGCGGCGAGGTTGAGCGCGGCCAGGCCCGCCGCCGCATACGCGCAGGCCGCGAACCCCAGCGGCGCGAGCAGCCCGCCCAGGGCCGGCCCGACCACGAACGCCATCCCGATCGCGGCCCCCAGCTGCGCCATCGCCCCCGTACGCCGCTCGGCGGGCACCGCGTCGGCCAGGTACGCCTGGGCCACCGAGATGCTCCCGCCGCACGCCCCCGCGAGCAGCCGGCAGACCAGGAGCCCGGTCAGCGACGTGGCCAGGCCGGTGAGGGTCATGGACACGGCCGACCCGGCGAGGGCCAGCAGCACCAGGGGCCGCCGCCCGTACCGGTCAGACAGCCTGCCCAGCACGGGTGCGGCGACGAGCTGCGCCACCGAGTACGCGCTCATCAGCGCCCCGAACCACAAACCGCCGGCCCCCAGCTCGGAGGCGTAGAACGGCAGCGCCGGCAGGATCAGCGTGAAGCCGAGCAGATCCACGAACACCGTGGCCGAGATGACCAGCTGCGCCGAGCGCCGCATCACGTCCCCTTCCCTCCGGGCGGGGCCGTCTGTCCGGAGCCACCGCTACTACAGCGTGTAATGCTACAAGGTGTAGTAGTCGGTCCTCGCCGGAGCCCGCCCCTATCCCGGCCGCTCCGGAGCCATGGCCTGGTTGTACAGGAAGAACGCCGTGGCCCCGATCAGCAGGACGACGAGGACCACGAGCACGGCGCCCGCGACCAGCAGCACGCGCCGCGCCGCCGTGGGCTCTACCGGTTCGCCGTCGCCGGGCGGACGCGGCACCTGGGGCGGACCGGACATGGGAGCCTGGCCCCCGCCCTAGCACCCACCGCGGCCGGGACGGGCGCAGGTGACGGACAGGGGAGCGGACAGAGTGGCGGACAGAGTGGCGGACAGGGGGGCGGACAAGGGAACGGGCAGGGCGGCGGGGGCGGGCGCGGCGGTGGAGACGGTGGCGCGGCGGGGGAGGGGAGGCACGGCCGGGACCAGGCGGCGGTCGCGTACCAGCCAGATGGCCCGCTCCAGGTCGGGAGTCAGATACCGGTCCTCGCCCAAGGGCGCGATGTGCCGCCTGATCTCCGCCTGCAGGCCCCGCGTCACGGCGCCGAGCGGCAGGCCCGCCATCTTCCCGGCGATGAGGTCGATGCCCTGGGCCGCCATCAGGTACTGGACGGCCAGGACGATCTCGAGCCGGTCGAGGTTCTCGTGCAGGTTCCGGACCGAGGCCATCGCCATCGTGTTGTGGTCCTCCTGCCCGTCCTTGACCGGCCGGGACAGCGTCCCCGCAGGGGTGGCCCTGACCTGCATCTCCGGGATCAGCGCGGCGGCCACCGTCTGGACCTGCACCATCCCGGAGTTCAGCCCGACCGCCCCGCCGGCGAGATTGGCCGGCAGGCCGTAGCTCCACCTGGGGGACAGCAGCCGCCCCGACAGCTCCTGCGACAGGACCCCGACGTCGGCGATCTCCGCGTTCAGGGTGTCGGCGAGATGGCCCATCACGGAGCCGTCCCAGTTGCCGCCCATGACGAACTCGTAGCCCGGGCCCCGGTCGCGCTTGAAGATCAGCGGGTTGGAGGTGGAGGCGTTGGCCTCCCGTACCAGGGTCTGGCGGGCGTCGGCGAGCGCGTGCCGCAGCCCGGCCATGATGTGCGGGGCCGCCCGTACCGACACCGCGTCCTGGACGCGCGGGTGGTAGTTCGCCGGGTCGAGGCGCTTGCGGCCCTCCTCCGTCATCCAGCGCGAGCCCGCCACCATCGCGCGGAGCCGCGCGGCGACCGCGTTCTGCTCGGGGATGCGGCGCTCCCGGTGCGTACGCGCGTCCAGCGACCCCCGCTCGGCCCTGGTCGCCTCCATGAACAGGGCGAAGGCGCCCTCCGCCTGGTCGGCCAGCACGGTGGCCCGGTACACGGCGTGCATCAGCGAGGCGGCCAGCACGGTGCTGCCGCTGATGACCGGCAGCGCCTCCCCGGCCTGGAACACGAAGTCCCTGGGCAGCCCGGCCTTCGGCAACAGCACCGAGGCGGGCCCCTCCTGGCCCCGGTAGCGCACCGGCGCGTCCTCGCCGAGCGCCGCCAGGCCCGCCGCCGCCTGCGGCTGCAGGTCCCCGGTGCCGAGCGAGCCGATCTGCGGCATCAGCGGCACGACGCCGGCGTTGACCATGGCCAGCAGCCGCTGGGGCACCTCGGGCCGTACGCCGACCGTCCCCCTGGCCATCTGGTTCGCCTTGAGGATCATGGCCAGCCTGACCACGTCGTCGGGCAGCGGCTCCCCGACCCCGGCGGCGTGCGAGCGCAGGACGTTGCGCTGGAACTGCTCCGCCTGCTGCGACGAGAGCGGGCGGTCCTTCAGCGGCCCGAGCGCCTGGTTCCAGCCGTACACCCGCTGGTCGTCCAGGACCGCCAGCGCACCCGCCCGTGTCCTGGCCATGTTCGCCCGCGCGGCCGGCGAGAGCCGCACGGCGACGGGACGGCCCGACAGGACGGCGAAGGCGTCGCGGAGGGAGAACGAGTCGCCGTCCAGCTCCAGGCTCAGCACCGGCGGCGCGGGTGGCAGGGCCGGCTCCGCGACCGCCTGGCCGGGCACGCACAGGGCGGCGAGCAGGGCCAGGCCGGTGGCGGTCCGTCGTACGCTGGTCATCAACATGCCCCCCGGCGAAGATCGATGCCGTCCGTTATAGCCGGGGGCCGTGGCGGGCCGGGGACGGCTCAGCGCCGGTGAGACGAGTGCTGACCCGGTCTCGACCGGTCCGATGGCGGGCGATTACCCAAGTTACCCACAGTTGCCGGCGGTTTCGCTAAGTCCGGCCGTTCAGGGTGTCGAGGAAGCGCTGCTCGAACGCCGCGGTGCCGGCCGTCGTGCCGTACCTGAGCGGGCGCCCCGACGGCGACAGGAACGTGCGCCCGGCGGAGGGACCGCTCGGCACCACGTCGATCCGTCCGGAGGTGAACCCGACGTGCCCGGGGTGGATGGCGCTCATCGCGGCCAGCGGGTCCCACCAGTAGAGCAGGCCGGCCGCGATCAGGGGCTGGACCTCGGGATGGGTGACGATCTCCAGCACGGTGTCGGCGGCCGCGGTGCGGTGGTCGGCGCCGAGCCGGTCCAGGAACGCGCCGGTGATCAGCACCTCGTTGGCGGCGTCCAGCGGTACCATCCGCACCGCGCCCCGGCTCCGGGCCAGCACCTCGCGCACGGCCGCCGGGTCGAGCCAGTAGTTGAACTCCTGCGTCCCGTCGAACTCGGGCGGCGTGCCGCAGCACAGGTTGCCGGGGACGTTCACGGCGCCGCCCATGGAGGTCAGCCGGGAGGCCGAGTACGGCAGCGCGCCGGCCAGGTTGGTCAGCGGCCCGGTCGCGATGATCTCGGTCGAGGGGTCGGCGCGCAGCACCTTCCTGATCAGCTCCGGGGCGCGCACCTTCGACGGCGTCTCGTCCCCGGAGCAGCCGGGCGTGGCCGCCGTGAGCACCCGGTCGAAGAGCTGCCTCAGCTCGGCGGGGAAGGAGTTGACCCCCGTGGCCGTGCCGTCGGCGATCTGCACGGAGCGCAGGCCCAGGCGCTCGGCCAGGCACCTCGCGTGCCGGATCGCCCGGCCGGGTAAGCCGGCGCCGCTGCTCGTCACCGTGATCGCGCGCAGGTCGATGCGCCCGCCCCGGTGCTCCTGTGCGAGGTAGGCCAGCGTGGCCGCGTCGTCGAAGTCCATGTCGGTGTCGAAGATGACGGCGGGCGGCCGGGTGTGGGCCACCGCCGGAGCGGCCGCCAAGGGGGTGGCCACGGCCAGGACGAGGGAGAGCAGGAGCCTTCTCATGGATTTCCCGGGGGTGAGGCGATGCGGTCAGGGCTCCAGTCAAACCCGGATCGGCCGTTGTGGAGAATACCCTATAGGGGTATATTCGGGTGGAGGTGAGACATCGTGAAGGTCGAGGGGTTCGTCACTGACGGGTACGAGGCGGTGCGCGAGGTCTTCCAGAAACTGGTGGACGAGGGCAGGGAGACGGGCGCGGGCGTGTCCGTCTGGAAGGACGGGCGGGAGGTCGTCCGGCTCGACGGAGGGTGGGCCGATGCCGGGCGCGGCCGTCCCTGGGAGGCGAGCACGCTCGTGCAGCCGTACTCGCTGTCGAAGGCGTTCGTGACCATCGCCGCCCTGGTCGCGGTGCGCGACGGCGCGCTGGCCCTGGACGAGCCGGTGGCCACCTACTGGCCCGCGTACGGCGCCAACGGCAAGGAGACCACCACGCTGCGCCACGTGCTCACGCACCGGGCGGGCCAGCCCCGGTTCCCCGCCACGGCCGCCGGCCTGGACCTGCTGGACGACGCCGGGCTGCGCGAGAGCCTGGTGGAGGCGGCGCCGGAGTACGCGCCGGGGACCTCGTTAGGGGAGCACGCGCTGACCTACGGGCACCTGGTCGACGGCATCCTGCGCGCGGGCGCCGGCACGACGCTGGGGGAGGTGCACGCCGAGGTGGTGCGGCCCGCGCTGGGCCTGGACGCCTGGTTCGGGGTGCCGGACGGCGAGCTGGACCGCGTCGCCGACCTGGAGTACGCCGACCCCGCGTGGCCGCGCCTGCTGCACGCGGCGCCGTGGCTGCAGATCCCCGACGGGACCCTCGATGTCGGGCGGGCGAACTCCAGGGCCTGGCGGCAGTCGGTCTTCGGCGCGGTCAACCTGCACACGACCGCCACCGCCATGGCGCGGTTCTTCTCGGAGCTGACCGGCGCGGACGGCCGCGTGCACGCGCTGCTCGGCCCGCACCTGCACGCCGAGCTGCTCGCCTCGCAGGTCACGGACTTCGACGAGGTCTTCGGCACCCGGCTTACCTGGACGCTGGGCTTCGTCCGCGACCGCGGCAAGATCGCCAAGGGCGGGATCGGCGGCTCGGCCGCCTGGTGGTCGCTCCGGCACCACCACGGCTGCGCCTACCTGACGCGCCGCCTGGACGACCACTCCCGCGCCGCGGAGATCGCGGCCGCGCTGGGCGACGACCTCGCCGTGGTGGGCGAGGACTGAGCCGGCGCCCGGGGTAGGCCGACCCACCGGCTCCTCGTGCGGGGGCCGCTCGGGAAGGGCCGCTCCGAGACGGCGGCTTGGGCTGGGCTGGGCGGCGCGGGTTGGGCGGCTTGGGCGGGGTGGCGCGGGCCGGGCGGCGCGGGGTGCCGTGCTGAGGCAGCGGCCGGGCCCCCGAGGAGCCCGGCCGGGGCCGAGGAGCCCGGCCGGGAAAGGGCCGTCAGCGGGCCGCGCGGGCCCCGTCGCCGACCGAGCCGGAAAGGCCGTCAGGGGGCCGTCCGGGACCCGTCGCCGATCGGCCGGCCGGCGGCCAGGTCGGTGAACAGATCGTTCCAGAGCGGCATGACGACGTGCGGGGTGTAGCCGTGGGCGGTCTCCGCCGCCGCGGCGCCCATGCGCTGCCGCAGCTCACGGTCGGCCATCACCCGCCCGAGCGCCTCGCCCAGCGCGTCGACGTCGCGGGGCGGCACCAGCACCCCGTCCTTGCCGGGGGTGAGCACGTCGGCGGGGCCGGTGGGGCAGTCGAAGGCGACGATCGGCAGGGCGTGGCCCATGGCCTCGATCATCGCCATCGGCAGCCCCTCGATCCGCGAGCTCAGCGCGTAGATCGACGCCTTGGCCAGCTCCTCGTGGATGCGGTTGCTGCGGCCCATCAGCCGGATGCGATCGCCCAGGCCCGCCTCGTCGATGCGGGCCTGCAGCCGCTCCTTCGACGGCCCGGTGCCGAAGATGCGCAGCTTCCACCCGGGGTGCTCGCGGGTCGCGGCGCCGAAGGCGGGGATGAGCATGTCGAAGCCCTTTTGGGGCACCAGCCGGCCGACCGCGATCACCAGCGGGTTGCTCTGGTCGGAGTGCTTGCGCCCGTCCATGTGGACCGCGTTGGGGATGCGCACCACCGGGGTGCCAGGCACCAGCGCGTGGTATTCGCGGCGGCTGGTCTCGGTCAGCACGGCGATGGCGTCGAACGCGCCGTAGTGGCGGCCGATCTGCTCGCGTACGGCCTCGTGGTAGGAGGCCACGTTCATGTGCTCCTGGGCGACCCGGATGACGCCGGACGGGGCGCGGCGGGCCGAGATGAGGTTGAGCGCGGGCCGGGTGGTGACCAGGATGCCGTCGCGCAGGCCGGAGACGTAGTCGATGACGGCCGACTCCACCCGCTCGGTGAAGTATTCGGCGGCGAACTCGCCGTACGGGACGATCTTGCCGCGGGCGCGCCGCCACACCTTGCGGGCCAGGGAGTCGGCCTCGATGCCGGAGCGCTGGTCCACCAGCGCCGAGAGCGTGATCCGCCGGTCGATGGCGAACTGCGGCTCGTCCCGGCGGCGCACGACGCTGACGATCTCGACGTCGTGCCCCGCCTCCGCCATCGCGGTGGCCTGGTTGACCACGGTGCGGATGGTGCCGCCCATCCCGTAGGCGTGCAGGAGCATGTAGCGGATCTTCACGAGAGGTACCCCCAGCTCCGGCACATGCTCTTCAGCACGTCGGGGACCTCCTCCGGGCGGGGCAGCTCGCGTCCCCGCTGCACCGTGCCCGACTGGATCTTGTCCTTCCAGTCGCCCAGGCCCTTGGTCACGACCTCCGGCTTGCCGTAGGAGAGCAGCTCGGGTGCCCAGGGCAGCTTGAGGAAGTCGCAGATGCCACGCCCGATCTTCTCGGGCTCGGCGGTCAGCTCCTCGTAGCGGACGGTCAGGCCGGGCAACGCCGTACGTGCCCGCTGCACGGCCTTCATGTACCGCAGGGCGTCGGCGGCGGCCTCGGCCGGGGTGCGTTTGTCGGGGCTGGCCTCGTGCCAGGAGGTCGCGATCGAGGCGGGGTGGCGCAGCAGGAACACGAACCGGGCGTCCGGCCAGCACGCGGCCAGCCGCTCGTACGCGAACGCGTTGGCCGGGGTCTTCTCCACGATGAACCGCTTGCCGCTGCGTACCAGCTCGCGGTGGAGCACCCGGTCCCAGAGCAGATGCTCCAGGTCGGCCTTGTTGTGTCCCAGGGCCGCCATCGCCCTCTCGGCCAGCGAGGTATCGAATTCCACTCTCAGCCGGCGTACGTGCAGCTCGTGGGGAGCATGCAGGTCCGGGTGAGCGTTCAGCATCGCCCGCAGCAGCGTCGAGCCCGACCGGACCGGCGAGATGATGAAGACCGGCGCCGTCAGCAGGCGATCGGTCTCCGGGTCGGCCGGCGGCCGGAAAGGCGTTTCCGGCCGCTTCTCCGGCACCGCCTTCGCCGCTTGTCCTGCTTTACCTACTCGGTTGACCTGGAATCCTGTATACCTGGCCAGCGCGCCGTTGAATGTGCGCTGCCACTTCATGCCGTGTGAGGTTACCTGTCGTACCTGGAAATTGGCTGGAAGCGTGAGAATCGGAATCCTCGCAGCTCAGAGCCTACCTCTCGCGGGGGACGAGCGGCAGGGTGACGAAGGAGGAGGAGAAGACCCGCTGGTGCTGCACGACGAGGTCGGCCTCGGCGGCTCGGGCGGCGGGGCGGCCGGTCCCGGGGTTGCGGTCGAAGCGGGGGAAGTTCGAGCTGGAGATCTCCACCCGGATGCGGTGGCCGGCCTTGAAGACCTGGCTGGTGGCGACCAGATCGACGGTGTACGTCCCGGACGGTGTCGAGGTGCGTACGATGCCGTCGATCACGCTCATCGCCCGGCCGTCGGGATGGACGTTCACCAGCTTGGCCGTCCAGTCCGTGGCGGCCCCCGAGGTCTCGGCGCGCAGGGTCACGGACACCGGCCCGGTCACCTCGACGTTGGAGTCCAGCACCTCGGTGGTGTAGCAGAGCACGTCGGGCCGCAGCTCCACGTCGCGCTGGTCCTGCGGGCCGGCGTTCGTCGGGTCGGACAGCAGCGTCGGGCCGCCGACGGTCGGGACCGGGTCGCGCGGGTCGAAGGTGAAGGCGGCCGGCTCGTCCGCGGCGGGCGGCTCGGGGGCGAGCAGGCCGCCGGCGTGCAGGTGGTAGCGCGCCGAACGCCGCCCCGACGTCCTCGCCCGCCTCCGCCGCGTGCATCAGCCCGAGCGCCGCCTGCATCGCGCCCCGGTTGAGCACGGAGCCCAGCGCGAGCGCCCCGCCGTGATACTTGAGGCCGTCGTGGAAGTCGTGCGGCGTCATGGAGGCCACCACCTCCTCGCCCCGCGCGAGCCGGTCGAGCACCTCCGGCGCGCCGTACCGGACCCCGCTGGTGGCGATGTAGAGCAGCGCGCCGTCGTGGGTGCGCAGCGTGTAGCGGGTGTCGATGCTGATCGTGCCGTCGGCGTGCAGGACCTGCCAGTCGGCGCCGCCGGGCAGCACGGCGCCCGACAGGCGGGGGCCGTCGAACCTGCCGCCCACGATGTTGATGACGCGGCGCCGGCCCCAGTGCGAGTCGCCGAGGTCGAGGATGGGGTCGAGCTCGACGTGGAAGGTGGCGAGCGGTTCGAGGTTCACGATGCCGGGCTCCGATCAGCGCTCCGGGACGTGCGGGTGGCGTCCCAGGACGGGCGCTCGCTCAGCGCGGCCGGGTCGAATCCGGCCGTGCGCTTGTAGGAGGCGGCGATCTCGGCACGCTCCGCGTAGGGGACGACCTGCTCGATGTCGTCGAACCCGCCGGGCGCGCGCTCGTGGGCCAGCTTCATGACGACCTCCGGGCCCATCTCCCGGTTGGACAGTTGCAGCGCCGTCGTGGCGGGCCGCCGCTGCGCCTCGTACGCGTCCAGGTCGTCGTGGGCGGGCGCGTGCGCCAGCACCCGGGCGTCGATGATCGCCTGGGAGGCGCCGTTGGAGCCGATCGGGTACATGGCGCGCGCCGCGTCGCCGATCAGGCCCTCAGGGAGCGGCAGTGGTTCGCGTCCCTGGACGACGACGAGCGCGAGCGGCTGACCGGGCTGCTCACCCGCATCCTGCGCGCCCGCCCGTCCGACCTGCCCTGAGGCGGGTGGTCAGGGGGTGCAGCCGACGGAGAACCACACGACCTTGCCGCCGTCCGCCGCCGCGACCCCCCAGTCGTCGGCGATCGCCGCGACGATCTGCAGCCCCCGGCCCGAGATCGCGTCGGCGTCCGGGGAGCGCCGGCGGGGCACGCCGCCGCCCGGGTCGAAGACCTCGCCGTAGAGGCGGCCGTCGCGGTCCTCCAGGCGCAGCGCGTACGCCGACCCGCCGTGCCGGACGACGTTCGTGATCAGTTCGCTGACGATGAGCAGGCAGTCGTCCACGCTGCTCGTGAGGCCCCAGCGGGTGAGATCCGCGCGGACCAGGGAACGCGCCTCGCCCACACCCGCGGGCACGGAGGGCAACAGGTATTCGACCGTGCGGATCGGCGGGGCGGACAGGGACCCGGGGCGGAGGGGCATGTGCATCACATCTCTCGGGGGGTTGGGAGCGCTCCCAATTCCCACGATAAGCGCTCTCCTTCACTTTTGTGAATCCGCACTTTGAAAATCTCCGGCGGAGAGATCCTCAGGCCAGGTCCGCGGCGGCGAGCCAGGCGGTGATGGAGCGGTGCCGGGGACGCCAGCCGAGCAGGTCGCGGGCGCGGGTGGCGCGTACGCGGCTGTTCGAGCCCAGGGCGTGCCGGGCGAATTCGTGGTTCCAGACGTTGTCCGGCGCGTCCGGGTCCCATGACCGCGGGCCCGGCAGGCCGAGGGAGCGGGCGATCGCCCCCGCCATCGCGCCGAACGACTCCTCGCCGCCCTCGACGAAGTAGAAGGTGCCGGGTGGGGACTTCTCCAGGGCGAGCAGGTACAGGTCGGCCAGGTCGTCGACGTGGACGTTCGACCAGAGGTTGGCGCCCGCGCCGACGTGCCGGACGACACCGCCGGCGCGGGCCTGGCCGACCAGGGCGGCGATCAGCACGCTGTCGCGCCCCAGGCCGCGGCCCCGCCCGTAGACCAGGCTGGTGCACAGGACCGCGGAGCGCACGTCCCGGCCGGCGGCGGACAGGACCAGGCGGTCGATGTCCAGCCGCGCCGTGCGGAGGGGGTGGTCGGGCACCCAGCCGGAGTCGAGGACGTCCTCGGTGAAGACCTCGTCCGACCGCTCCCCGGTGGTGCCGGTGGCCACGATGCTGGAGCCGCTGGTGTGGATCAGGGCCTTGCCGGTGCCGGCCAGGGCGGCGACGAGGGTCTCGACGGCCGGACGGTGATCGCTGTCGGCCGCGTTGACGACGGCGTCGGCGCGGCCGGCCTGCCCGGCGAGCACGCCGGCGTCGTCCAGCGTGCCCACCACGGGCTCGATGCCCAGGCCGGCGAGGGCCGCGGCCTTGGTGCGATCGCGGGTCAGGCCGGTGACGGTGTGACCGGCCGCCAGCAGGCGCATGGCGACGGTGCCGCCGATGAGGCCGCTCGCTCCGGTGACGAAGACGTTCATCCGATATCCCATCTGCTCGGGTCGGACGAGCTTCGGCCCGGAGGGGGAACGGCCTCAACTTCGTTTGCCGTTACGGCAAAGCCGGACGCGCAAAGCCGATATCGACATCCGGTTATCATCGATTCATGGGTGATCGGGAAGAGGTCCGGCGGCGCATCATCGACGCCACGACCAAGCTGCTTCGGGACAAAGGCCGCGAAGGAGTGACGACGCGCACCGTCAGCGCGGCGGCCGGCGTGCAGGCACCCACGCTCTACCGCCTGTTCACCGACATGAACGGGCTGCTCGAAGCGGTCGCGGCCGACGGGTTCGCACGCTACCTCGCGCAGAAGCACGGCCAGACGCTCTCCGACGACCCCGTGGACGACCTGCGCCGCGGGTGGGACACACACATCGGCTTCGGCCTGGAGAACCCGGCCCACTACCTGCTCATGTACGGCCAGCCCACGCCCGGGTCCCGGAGCCGCGCCGCCGAGCAGGGGCTGGAGCGGCTGCGCATGCTGGTCGGACGCATCGCCGTCGCCGGCCGGCTCTCCGTCGGCGTCGAGGCCGCCGTCAGCATGGTGCACGCCGCCGGCGTCGGTCTCACGCTCAACCTCATCGGCACTCCTCCCGAGGAGCGCGATCCGGCCCTCCCCGACCGCCTGCGCGAGGCCATGATCGCGTCGATCACCACGGCGGGCCCGGCCGGCGTCCCCGGCGCGGCCCAGCGGGCCGTGGCCTTGAAGGCCGTCCTCGGCGAGGTGGCGGACCTGTACAGCCCGGGCGAGCGGGCCTTGCTGAACGAGCTCCTCGACCGCGCCGCGGACCACGCCCCCGCCGCCCGCTGACCCGGCCGGCCGGCGCCGGCAGATGGACGTCGGCTCCGGGCGTCCGTCCCTCTGCCGGCGCGTACGGTGATCAGAGCAGCTTGTCCTGGGTGAAGGGAACGTCCCTGAGGCGGCGGCCGATGGCGTGGTAGATCGCGTTGCCGATGGCCGCGGGCACGCCCGTCCCCGGCGTCTCGCCGAATCCGCGGACCCCGAGCAGCTTGCCGTCCGGCTCCGACCGGTCCACGAACAACGCCTCCACCGACGGCGTGTCCGCGCAGACCGGAACCAGGTAGGTGGACAGGTTCGGGTTGACGACCCGCGCCGTGTTCGGGTCCACCGTCGTGTGCTCCATCAGCGCGAAGCCGATCCCCCACGTCACGCCGCCGATGACCTGCCCGCGCGCGGTCCGGCGGTTGAGCACCCGTCCCAGGTCGTGCGCGGTCACCACACGGGTCACGCGCAACCTGCCCAGCCGCGGCTGGATCCGTACCTCCAGGAACACCGCGCCGAACGAGTGCCCGGCCGTGTTGTCCTGGCGTCCGGTCACCTCGACGGAGCTGCCGTGGCGGGTCACGACGTTGCGGTAGGTGTCCCTGCGATCCCGGTCGTTCCGGGCGAACAGGTGGCCGTTCTCGGTCACGACCTCCTCGGCGGGCACGCCGTGCAGCGGGGAGCGCGGGTCGCCGACGGCGAGCGCGATCACGGCGTCCCGCGCGCGCCGCGCCGCGTCGGCCGCCGGGCCGGCCACGCTGGGCATCGTGGACGACCCCGCCGACAGGGACGCGTCGGGGTACGTGGTGTCGCCGAGCAGCGTCGTGACGTGGCCGAGCGGCATGCCGAGCCCCTCGGCGACGACCTGGGTGAGCACGGTGTAGGTGCCGGTGCCGATCTCCTGGGTGGCTGCCCGCAGGGTGGCCCGCCCGTCGGGGCCGATCGCGAGGTGGACCTGGGACGGGATGTAGCCGTAGGTGTGGGTCTCGGTGGCCATGCCCCACCCGACGTACTCGTCGCCGTCCCTGGTTGTGCCCGGCCTGGGGCTGCGCCGGGCCCAGCCGAACGCCTCGGCCGCGGCCCGGTAGCACTCCAGCAGTTGCTTGCCGGCGTAGGCCTGGCCGGTCTCGCTCTGCTGGTCGACCTCGGTGTGGTTGCGGATCCGGAGTTCCATCGGGTCGATGCCGAGCTCGTAGCTCAGCTCGTCCATGGCGGTCTCGAGGCCGAAGTGCGCGGTCGTCTCCGGTGAGCGCATGTAGCTCGACGTCGGCAGGTCCAGCCGCACGCCCAGCTGCCGCACGTGGACGTTCGGGCAGGCGTACAGGCGGAGCGTGGAGTCGCTGCCGTTGTAGATGTTCTCGTCGATGCGGGTCACCTGTGCCGTCGAGGTGTCGACGATGGCGGTCAGCGCGCCCTGCCGGGTGGCGCCGAGCCGGAGGTGGTGGCGGTACTCGGCGCGGTGACCGTTGGAGGTGTACATCTGCGCGCGCGACAGCACCAGCTTCACCGGCCGGCCGGCGAGTTGCGCCGCCGCCGCGGTGAGCAGCGTGTGCGGATAGGTGGGGCCCTTGGCGCCGAAACCACCGCCCAGGTAGGGCGAGATGACCCTGACGCTCTCCTGACCCTTGCCGAACGCGAACGCCACGGCGTTACGGGCGAAGACCACGCCCTGGGTGCTCTCGTACAGGATCAGCGTGCCGTCCTCCCAGACGGCGGTGGTGGTGTGCGGTTCGATCGGGTTGTGGTGCTGCATCGGGCTGCTGTAGGTCTGGTCGATGCGCACCTCGGCCTGTTCGAGCGCCGCCGTGGCGTCGCCGCGGGCGGCCTCGTTGGGCCTGTTGCGGAACTTCTCCGGCAGGAACGCCTCGCCGAGCACGTCCGCCATCCGCGCGACCGGATCCTCCGCCCGGTAGCGCACCTTCACCAGGTTCGCGGCCTCCTGCGCCTGCTCCAGGGTCTGGGCCAGGACGTAGGCCACCGGCTGCCCGTGATGGTGCACCCGCGTGTCCTGCATGGGAATGAAAGGCCGGTTGTAGGGGAAGCTCGGCAGTCTCAGCCTTGGCATGTCGGCGTGGGTGTAGACCGCGACGACGCCGGGATGCGCCAGCGCCGCCCTGGTGTCGATCTCCACGACCTCGCCGCGGGCGATCGTGCTCATCACCAGGAAGCCGTGCAGCACACCGGCCACCTCGTTGTCCGCGGCGTAGCGGGCCGCACCGGTGACCTTCGCCCGGCCGTCCACCCGCGCCACGCCCTGCCCCACCAGCCCGCTCATCGAAGCCCTCCCAGATCGCTGAGGATGCTCACCAGCGCCCGCTGGACGAGCTCGACCTTGAACCTGTTCCCTTCGTACGGCTCGGCGTCCCTGACCAGGAGCCGGCCCGCCTCGGCGATCGCCTGCCCGGTGAGCGGCCGGCCCCGCAGCGCCGCCTCCACCCGGGTGTCCCGCCACGGGCGGGTGCCCACGCCGCCGAACGCCAGCCGTACGTCCTGCACCACGCGCCCCCTCGTCCGCAGCGCCGCCGCCACCGACACCACCGCGAACTCGAACGTGGCCCGGTCGCGCAGCTTCAGGTAGCGCGACTCCCCGGCCAGGGCTGTGCGCGGCACGTCCACCCAGGTGATCAGCTCGCCCGGCCGCATCGCGGTCTCCCGGTCCGGCGTGGCCCCGGGGAGGAGATGGAAGTCGGCGATCGGGACGGCCCGCTCGCCGCCCGGCCCGAGCAGGTGCACGGTCGCGTCCAGCGCGACCAGCGCCACCGCCAGGTCCGAAGGGTGCGTGGCGATGCAGTGGTCGCTCCCGCCCAGGATCGCGTGTCCCCGGTTGTGCCCCGTGATCGCCGGGCAACCGCTGCCCGGGACCCGCTTGTTGCACGCCGAGGCCGCGTCCCGGAAATACCCGCACCTCGTGCGCTGCAACAGGTTCCCGCCGATCGAGGCCATGTTCCGTACCTGAGGGGAGGCCGAGGCCAGCAGCGCCTCCGACAGCACGGGGAACTCCCGCCGGACCCTGGGGTGCTCGGCGACCTGGCGCATCCTGGCCGACCCTCCGACGCGCAAGCGCCTGGAGTCGACGGTGACATCGTCGGTGCCGAGGCGGTTGACGTCGACCAGGTGGTCATGGGCCTCCGCGCCGTCCCGCATCAGGTTCAGCAGATCGGTGCCGCCCGCCACGAAGGTCGATTCGGGGGTGCTCGCGGCGATCCGTACCGCCTCGGCCGGGCTGCCCGCGACCGTGTAACCGAAGGCCCTCATCGCCGTACCTCCTTCGCGGCGTCGGCGACGGCGGCGACGATGTTCTGGTACGCCGCGCACCGGCACAGGTTCCCGCTCATCCACTCGCGGATCTCCGCCTCGGAACCCGCATGCCCCTCGTCGATGCAGGCCACGGCGGACATGAGCTGACCGGGAGTGCACGCCCCGCACTGGAACGCGTCGTGCCGGATGAACGCCTCCTGCACCGGGTGCAACTCCTCGCCCCGCGCCAGCCCCTCCACCGTGGTGACCTCGGCGCCCTGCCGCATCACCGCCAGCGTCAGGCACGACTTGACCCGCTCGCCGTCGACCAGCACCGTGCACGCCCCGCACTCGCCCCGGTCACAGCCCTTCTTGGTGCCGGTCAGGCTCAGCCGCTCGCGCAACGCGTCCAGCAGCGTCACCCTCGGTTCGAGGACGACCTTGCGCAGCTGCCCGTTGACCGTCATGGCGACCTCCACCGACGCCCCGGGGGCGACGGCGTACGCCTGGGCGGCGGCGGTCTGGGGAGCCGCGGCAGCGGGAGCGGCGGCGATGCCCGTCCCCCCGGCCGCGGCCGTCCCCGCCGCGGTCACCGCGATGGCCTTGAGCACGGTCCGGCGGGTGTGCACGGGCCCCTCGGATAAGGGATCGTGCTCCGCCGGCGGCTCCAGGAGGCGTTGACGCAGTTCGGCGATCCTCGCTGCCGTCCCCGGATCCGGGTCGTCGGTCAGATCGAAGGAGACGACGTCCTCGACCAGCGGCAGTGCGGTCCGGTCGGCGCGGCGGCGCGCGGGATGCGTCAGATACTCGCGGTAGCCGTCCAGGTCTTCGATCACGAAGATGGCGCCCCACTCGTACGCACCGCTCCCGTCGCGGCCGACGGCGAAGGATCTCACCGACGGGATGACCCTGCCCTGGTCACGCAGGCTTTCGAGAGCCTCCGCCCGCTGCCGCGGTGTTGTATCCGGCCTGAAGGTGAACCGGCTGCCGTGGTAGATCATCTCGCTCCCTTCTTCGTACGGATCGATCTGGCGGCATGCGAAAGCCCCTGCGGTGTGGATCAGCCGGGTGCAGGCGCCTTCTCGGGCGAGCGGGCGATGCGCCGCTAGCGTTGGTAGCAGTATTCCGTTATCAAGTATCCATTGTCAACCAGTGCTAACGGGAATGTGTTAGCGCAGTGTCATCCCGGGGGCGCGAGCTCGTGTGTCCGGGAGCGTCAGTCCAGGCAGAACTCGTTGCCCTCGGGGTCGGCCATCACGATGAACCCGCCGCTCATCGGGGGCTCGGGCTCGTGGCGGCGGATCCGCGTCGCCCCCAGCGCGACGAGCCGCTCGCACTCGGACTCCAGCGCGGCCATCCGCTCGTCCCCCTGCAGCCCGGGAGCCGCGCGGACGTCGAGGTGGACGCGGTTCTTGGTCACCTTGTCCTCCGGCACCTGCTGGAAGAACAGCCGGGGGCCGTGCCCGTCCGGGTCCTCGATGGCCGACCTCGTATTGCGCTGCTCCTTCGGCACGCCGACCCGCTCGAGGAAGTCGTCCCACGCGGCCAGCGGGTCGGCGCCCTCGGCAAGGTCGACCCCGGGCGGGCCGGGGTGGACGTAGCCCAGGACGTCGCGCCAGAAGGACGACAGCGCCTGCGGGTCGTGGGCGTCGAAGGTGACCTGGATGTGCCGGCTCATCGGGTTGCTCCGTTCGTCGGGGTGTTCGTGTGCAGGTAGAGGTCGCGCAGCAGGCAGACCTCTGACAGATGGTGGATCAGCTCGCGGTTGACGTGCAGCACCAGATCGGCCATCGGCGCGTCGGGGTAGGGCTCCTTCTCGCCGACCGGTGCCCGGAGCGCGGCCTCGCCGAGGCCGCGCACCCCCGCCAGCCAGCGGTCGAGCTGGGTTTCGAGTTGGCGGAGCGCGGTGGCCGCGCTGCCGGCGTACTCCCAGCTCTCGTACGACGCCGCCGGCGCGCCGAAGTGGGCCGCGTTCCGCGCGGCGAGCACGCCGACGACGACGTGACCGAGCCGCCAGGCGATCGTGGTGAAGGCCGCGGGGACCGGCTCGGGGTGGGCGTAGTCGATCGTGAAGTCCCCGGCACCGACCTGCACGGGAGCGGTCGAGCTGCCGCGCGGCCGCACGCTCCAGGCCTCCGGTACCGGTGACCAGAAGTACTCGTCGTCGGTGAGGCCGTCGAGCCTGGCCCGGAGCTGATGGCTCCAGTGGAACTCGAACTGCTCGCGCAGTGTCCGGTTCCAGTCGAGTTCGTCTGCGTCCATGGAGCCACTCTCACACCCATGGCGGACAGGATCGGTCCGCTATCTCTGGCAAGGTGAGTGACATGCGAGCGGCGAACGGTGACGAGCGGGGCACGACGGAGCGGGTGCTCACCCTGCTCGGGCTGCTGCAGCAGCGCCAGGTCTGGACCGGCCCCGAGCTCGCCGACCGGCTCGGGGTCACGTCGCGCACGGTGCGCCGCGACGTCGAGCGGCTGCGCGCGCTCGGCTATCCGGTGCATTCCGGCCAGGGCGTCGGCGGCGGCTACCAGCTCGGCCCGGGGCAGGACCTGCCGCCGCTGCTGCTCGACGACGAGGAGGCGATCGCCACCGCGGTCTCGCTGCTCGCCGGGGCGGGTGGCGCGGTCGCCGGCGCCGGCGACGCCGCGCTGCGGGCGCTGACCAAGCTCGACCGGGTGCTGCCGGTCCGGCTGCGGCACGAGGTGCGCGCGCTCTCCGGCTCGGTGGAGTCCTTCGGCGGCGGCCGCACGCCGGTCGACCCCGAGGTGCTCATGACGCTGGCCAGGGCCTGCCGCGACGAGGTCGAGGCCGCCTTCGACTACCCGTCGGGGGGAGAGGTTCGACAGCGGCGGGTCGAGCCCTACCGGCTGGTGGCCTCCGACCGGCGCTGGTACTTGCTCGCCTACGACCTCGACCGCGACGACTGGCGCAACTTCCGCGTGGACCGGATGACCGGGGTGATCGCACGGACCTGGCGTTTCAGCCCGCGCGCGGCGCCCGACGCGGCGGCGTACGTGCAGGAGAACGTGGCCAGCCGGGTCTACCCGCACCAGGCGCGCTTCCTGGTGCACGCGCCGGCCGACACGGTACGCGCGCAGATCTCGGCGTCGGCGGGCGTCGTACGGGAGCGCGGGAGCGAGCGCTGCGAGGTGCTCAGCGGCGCCGGCAGCCTCGACCGCGTGCTGGTCTACATGCTCCTGCTGGGGCACGACTTCGAGGTGCTCGACCCGCCGGAGCTCCGGGGGCGCTGCCGCGAGCTGGCCGGGAAGCTGCTGTCGGCCGGTGCCGGCGCGGAGGGGTTGTGAGCCGCGGACCCGGCCGGGTCAGGGGATGCGGGCCACGGCCCCGTAGTTGCCCGACGTGCTCGGCTCGTCCCCGCAGGCGAGGTCGCCGCCGGCGGGGCGCCACTGGGGGACCCAGACCAGCCCGGGTTCGACCAGGTCGAGCCCTTCGAGCAGGGCCGCCACCTCCTCGCGGGAGCGGATCGCGAGATGGGGCAGGGTCATGGCGAGCAGGTCGCGGATGGCGGGCAGGAGCTCCGGCGGGATGCCGTCGAACGTGGTGTGCAGCAGGCAGAGGAAGCTGTCCGCCGGCGCCGTGTGCCGGATGCGCTTGACGACGTAGTGGGCGTGCTCGTCGTCGTCGATGCTGTAGGCCGACAGCACCAGCACGGCCATGGGCCGGTCCCAGTCGAGGAACGTCTGCACCACGTGGTCCCGGAGCATCTCGTCGATCTCCCGGATGTCGCCCTCCACCACGCGCACCAGGTCGGTGAAGGGCTCGATGGTGGCCTGGGCCATGGCCACCACCATCGGGTTGCTCTCGACGTACAGGACCCGCGGGGCCGGGCCGGCGGCGTTGCGCGCCATGTCGTGCAGGCGGTGCCCCGCCGAAAGGCCGCTGGGGATCCCGCTGCCCACGATCATGAATTGGTCGACGCCTTCGCCGGCGGCTAAATGGCTAATCACCCGGGAGAGGAACTCGAGCACCGAGCGGGCCGCGGTCGTGAGGGCGGGGGCCGCTTGATCGAAATGGCGTACCGTGTCCTTGTCGACCAAGAAGTTGTTCTTGCCACCGGCCGCCGCGTCGAATATCCGCGTGATTCTGGCCTGCGTGGTTTCGAGCTTGGCCAAGTTTCGGACAGCACGCTGGTGCATGAGCGTTGCCCCTTTCCCCTCGCCGCCGACCTTTTCTCGGTTAGCGATCTATGGACCTCACTCGATGACTCGAACCATATGTTCCAACAATTCCAGTCAATGACAACACGATAGACCGGTTATCTTGGGAAATGTTTGTTACCAGAATCACCGTGGCAAGGTATCCAGACCGGCTTCCCACGTCAGGCCGCCTGCTTGTCCACGGCAGACGCCACGGCGGCGGCGCCGTCCTCCACCGGGATCCGGTCCCCGAGCTCCGCGGCCCTGCGCCGGTAGGAGGGGTCGGTCACGGCGGCTCGGAGCGCGGTGGCCAGCCGCTCGGGGGTCAGGTGTTCGGGGGTCAGGTGCCGCACGTCCCCGACACCCAGCACGCGGTCCTCGATGAGCCCGGGCGCGCCCGTCCGGAGCGCGCCGCGGAGCTCGGCCTCCCGCAGCGCGCGTACCGCGAGGCCGGTGAGGTGGTCGGCGCGTCCGGCGAGGCCGGTGAGGTGGTCGGCGCGTCCGGCCGTCTGGCTGCCGGACCCGATGAGGACCGGCGGCGGCCCCGCGTCCAGGAAGTCGCCCAGCGGCGCGTCCGGCGCCCAGCCCGGCGGGCGCTCCGGCCACCAGTAGCCCGCCACCTCCAGCCCCTCGCACCAGTCGGCGGGACGGGGGAGCACGAGCGGGCTGTAGCCATGGAAGACCGACCGGCCGGTGGCCTCGCGCCGCCGGTAGACGGCTCGCGAGGTCATCGGCGGCGACCCGAGCAGGGCGCGCAGCTTCCTGGCCGCCCCCGAGTGCGCGGGTGACGGCACGGGGAACGCGAGCCGGCCCGCCGTCCGGTTCCCCCACCTGCCCAGCGAGCGGCCGAAGGCGCTGATGGCCGGGGGGAAGTCGCCGGCCGGCTCCACCGGCTGCAGGTGCACTCCCATGCTCGGCACGCCCATGGCCTCGAGCATGCCGTCGGTGACCTGCCGGCTGTACGCGGCGACCGCCACCCCGTGGCCGGCGTCGCGTAACCGTACGCCCAGTCCGGTGCAGGGGGCCACGTCACCCCGGGTGCCCACTCCGACGATCAGGACTCGCATACGGCACTCCAGCCTCGTTGCTCGCATGGTAGAGCGGCGGAGTGCCGTTTCCCTAGGGCCGGCACCGGCATCGCTATGGCCGACACCGGCTTTCACGGGCCGGCACCGGCCTTCCCTGGGACCGGCACCGGCTTTCCTGGGACCGGAACCGGCTTCACGGGGGCCGGAACCGGCTTCCCCGGATCGGACCGGTCGACCGGTGCCGCTCTGAGAGAGCGGGAGTCAGTCGGTGCCGACCCGGGAGGGCGGGGATCAGTCGGTGCCGGCCTCCATGGCCGCGTGGTCGAGCAGCTCGTCGTCCCCGGCGGCCTCGCCGCGGGAGGCGATCGCCTCGGCGCCGCCCTCGGGCATGGCGCCGATGAGCCCGGTCGGCGCGGCCTGCGTGGCGCCCAGCAGGGTCGCGTGCGGGCTGCCGACCATGCCGAGCCCCGCGTACTGCTCCAGCTTCGCGCGGGAGTCGGCGATGTCGAGGTTGCGCATGGTGAGCTGGCCGATGCGGTCGAGCGGCCCGAAGGCGGAGTCCTCGGTGCGCTCCATCGACAGCTTGTCCGGGTGGTAGCTGAACGCCGGCCCCGAGGTGTCCAGGATCGAGTAGTCCTCGCCGCGCCGCAGCCGCAGCGTCACCTCGCCGGTGACGGCCGCCCCGACCCAGCGCTGCAGCGACTCGCGCACCATCAGCGCCTGCGGGTCGAGCCAGCGGCCCTCGTACAGCAGCCGGCCCAGCTTCCGCCCCTCGGTGTGGTAGCCGGCCAGGGTGTCCTCGTTGTGGATGGCGTTGACCAGCCGCTCGTAGGCCGCGTGCAGCAGCGCCATGCCCGGCGCCTCGTAGATGCCCCGGCTCTTGGCCTCGATGATCCGGTTCTCGATCTGGTCGGACATGCCCAGGCCGTGCCGGCCGCCGATGGCGTTGGCCTCCAGGACCAGGTCGATCGCCGAGGCGAACTCCTTGCCGTTGATCGTCACCGGCCGCCCCTGCTCGAAACCGATCGTGACGTCTTCAGCGGGGATCTCGACCTCGGGGTCCCAGAACCGCACGCCCATGATCGGCTCGACGATCTCGATGCCGGCGTCGAGGTGCTCGAGCGACTTGGCCTCGTGGGTCGCGCCCCAGATGTTGGCGTCGGTGGAGTAGGCCTTCTCCGTGCTGGACCGGTAGGGCAGGCCACGGGCGAGCAGCCACTCGGACATCTCCTTGCGGCCGCCGAGCTCGCTGACGAAGTCGGCGTCGAGCCACGGCTTGTAGATCCGCAGGGACGGGTTCGCCAGCAGGCCGTAACGGTAGAACCGCTCGATGTCGTTGCCCTTGAAGGTCGAGCCGTCACCCCAGATCAGCACGCCGTCGTCGAGCATCGCGCGCACCAGCAGGGTGCCGGTGACGGCCCGCCCGAGCGGGGTGGTGTTGAAGTAGGTCCGGCCGCCGGAGCGGATGTGGAACGCCCCGCAGGCCAGGGCCGCGAGCCCCTCCTCGACGAGGGCGGCCCGGCAGTCGACCAGCCGGGCGACCTCCGCGCCGTACGCCGTGGCGCGCCCGGGCACCGAGGCGATGTCGGGCTCGTCGTACTGGCCGATGTCGGCGGTGTAGGTGCACGGCACGGCACCCTTCTCGCGCATCCAGGCGACCGCCACAGAGGTGTCGAGGCCGCCGGAGAAGGCGATCCCGACGCGTTCGCCGACAGGGAGGGAGGTGAGCATCTTGGACACGAGTAGAAGTATATACATAAGACTGCATGACCATTCAAAGCCGGGGTGCCCGCGTGTCTCCCGGTGCAGGTGGGGCATCCGGACAATGCTGTCCGGTTGGTACGATGGCCGCCATGCCTGCCGAGCGCCGACCCAACAGGGGACCCAGTGCCGCCGCCGAGAACCGTGCGGCGCTGATGGCGGCGGCTCGCGAGGTCTTCGCCACCGCCGGCTACGAAGCGCCGCTCAGCACGGTCGCCCGGGAGGCCGGGGTCGGGCAGGGCAGCCTCTACCGGCACTTCCCCGATCGCATCAGCCTCGCGCTGGCCGTGTTCGAGGAGAGTGTCGCCGAGCTGGAGGCGCTGGCCGCCACGCCCGGCTCGACCCTCGACGACGTGCTGACGGTGATCACCGAGCAGACCATCGCCTCGACCGCGTTCATCACGATGGTGAGCGTGCCGGACCGGCCCGATCCGCGCATCATCGAGGTGCGTGACCGGGTGGCGCGGGTGCTGGAGGGCAAGCTGCCGCAGGCGCGCGCCGCCGGCCGCGTCCGCGCGGACGTGACGGCCGACGACCTGGTCCTGGTCGTCGGCATGCTGGCCAGCCTGCTGTCGAAGCTCCCGGCACCGGAGCGGGTCGCGACCGCCGGCCGGCTGTGGGACCTGCTCCGCCGGGGGATCGACGGGGCGGCGGCGCGGCGGGGCTGAATCGACGGGGCGGCGGCGCGGCGGGGCTGAGCGCCGCGACCCCAGCCGAAGGGCCGCTCGACCGTCGGCAAAGTTTAAAGCAGTTGCTTGACTTAGCCTGACGTGCTTGGTTTGCTGAATTCGCCGCAATCCGACTAAAAGGGGTCAAGGTTCGTCAAGGCATGAGTGAGACGCGGCGCGGCGAGCGGGTCAACGCCACGCGGGAGCAGATCCTGGCCGCCGCGGAGCGGCTGTTCGCCGAGCGCGGCGTGTACGCGGTGTCCAACCGCCAGGTCAGCGAGGCCGCCGGCCAGGGCAACAACGCCGCCGTCGGCTACCACTTCGGCACCAAGGCCGACCTCGTCCGCGCCATCGTGCGCAAGCACTCCGAGCCTGTCGAGCTCCTGCGCCGCCGGATGCTGGCCGAGGCCGGCGACTCCACCGAGATCCGCGACTGGGTGGGCTGCCTCGTGCGCCCGCTCACCGGGCACCTGGCGGAGCTGGGCAGCCCCACCTGGTACGCCCGCTTCGGCGCCCAGGTGATGACCGACCCCGGGCTCCGCCAGATCATGGCCGAGGAGGCGTTGACCTCGCCCACGCTGCAGCGCATCGTCGAGGGACTGCGGCAATGCCTGCCCGACCTGCCGGCCGAGGTACGCGCCGAGCGCGCGGACATGGCCGCCCAGCTCATGGCCCACATGTGCGCCCAGCGCGAGCGCGCGCTCGCCGAGGGCCGGCCCACACCCCGCGCGACCTGGCACGACGCCGCGACCGGGCTCATCGACGCGATCGTCGCGCTCTGGTCGGCCCCCGTCACGCGCGACGCGGGGACCGGCGGCAACAGCGACGAACAGGGAGGAACACGGTCATGAAGATCACGGTGGACGAGGAAAAATGTTGCGGCGCCGGCCAGTGCGTGCTGCTCGCGCCGGACGTGTTCGACCAGCGCGAGGAGGACGGCATCGTCCTCCTGCTGGAGCCGGAGCCGGCCGCGGACCGGCACGCAGTGGTCCGCGAGGCCGCGGCCGTCTGCCCCGCCGGTGCCATCGAGGCCAGTGAGATCGAGGCGCGTGAAATCGGGGCCAGTGAGAACGAGGCCGGTGAGGACGCGTGACCGGCACCCCGGCCGAGGCCGCGATCCCCGAGTTCCCGGGCGTCAGGGCGGCGGGATGCCCGTTCGACCCGCCACCGGCGCTGCAGGCCCTGCAGGAGGACGGGCCGCTGGCCAGGGTGCGGCTGTGGGACGGCAGCACGCCGTGGTTCGTGACCACGTACGCCGAGCAGCGGGCCCTGCTGGCCCACCCGGACGTCAGCGCCGACGTCACGCGGCCCGGCTACCCGATCCCCACGCCCCGCACCGGCGGCGGCTCGCTCAGCTTCATCCTGATGGACGACCCCGAGCACGCCCGGCTGCGCCGCATGGTGCAGGGGGCGTTCACCGTCCGGCGGGTGGAGACCATGCGCCCGGCCATCCAGCGGATCGTGGACGGGCTCATCGACGACCTGCTGGCCGGGCCGAAGCCGGTGGACCTGGTCGAGGCGTTCGCGCTGCCGGTGCCCTCGCTGGTGATCTGCGAGCTGCTCGGCGTCCCGTACGCCGACCATGACTTCTTCCAGGACAACAGCAAGACCATCATCAAGCGGAATGTGACCCCGGAGGAGCGGGCCGCCGCCGGCGGCCGCCTGTTCGAGTACCTGGACCGGCTGGTGGGCGAGAAGCTCGCCGAGCCCGCCGACGACCTGCTGTCGAAGGTGGCCGCGCGGGTCGAGGCCGG
The DNA here is from genome assembly GCF_040674815.1 of Nonomuraea sp. NPDC049709. Taxonomy (NCBI): domain Bacteria; kingdom Bacillati; phylum Actinomycetota; class Actinomycetes; order Streptosporangiales; family Streptosporangiaceae; genus Nonomuraea; species Nonomuraea sp. NPDC049709. Next base: position 36,616 of record NZ_JBFANM010000038.1, read on the forward strand.
CGAGCTGACGCGTCCGGAGGCGGCCCAGATGGGGGTGCTGCTGCTGATCGCCGGGCACGAGACCACCGCGAACATGATCGCGCTCGGCACGCTGGCGCTGCTGCGCCACCCCGGCCAGCTCGATCTGCTGCGGGAGAGCGACGACCCCCAGGTGGTCGCCGGGGCGGTGGAGGAGCTGCTGCGCTACCTCAACATCACCCACAGCGGCCGCCGCCGGGTGGCGCTGGCGGACATCGAGATCGGCGGCCAGGTCATCCGCGCGGGCGAGGGCCTGATCATGCCCAACGACATCGGCAACCGCGACCCCGGGGTCTTCCCCGACCCGGACGCGCTGGACCTGCGGCGCGACGCCCGCCGCCACGTGGCCTTCGGCTTCGGCGTCCACCAGTGCCTCGGCCAGCCCCTGGCCCGGGTGGAGCTGCAGGTCGTCTACGGCACCCTCTACCGGCGCATCCCCACCCTGGCCCTGGCGACCGAGCCGGACCGGATCCCCTTCAAGCACGACGGCCAGGTCTACGGGGTCTACGAGCTGCCCGTCACCTGGTGAGGCCTAGTGGTGGTGCAGGGCGGGCGCCAGCAGGTACTGGTAGAGCTCGTAACCTGCGAACGCGACCACCGGCAGGCCGACCGCGATCAGCAGGCGGCGCGGCAGCGGCGGACGGCCGGCGGGCAGGTCGATGTCCTTGATCGGCATGATCGGCACCTCGGCCAGCGGCTTCGGATCGGGCGCAGCCGTGAGCTCCGGGTGGCGCGCCAGGTAACCCGACGGGAACGAGGTGAGATGGAAGGCGCCGCACGCCGGGCAGCTCGTCCCCGACCAGGGCGGCTGCACGGGCACTCCGGAGCTGAGCCAGATCTCGACCTCGTTGCCGTGATCGTCGGACAGGTGGCGGACGATGTAGTCCTCCTCCCAGACGTACAGGCAGCGCAGGCATTCGAAGGGCCAGGATTCGCGGGATTCGAACCCGTCGCGCACGAGGAACCGCCCCCGGGCAGGCGAAGAGTGTTCGACTCGAGTGTCCGCCCCGTGCCCCCATGCAAGACGGGGGGTTGTGCCACTTCCCGCCACAGAATGCTCACCTGGTGTCAGGTTAGGAGGCCGTCCCGCGTCCTCAGCCGGTGCGCACCCCGGACTGGATGTTCTCCACCACCTCCTGCGGGCTGATGTCCGCCGCCTGGGCGGCGCTCTGCAGGTCCTGCGCGGTGATGTTGGCGGCGTTGCCGTGATCGTCGTTGGGCTCCCCGCAGCCACAGCTCAGACACATGTCTGTCTCCCTTCTCCTGGCGGGCGTTATAGCCGGGCAGCCGGGGCCGAAACGGGCACGTGTCCCACCCGTACCAGAAGTTTGCCGGTGAAGGGGTCAGGATCCGTCACCGTCGATCACTATCTAAACTGGCTCGGTGCAGCCCGACGAGATCACGCTGACCGATCAGGACGACGAACACTGCCACCCCGAGATGGTCCCCGAGCCGCTGGCACGATCAGAGGCCGAGCGGCTCGCGGGTGCGCTGAAGGCGGTCGCGGATCCGACCCGGCTCCAGTTGCTCAGCATGATCAGCGGCAGCGCCGCGGGGGAGGCGTGCGTCTGCGATCTCACCGCGCCGCTGGGGCTGACGCAGCCCACGGTCAGCCACCATCTGAAGATCCTCGTCGACGCCGGGCTACTGACGCGGGAGAAGCGCGGCAAGTGGGCGTGGTACTCGATCGTTCCCGAGCGGCTCGACGCCCTGCGCGGCCTGATCCCCTGACTCCCGCGTGGCGTCGCGACAGGCCATCAGGCGGGCGAACAGCTCCCGTCCTTCCGCCGTGGCGCGATGGCCGAGCGGGGCGCTCCCGCCGCACGGCTCGATCAGGTTCGCCTCTCGCAGGATCTCCAGGTGATGCCGTTCGGAGTCGCAGGAGTCACCGTCCTGGCCGGCGAGCACGAGGCTGAGCAGGCGCAGCCGTACGGGGTCGGCCACGGCCTGCAGGCGCCGGGCGTACGCGATGGCGGTGGTCCGGGGAATGGGCCGGCCCGGTCGCGGGCCGGCGCATCCGCCGGTGGGAAGGAGGGGCAGCAACCCCTCTTTCATAGACACACGTCTATCTTTGTTGTCCCCGAGGGGGTTGTCCAGCCGCGGTTACAGCGGCCCGCGGTGCCAGGGGCCGCGGATGGCGTACGTACGGCCCGGGGGGTCCAGCGCGGCCGTGTCGCCGAGCTGGTTGACGAACAGGACCGAGCCGTCCGGGCTGAAGCACGCCCCCGCGAACTCGCTGTCGTCGGCGATGTTGACCGCGAACTCGAACGGCTGCCCCCTCCGCGGGTCCAGCCCGATCAGCCGGTTGACGTTGACCAGGCCCGGAGCCAGCGGGTGCGGGTCCGCGTCGGCCGGGCCGGCGTCGTCCTCGCACAGCACGATGCCGCCCCGGGGGGTGAACGTGAGGTTGTCCGGCGAGTCCAGCTCCTTGCGGCCGGGCGACTCGTACACGAGCACGAGCGTGCCCCCGTCCCGCCGGCCCGGGATGTACTGCCAGACCTGGCCGTAGCCCTCCAGGTAGCCGTCGGCGTTGGGCGGGTCGCCGTTCTTGGCGTCTCCGCCGCTGGTGGAGTTGAAGAAGACGCTGCCGTCGCCGTACCAGCAGCCTTCGAGGCGGTTGAACTTGGCGCCGCCCTTGGCCAGGCCCTGCTGGGTGCAGGTCGGGGCGCCGCCTTCGAGGTCGGGGTCGGGGTCGTCGATGCGCACCCACTCGACCGGCAGGCGGGCGCCCATGGTCTGGCCCTCGCGGCAGTCGTAGCCGTCGACGCCCTTGATCTTGAGCATCTCCAGCACGCCGCCTTCGGCCAGGTCACGCGGGTCGCGGGGGCGGAAGCGGTAGAAGCCGTCGGGCTTGCCGGAGTCGTCCTCGGTCTCGTAGACGTACCCGGTGCGCGGGTCCACCGCGACGGCCTCGTGGGAGAAGCGGCCCATCGCCGTCAGCGGCTGGGAGGGCGCGGGGTGGCCGGGCCGGGGGCCCTGCAAGGGCACCTCGAAGATGTAGCCGTGCTTGCGCTGCCAGCCCTGCGCGGGGCCGGCGGTCGTCTCCTCGCAGGTCAGCCAGCCCCGGTCGTGCAACATCCGGCCGCCCGCGCAGTTGATGATCGTGCCGTTGAGGCTGACGAAGTGGCGCAGCACCTCACCGCTGCGTAAGTCGACCTCGAGGGTGGTGGTGCCGGCCACGCCCAGCTCGTCGTAGCGCTCCGAGCCCTCGACGTGCACGCGGCCGAGCGGCGAGCCGGGGGTGGTGCGCACCTCGTGGTTGCGGATCAGGCGGGCGGTGTGGCGGTGGGTGCCGGGGAAGGCGGCCATGCCGTCGTGGGCGATGGGGGTGGCGACGCCGTCGGTCATGGGGGTGCCGGTCCTGCCCAGCACGACGTACGAGAAGCCCGCGGGGAGGGCGAGCAGTTCCTCGCCGGTGTTCCTGGAGGGGGTGCGGCGCAGCGGGCCGTACCCCGTCTCGCCGGGGTCGGCGGCGGGACGGCCGCCGTCGGCCCAGGACGCGTGGGCGGCCAGCGTCTGGATGGCGACGCCGCTGGCCAGCACACCGCCGGTGGTGGCCAGGCCGCGGCCGAGGAAGGATCGTCGATCAAGCTCGGTCATGGTGCTCCCCTCGGGACGACTTATAGACATGCATCTATATGTCGCATGGGATGAACGAGTGCTTACGAAAGCGTAAACGGCGTCTTGCGCGCAGAGAGGGCCCATTTATGCCGTTCGTCCGGCCGGCCCGCCCCCGGCCTGCGGTCGGGCGGGGCGGGCGGGTGCGGGCGAGTGAACGTCAGCGGCGCGCACGCGCCAGCGCGACGAGCGCCGGGAGGGAGGGGATCACCCCGGCGGCGAGCGCGGCGGCCACGGACACCAGCAGCGGCGGCAGGAACAGGGCTCCGGCGGCGCACCCCGCGCCCACCGCCGTCATGGCCAGCCCGCCCAGGCGCTGCGCCCGCCCCCATCCCGGCACGGGAAGCCGGGCACTGATCCTGGGCAGGGCCAGGCCGAGGCCGGCCAGCAGGAGCCCGATCGCGACGGCCATCCCCCGCTCCAGGGGGACGTCGTGGCCGGCGGTGCGCAGCAGCAGGCCGCCGTGCAGAACGGTGAGGAACGGCGGCAGCAGGACGAAGAGGACGTTCATCGACCTCGTCTGCCGGCTCGGGGACGCGACGAGCAGCGGAGGGAGGTGGGGGCGCAGCCGGTCCGCGACCGCGGTCGCGCCCGCCATGACGATGCCGATCACCACCAGGGTCGCCGGCAGAGCCGCCGCCAGGATGAGCCTCGGCACCCGGACGCCGGCCCGGCGCGGGGTGGCCTCCCGGGTCGTCACGAGCTCGGGCAGCGAATCCCACACCGCCCAGGAGATCGCGATCATCGCGGCCAGGCTGAGCAAAGACACCATGATGCCGGGCCACGGTGCCCGGAGCCGTTCTGCGGTACGCATGCGATGATCGTAAATTTACGCGATCAGGGCCGAACATCCCGCGCGGGGCACGTACCGGTCATGTCCGTGAGCATGACCCGGGTCATGCTCACGGACATGACCATCGGCACGCTGTCCTGCGGGAACGGGATGGTTATGCTCCCGGATATGCGACAGGCGCGATCGATCCGGGACCTGGCCGGCTGGGTGGGGTTCTCCGCCGGCCGCCCGCCCCTCGTGTTCGGGCTCTTCTTCTGGATCTCGGTCGCCGTCAGCGCCGCGGTGTTCGCCGGCGCCCTCCCGGTCGTGGGCGACCTGCCGCCGGACAGCCGGCTGCTGCACCAGGTGCTCCTCTACGCGGGCACCGCCGCCCTGTTGCCCGGCGCCGTCCTGTGGACGCTGCTGCCGTGGCGGCCGGGGGCGCCGCTCGCGCGCAGGGCGGTGACCGTGGCGTTCCTGGCCGTGACGCTGCTGCTCATGTCGGCGGGCGGGGCCGCGGCCCTGCTGATCGTGGGGCTGGCGGTCGCGAACGCGCTGGTCGTGCTCGGGCTGCGCGGCGCCCTCGGCTACGCCGTCGTCGCCGCCCTGCTCAACGTCGTGGTCGGGCTGCTCAACCCCCGCCAGTCCGTGCTCGCGGCGGTCGCCAACGGCACGGTCATGCTGCTGCTGTGCCTGGTGCTCCTCGTGGCCGTGGTCGCGATGTTCGACTCCCAGCGCCGGGCGGAGGAGACCCGCCGCCTGCTGGCCGACCTCGAGCGGGCCCACGCCGAGCTGGGGCGGCACGCGGCACGCTCGCGCGAGCTGGCCGTCGCCGAGGAGCGCGCGCGGATGGCGCGCGACATGCACGACTCGGTGGGCCACTACCTCACCGTCATCAACGTGGGCCTGGAGAACGCCCGGCGCTACCGCACCGTACGCCCGGAGGCCGCCTGGGACGAGGTCAGCCAGGCGCAGGACCTCACCCGGGAGGCGCTGACCGACACCCGCCGCTGGGTACGCGCGCTCAAGCCGCTGCGCATGGACGGCCTCACCGGACCCGCCGCCCTGCGGGCACTGACCGAGTCGTTCGGCTCGGGGGACACCGGCGTCGCCTTCACGGTGACGGGCACCTGGCCGGACGTGGACGAGAACCGCGCGCTGGTCTGCTACCGGGTCGTCCAGGAGGGGCTCACGAACGCGCTGCGCCACTCCCGGGCCCGGCACATCGAGGTCGCGCTCGACTGCACGGCCGAGCGGCTGGAGGTGACGGTCTCCGACGACGGCGCCGGCGCGGAGCCCGGGGCCACCGAGCACGGGTTCGGGCTGCACGGCCTGCGCGAACGCCTGCGGGACGTGGGCGGGGAGCTGGACGTGGCCGGCGCCCGCGGCGAGGGGTTCACGCTCAAGGCGACGGTGCCGGTGTGATGGCGACGGTGATCCGCGTCCTGCTGGTGGACGACCACATCCTCATGCGCGAGGGCCTGCGCAAGCTCCTGGAGATCGAGCCCGGCATCGAGGTCGCCGCCACCGCGGCCGGCGGCGAGGAGGCGCTGAGCTGGCTGGCCGGGGCCGCCGGCGGCGAGCGGCCGCAGGTGGCCCTCGTCGACGCCCGCATGCCGGGGATGGACGGCGTGGCGCTGGTCGCCCGGCTGCGGGCGGAGTTCCCCGAGGTCGCGCCGGTGATCCTGACCACGTTCGACGACGACGACTACATCTTCGGCGGGCTCCGCGCGGGCGCGAAGGGCTACCTGCTGAAGGACACGCCGCCGGACGAGCTGGTGGCCGCGATCAGGCGGGCCGCGCGGGGGGAGACCGTGCTGGGCGGGGCGGCGACCGAGCGGCTCGTCAGCGTGCTGCGCGAGACGACCGCCCCCGTCCCCGAGCGGGAGCCGGACGCGGTGGAGCCGCCGTGCGGCCTGTCCGCACGCGAGTACGAGATCGCGCTGCTCATCGGCACAGGCGCGGCCAACAGGGAGATCGCGCGCCGGCTGCACATCACCGAGGGCACCGCCAAGAACCACATCTCGAACTGCCTGCGCAAGCTCGGCCTGCGCGACCGCACCCAGCTCGCGGTCTGGGTGTCCCGGAACCCTCACCCGTAACCCGGATCAGGCCCGCGCGTATCGTGGCCGCATGGCTGACGCGATCTTCGAGCACCCCCGGCTGGCCGCCGTCTACGATCCGCTGGACCCCGACCGCGGCGATCTGGAGGTCTACGCCGCGATCGCCGCCGAGCTCGGCGCGCGCAGCGTGCTCGACGTCGGCTGCGGCACCGGCACGTTCGCGCTGCTGCTGGCCGGCCGCGGCCTCGAGGTGACGGCGGTGGACCCGGCCGCGGCCTCGCTCGACGTCGCGCGGGGCAAGCCGGGCGCCGAGCGCGTGCGCTGGGTCCACGGCGACGCCACCGCGCTCCCGCCGGTGCGGGCCGACCTGGCCACGATGACCGCGAACGTGGCCCAGGCGATCGTCGAGCCGGCGGACTGGCGGGCCACGCTGGCCGGCGTGCGCGCGTCGCTGCGGCCTGGCGGGCACCTGGTGTTCGAGACCCGCGACCCGGCCAGGCGGGCCTGGCTGGAGTGGAACCGGGCGGCGACGTACCAGGTCGCCGAGCTGCCGGGGCTGGGCCGGGTAGAGCGGTGGTACGACCTGCTCGACGTCAGCGGGCCGCTGGTGACCTTCCGCGGCACGTGGGTGTTCGCCTCCGACGGGCAGGTGCTCACGTCGGACTCCACGCTGCGCTTCCGCGAACGCGACGAGGTCGAGGCGGACCTGTCGGCCGGCGGCTACACCCTGGAGGAGGTACGGGACGCGCCGGACCGGCCCGGCCGGGAGTTCGTGTTCCTGGCCCGGCGCCCCGAGGACTGATCGGGGAGAACCCCTACGCCGCCGGGCGCAGCCCGCGATGGGCCGCCCGGCGGACGCGCGCCCCCGAGTGCGGCGGGGATTCTGGGGGCTCACCGTCCCATCCCAGAACGGGGTCACCATGTTCCGTCTATTCGTGGCAGGCGTCCTGGCCGCCACCCCTGCCGCCATTCCGGCCGCCACGCCTGCCGCCACTCCGGCCGCCCACCCGGAGGTCGTCGACTGGCTCAGGCAGAACGCCCGGCCGCAGGTCACCCGGGAGATGATCGGCGACGCGACCGTCGTCGGCCTGGGGGAGTCGTCCCACGGCACCCACGAGGAGTCCACGCTCAAGTTCCGCACCCTGCGCCTCCTGGTGACCGAGCTGGGGTTCCGCTCCATCGCCTGGGAGGAGGACTGGACGACGGGCGTACGGGTCAACCGCTACGTCCTGACCGGCGAGGGCGACCTCGACGCCCTGATGCGCGAGCTGACGACCACCTGGCAGACGGCCGAGGTCCGCGAGGTGCTGGCCTGGCTGCGCGCGTACAACGCCGGCCACGACGACAAGGTCCGGTTCGTCGGCGTGGAGTACTACGCCACCCGCTCCCTCGCCTACGACGCCGTCTCCTCCTACGTGACGAAGGTCGCCCCCGCCCTGCTCGGCAAGCTGGGCCGGCACCTGGAGCCCATCCGCCCCCGCCACGAGGACACGCACCAGAACCTGATGTGGTACCTGGACGTGACCGACAAGAGCTCCTACATCCGCCACGCCCGCGCGGTGTACGAGCTGGTCGCGCGCCTGCCCCGGACCAGGCAGCAGCGGCTGGCCGTGCAGCACGCCCGGCAGATCCTGTCCTGGTACGAGGGTTTCAGCCTCCGGGACAACTACGCCTACCGTGACAGCCGCGCGGCTGAGAACCTGCGCTGGTGGCAGCGCTACACGGGCGACAAGGTGGCCTACTGGGCGGCCTCCGCGCACACGGCCGCCGCGCCGCGCCTGCGGGTGACGCTGGGCGAGGAGGCGATCACGTTCGACAGCGCCGGCTCCCACCTGCGCCGCTGGTACGGCGACCGCTACCGGTCCGTCGGCGTCCTGTTCGACCACGGGACGCTGAACGCGGGGCGCGGCTGCGGCACCGCCCCGGCGCCGGTGCCGCGCCCGGACCCCGGCTTCGCCAACCGCGTTTTCGGCGCCGCCGGCCTCGACGAGTACGCGGTGGACCTGGGCGCCGACGCCCCCGGGCCGGTGCGCGCGTGGCTGCGCGGGCCGGCGAAGGTACGCGGGTACGCGGCCTACGAACCGGCGCGGCCGCAGGGCTCGTACATGTCCGGCGGCTCGCTGGCGCGGTGGTTCGACGTGATCGTGCACCGCCAGGTGATCACGCCCTGTACGCCCCTGCCCGCGCGGCCTTGAGGACCCGGCCTTGAGAGCCCTTAAGAACATCGTCGGGATTCGGTAAGCGGCCCGGGCCAGGCTACATTCCATCAGCCAGGCCGACCGAGAAGGAGATCATCATGAGGAAGCTCGTCGAATCGACGTTCGTCACGCTGGACGGCGTCATCGGTGACCCGCACGTCTGGGGTGCGCCCTACTGGGACGAGGAGCACCAGGGCTACGGCACGAAGCTGCTGTTCGGGGCCGACGCGCTGCTGCTGGGCCGCGAGACGTACGAGGGGTTCGCCCAGGTCTGGCCCGGCCGCTCCGGCGACCCGTACACGGACCGGATCAACAGCATGCCCAAGTACGTCGCCTCCACCACGCTCAAGGACGCCGACGCCTGGAACGGCACCCTCATCCAGGGGGACGTCGCCGCCGCCGTCGCCGAGCTGAAGCGGCAGCCGGGGGAGAACATCCTGAAGTTCGGCACCGGCTCGCTCGACCGCACGCTGATCGAGAACCGGCTGGTCGACGAGTTCCACTTCTGGATGTTCCCCACCATCGCCGGCGGCGGCGACCGGCTGCTCGACGGCCTGGTGGACCTCACGCACCTCGACCTGCTGGAGACGACCCGCTTCAAGTCGGGCATCATCGTCCTCACCTACGGGCTCAAGCCCTAGGCCGACCGGCGGCGGTGTACTAATATCCGCTGCACGGCGGCACTCTCCCGCCGAACCTCCAGAGCGGGTCCCCACGCGACCCGCCCGACGCGGGGGCAAAGGGGACGTCAGGCGCCTCGGGAGCCGCGCTCCGACCGGTCCGCGTTCTTTCGCGGCCGCCACGGGCCGCGGGCGTGGGCCGGGCCCTGGCGATGGCCGCGGGAAGAGCCGTACATGACCAGCAAGAAGCAGCTCAAGGCGCGCATCCGGGCGCGGATGGCCAAGACGGGCGAGAGCTACACCACGGCCCGCCACCACGTCGTCGGCCCCGCCGTCGGTGCCGCCGCGACCGCCACCGACGGCGGGTGGCGCTTCTCGGGCGGGCGGCACCCGTCCAGCGCCGCCATCGCCGCCGTCCTGCTCAACCAGGGCGCCGTCGTCAGCGAGCCGCTGGTGTTCCTGGCGGGCGGGGGCATCGGTGCCGGGTACATCCTGTGGGAGTTCAAGCACGACGGGTCCCGGCACGTGACGCTGGGCTTCCGCAACCAGTGGCAGTACCACGACCGCTGGATGGCCAAGACACTCGGCCGCCTCGGGGTGCCGTACGAGGAGCACCGCACGTCCGGGGTCCGCGCGGCGAGCCGGCGGCTGGCCGCGGAGCTGGACGCCGGCCGGCCGTGCGTGGTCCTGCCCGACCGCTACCACCTGGGCTACTGGCACCTGCCCGCCTCCCTGGACGGGCACGGCGGCCACCCGGTGGTCGCCTACCGGCGCGACGCGGACGGGGTGTTCCTGGACGACCGGGGCCGGGCGCCGATCCACATCCCCCAGGAGCGCTTCGACGCCGCGCGGGCCCGGGTCGGCTCGTACGGGAACGTGCTGCACGTGCTCGGCGAGGCCGAACCGGACGAGGCCGCCCTGGCGGGCGCCGCCCGCGAGGGGCTGCGCGACTGCGCCGAGCACCTGTCGGCCGCCTCCGACTCCTTCTCGCTGCCCGCCTGGCGCAAGTGGGCCCGGCTGCTGACCGACACCCGCAACGCCAAGGCGTGGCCGAAGGTCTTCGCCGACCGGCAGGGGCTGGCGGACGCCCTGCTGTCGGTCTGGGAGGGGGCGGAGCCGGTGGGCATGGACGGCGGGAACCTGCGCGACCTGTTCGCGGACGCGCTGGACGAGGCCGCCGCGCTGCTGGAGCGGCCCGCGCTGGCGGAGCTGGCCGGCCGGTTCCGGGAGATCCACGCGCTCTGGCACGACCTGGCGGAGGCGGCGTTGCCCGCCGAGGTGCCGGAGTTCGCGCGGATCCGGGAGCTGACCGCCGCGATCAAGGAGAGCGTCATGTCGGACGGCACCGCCGGCGACCCGGCCGCCGCGCAGGCGTCCCGCGAGCTGTGGGCGGCCCGCGCCGCCGCCAACGACTCCCTCGCCGCGGCCGGCGACCCGGTCCCGCTCTTCGCGGCTCTCGGCACCCGCCTGAGCGCCGTCCACGAGGCCGAACGGGCGGCCGTCGCCCGCCTGGCCGAACTGACGGCCTGACGGGGACGGGGCGGGCGTGCCGTCCGGCACGGGGCCGGCCCGCCCGCCACGATCCGGCTGAATTCGCGGCGCGCCGGTGGACGGGCGGCTACTACGGCTGCTCGTAGGGTCGGTGCCGCTAGGAGGCGTGGCCCTTGGGCGGGTAGACGCGCAGGGCCGCCTCCAGGGCACCGGCCTCCTCGGGCGTGAGCCGTTCGAGGAAGTGCACCAGCGTGGCCGCCCGGTTGCCGCTCCCGGCCAGCGACTCGCGCATCATCTCGGCGGTGTACGCCTCCTTCGACGAGACCGCCTCGTAGATGTAGGCCCGGCCCACCGCCTCGCGCTTGAGCAGGCCCTTCGTGTGGAGCTTGTCCATCACGGTCATCACCGTCGTGTACGCGAGGGTGCGCTCCCGGCACAGGTGCTCCAGGACGTCCCTGACCGAGGCGGGCTGCTTGACGGCCCACAGGTGATCCATGATCGTGGACTCGAGCTCTCCCAGGCCGCGCGCCATCTGACAGGCCTCCCTCCAACCGCGCCGCGCCCAATGCTACCGGCGATCGTAGACGTCCGCCGGGACATGCGGTTGACACCGAAACCAACCAAGCGCATGCTTCGGTACGGCGAGGGGGCCACCAGGCTCTCCCAGAGGTGAGGGGATCGATCGATGGGACCTGCCGTGCCGGCCCCCGAGGGCCTGACCGCCACCGGGCACAGCCGCCGCACCCTGCTCGTCGCGGGCGGGATCCTGGTGACCGGAGCGGCGCTCGGCCAGACGCCGGCGTACGCCGAGGCCGACTACGACGTCGTGGTCGTCGGGGCCGGGGCCGCGGGGATGACCGCCGCGCTCACCGCGGCCAAGCGGGGCCTGCGTACCGTCGTGCTGGAGAAGGCCCCCACCTTCGGCGGCTCCGCGGCCCGGTCGGGGGCGGGCATCTGGATCCCGTGCAACGAGGTGATCCTCGCCGCCGGCGTGCCGGACACGCCCGCCAAGGCCGCCGCCTACCTCGCGCGCGTCGTGGGCGGCACGGTGCCGGTCGAGCGGCAGCAGGCGTTCCTCGCCGCCGGACCGGCCATGATCTCGTTCGTCATGCGCAACAGCCCGCTGCGGTTCCGGTTCATGCAGGGCTACTCCGACTACTATCCCGAGTTCCCCGGCGGGATGCCGGACGGGCGCTCCATCGAGCCGGACCAGCTCGACGGCCGCGTCCTCGGCGCCGAACTCGCCCGCCTCAACCCCCCGTACATCCCCACCCCGGCCGGCATGGTCGTCTTCAGCGCCGACTACAAGTGGCTGACGCTCAGCGCGGTCCACCCGAAGGGGATCGAGGTGTCCGCCGCGTGCCTGCTGCGGGGCACCGAGGCGGCGCTGCGCGGGGAGCAGCCGCTCACCATGGGGCAGGCGCTGGCCGGCGGGCTCCGGGCCGGGCTGCTCGCGGCCGGGGTGCCGGTGTGGCTCAACACGCCCCTGCTCGACCTGCACGTCGAGGCGGGCCGGGTCGCGGGCGTGGTCACGTCCGCCGGCCTGGTCAGGGCGCGGCACGGGGTGATCGTGGGGTCGGGCGGGTTCGAGCACAGCGCGGCGATGCGGGCCGAGTTCCAGCGCCAGCCCATCGGCACGGACTGGACGATCGGCGCCAAGGAGAACACCGGCGCCGGCATCGAGGCCGGCGAGCGGGCCGGCGCCGCGCTGGACCTGATGGACGACGCCTGGTGGGGGCCGGTGATCCCGTTGCCCGACGAGCCGTACTTCTGCCTGGCCGAGCGCACCCTGCCGGGCTGCGTCATGGTCAACGGCAACGGCGTGCGCTTCGCCAACGAGGGGGCGCCGTACAGCGACATCGTGCACACCATGTACGACCGCAACACCCCGTCCGCACCGCACATCCCCGCCTGGCTGATCGTCGACCAGAACTACCGCAACCGCTACCTGTTCAAGGACGTCGCGCCGCTGCTGCCCTTCCCCGACGCCTGGTACGACAGCGGCGCCGTGCACCGCGCGTGGTCCATCGAGCAGCTCGCGGACCGGATCGGGGTGCCGAGGGCGGCCCTGCGCGCCACGATCACCCGCTTCAACGGGTTCGCGCTGGCGGGCCGGGACGCCGACTTCCACCGCGGCGACAGCGCCTACGACCGCTACTACGCCGACCCGTACGTCAAGCCCAACCCCTGCCTGGCACCCCTGTGGCTGCCGCCCTTCTACGCCTTCAAGATCGTTCCCGGCGACCTGGGCACCAAGGGGGGCATGCGCACCGATGCCCGCGCCCGCGTCCTGCGGGCGGACGGCTCGGTGATCCCCGGCCTGTACGCGGCCGGGAACGCCAGTGGCGCCGTCATGGGCCACAGCTACGCCGGCTCCGGCTCCACCCTCGGACCGGCCATGACCTTCGGGTACGTCGCCGCGAACGACCTGGCCGGCGCCCCCGTCGCCTGAAAACCACACGACTTCGGACCTGGCCTCCTAGTAGCGTCGATCGACGAGGTGCGCCGTCCGCCCGTCGGAGGCAGGTCATGAAGTCCACCAGGGTCGTCGTCACCGGAGCCGCGAGCGGGATCCGGCGCGTGCCGGGCTGACGGGCATGGGCGTGGGCGCGGCGCGGACGTTCCTGCTCTGGACGTTCCTGCGGGCCATGTCCCACCGGGGCTACGTGCTCGCCTCCAGCCTCTACTTCGTCGTCGTCGCCCGGCTCTCCGCCGGTGAGCTGATCCTTCTCGGCACGGTCGTGGCCGCCACGATGCTGGTCTCCGACATCCCCGCCGGCGCCTGGTCGGACACCGTCAGCCGCCGGTGGTCGCTGGTCGCCGGGCACGGGCTGCTGGCCGCCGGCATGGTGATGACCGGCTTCGTGACCGCCTTCCCGTGGATCGTGGTGACGCAGGTGCTGTGGGGGCTGGGCTGGGCGCTGTCGGCCGGCGCCGACGTCGCGTGGCTCACCGACGAGCTCACCGGGCCGGATCGCGCCGCCCGACGGCCCGCCGATGATTCCGCCCGGCGGCCCGCCGGCGACCCCGCCGGTGACCCAGCCGGGCCGGACGGCGTCGCGCGGGTGCTGGCCGCCGCGGCTCGCTGGGAGCTGGCCGGTGGGGCGGCGGGGATGGTGGTGTTCGGGGTGCTCGGCTGGGCGGCCGGTCTGTGGGTGGCGATCGTCGTCTCGGGCGCGGGCATCGCGCTGGCCGGCCTGTACGTCGCCGCCCGCTTCACCGAGCGCGGCTTCACCCCCGTGGCCCACCACCGGCGGGCCGCCTCGCTGTCGATCCTCCGGGGCGGTCTCGCCCTCGCCCGCCGGGACCGCGAGATCCGGCTCGTGCTCGCCGCCACGATGATCGTCAACGGCGCCACGATGATCACCTGGATCTTCCCCAGGCAGCTCGTCGCCCTCGGATTCCCGGCCGGCGATCCCACGCTCTGGTACACGGGTCTCGGGATCCTCGCGTCGCTGGCCGGGGTCGTCGCGCTGCGGGCCGTCGAGGGCCGGATCGGCGGCGCCGGCGTCGTACGGCGGGCCTACGTGCTCGCCTGCCTCGCCGGCGTGCTGGGCCTGCTCGTGCTCGCCTGGGCGCCCGTCGCGCTGCTCGGCGGGCTCGGCATGCTGCTCGTGACCGGGATCTGCGATCCCCTCACCCGGGTCGCGAGCGTGGTCTGGGTCAACCGGCGCGCCACGAGCGACGTGCGGGCCACCGTGCAGTCGTTCCTCTCGCAGGCCGAGACCGGCGGCGAGATCGTCGGCGGGCTGGCGCTGGCCGCACTCGCCCAGAGCGCCGGCCCGGTCGCCGCCCTGCTGGCCGCGGGCCTGCTCATCGCCTGCGCCGGCGCCGTGATCGGTGCGCGCGCATCGAGGCGCCCTCCGACGCCGGACGGGCTAAGGTGAGCCTCGAAGGGAGGGGGTCCATGCGCACCAGGCTGCCCGCCGCGCTGCTCCTCCTCCTGTCCTGGTTCCTGCCGGCCGCCGCCCACGCGCAGCCGGTCCAGCAGGTGACCGCCGCGCACGCCGCGACCTGGCGGGCCGAGCAGCAACATTCCGGGGTCCGGCAGGTCCCGCACCCGGTCCCCGCCGTACGCGCCTGGGCCGGCCCGAACACCGTGACCGGCGCGGCCGCCGTGCCGGGGTCCGGGCTGCCCGGCTTCCGGTCCCCGTGGGCCGTCCTCGTCTCCGACCGGGGCGCCGACGCCCCTGAGGCCCGCAGGCCGCCCGCGGCGGCGGCGCGGGCGCCTCCCTCCACAGTGCGCTGAAGATCCCTTTTCCGCACTTCCGAGCCTGTGGAGGCTTCCATGTTCCGTGCGCCGTTCTGGCGCGCGGTGGCGGCGTGCGCCGTCATCGCGATCTCATTAGCGATCACCCTTACCGCCGCCCCGCGCCTGGGCCTCGACCTGCGCGGCGGCACCCAGCTCGTCTTCGAGACGAAAGACTCGCCGACCGTCGAGGCCGACGCCGCCGCCACCGACCGGGCGCTCAACGTGCTGCGCCAGCGGGCGGACGCGCTCGGCGTGGTCGACCCCACCCTGGTCCGCTCCGGCGAGCGGCGGATCATCGTCGAGCTGCCCGGCGTGCTCGACCCGCGGCAGGCGGCCGAGGTCATCGGCCGTACCGCGCAGCTCGCCTTCCGTCCCGTGCTCGGCGCGGCCGAGCCGGGCGACCGGTCGGCGTTCCGCGACGAGAACGGCGGCCTGCTGAAGCTCGGGCCCGCGGCCATCACCGGCGACGGGGTGAGCGATGCCGCCGAGCGGAGCGACCCCCAGCGCGGCCCCGGCTGGTGGGTGAGCATCGACTTCCGCGAGGACGGCGCCTGGCAGCGGCTGACCGGGGAGGCGGCCTGCCAACCCCCCGACGACCCGCGGCGCAGGGTCGCCATCGTGCTCGACAAGGAGATCATCTCCTCGCCGCCGCTCGACCCGTCCGTGCCCTGCCGTACCGGGATCCCGGGCGGCAGCGCCGACATCACCGGCTCGTTCACGCACGAGGAGGCGCGCGACCTGGCCGTGCTGATCAAGGGTGGCGCGCTGCCGGTGCCGCTCCAGCTCGTCGAGCAGCGGACGGTCGGCCCGACGCTCGGCGCGGCGGCCATCGACGCCAGCGCCAGGGCGGCGGTCGCCGGGCTGGTCCTGACCGCCGTCTTCATCGTGGCCGTCTACCGCCTGGCCGGGCTGCTGTCGGCGCTCGCGCTGGCCTGCTACGGCCTGATCTCGTACGCGGCGCTGGTGGCGATGGGCGCGACCTTCACACTGCCGGGGCTGGCCGGGTTCGTGCTGGCCATCGGCATGGCGATCGACGCCAACGTGCTGGTCTTCGAGCGGGCCAGGGAGGAGTACCAGCAGGCGCCCCGCCGCGGGCTGCGGGCGGCGCTCGACCGGGGCTTCCGGAACGCCTGGAGCGCGATCGCCGACTCCAACGTCACCACCCTGATCGCCGCCGGGCTGCTGTTCTGGCTGGCCTCGGGCCCGGTCAAGGGCTTCGGCGTGACCCTGGCCGTCGGCGTGCTCGCCTCGCTCGTCTCGGCCCTGCTCATCACCCGCGTGCTCGTCCAGGCCGTCATCGGCCGGATCGGGCCGCGCGTGTCGGGGCTCGGCTCGGCCGGGACCGTCCGGACGTGGCTGGCGGGCCGGAACCCGCAGCTCATGCGGGCCGGGAAGGTGTGGCTGGGGATCGCGGGCGGGCTGGCGGCGGTGGCCGTGGCCGGGCTGGTCGCCCGCGGCCTGAACTTCGGCGTCGAGTTCACCGGCGGGCGGCTGGTCGAGTTCGCCACCTCCAGGCCGATCTCGGCCGACGCCGCCGGGCAGGCGGTGGCGCGGGCCGGCTTCCCGACGGCGGTGGTGCAGGCGGGCGACGACGGGGTCTCGGTACGCGCCGCGCGGCTCGGCATCGAGGACGTGGCCAGGATCGAGCACGCGCTCGAAGGCCAGGCGGGCGAGGTGACCAAGCGGCGCGAGGAGTTCATCGGCCCGAGCCTGGGCGAGGAACTGCGCCGCAACGCCCTCGTCGCGCTCGGCGTGGCCGTGGCGATGCAGCTGGTGTATCTGGCGGCCAGGTTCCGGTGGACGTTCGGCGTGGCGGCCGTGCTGGCGCTGCTGGTGGACGTGGCCGTGGTGGCGGGGCTGTTCGCGTGGCTGGGCAAGCCGGTCGACGGCGTGTTCCTGGCCGCGATGCTGACCGTCGTCGGCTACTCGGTCAACGACAAGGTGGTGGTGTTCGACCGGGTCAGGGAGCTGTGGACGGCCCGCGTGCCGTTCGCGGCGGCGGTGAACGGGGCGATCCTGCAGACGCTGCCGCGTACCGTCAACACCGGGCTCGGGGCGCTGTTCATCCTGCTCGCGTTGATGGCCTTCGGAGGCGACTCGCTGCGTGACTTCGCGATGGCTCTGGTGGCCGGGATCGTGACGGGCACGCTGTCGTCGGCCTTCGTGGCCGGGCCGGCGGCGATCCTGCTCGGCAGGTTCGACCGCCGCCCGCCGCCCTCTCCCGCGTCCGCGAAGCCGCAGGTGCGGAGGGGTGCGGTGGTGTGAGGACACCGGGCCCGCGCGCCCACCGGGCGCCCGTGTCCTGAGCCGGGATGCGCGCCGGCGTCCCTGGCCGGCGGCGCGCATCCCGGGCCGTGATCGGGGAACAGGTCCGGCATGGAGGTGCTGAGCAGCCGCGTGCTGCTGCGCCCGGGTGACCCCGCGCGCAGCCGCCGCTTCTACGCCGAGACCCTCGGCCTGGCCGTCTATCGCGAGTTCGGCCCGCCCGACCATCCGGGCGTGGTCTTCTTCCTCGGGCAGGGCTTCCTGGAGCTCTCCGGGGCCGCGCGGGACGGGGCCGGGCCGGGGGTCTCGCTCTGGCTGCAGGTACGCGACGTGGCTCGCGAGGAGGAGCGGCTGCGGGCGGCGGGCGTCACCGTGCTGCGCGAGGCCCGTCTGGAGCCGTGGGGGCTGGTCGAGCTGTGGATCGCCGATCCCGACGGCCACCGCATCGTCCTGGTGCAGGTCCCGCCCGATCACCCCTTGCGCCGCGACACCCGCTGACCGCCCCGCCGACGGGGGTCACCAGGTCCACATCCCCACCCGTACCGGGACCCCGGAGGAGGCGTGCACGACGGGAGGGCCCTGCGGGGCGGGCAGGCCGGCGGCCTGGACCAGGTCCTGGTCGAGGCGGGTGAGCTCGGCCCGGCGCAGCGGCCAGGGCGGGTGCTCCACCCGCGCCCGGGCCGTCCGGCCCGCCACGACCGTGAACAGCCGGTAGCGGGCGGTCAGGAACAGCGCCAGCTCGTCCACCTCGCCGGCCGGCAGCAGCGGGCCCGTCGCCACCTCCGCGTCGCACCGGGCCCCGTTCCCATGACGCCGGCACCTGTACCGGACGCGGCCCCCGCCCACCCGCACCGACATGTCGGACCAGAAGTACGGCAGCCAGAAGCCCGCCCGGCCACCCAGCGCCGCGGTCAGGCGCCCGGCGTCCAGCGACAGGAACCAGATCCCGCGGCGGCCCAGATCGTCGCGTACGTACGTCCGCACGTTCGTCTCCGGGAACCTCGACAGCCACGGCACGGCGGGCAGGCCGGGCACCCGCACCCCTTCCATGAGGAACGGCGTCAGCCCCACCCAGGCGGACCCGTCGAAGGTCTCGACCGTGAGCGAGCCCGGCACCAGCGCCTGTACGACGGCCGGCGGACAACGCCAGTGGAGGAAGGTGATCTCCGACCACTGGTGGTACATCACCGGCCGGGCGACGTGAAGAGAGGATGGCGCTCGCACACCCCGGCCCCTGCCCCCGGCGGCGCCCGGCATTCTGCCCGGGCGGGAAGCGGCGTATTGACGAGTTCCGTAAGCTTTCATGACACGAGCGGAGCGCAAGGAGGATCATGCCCCCCAAGATCACCACCGCCCTGGCCGTGGCCGCGTCCATCGCCCTCACCCCCGTCGCCGCCCACCTGACCGCCGCGGGCGCGTCCGCCGCGGCCAAGCCCAATCTGCGCGCCTGCTACGACGGCAGGTGCAAGCTCACCCTCACCAAGAGCGTGTCGTTCCGGGTCAGCCCCCGCTTCGGCATCACCAGGCTGGCCATCGCCTTCACCGCCGGCACCGTGCGCGTGAAGGGCACCGGGCCGGGCGTGATGTCGCAGGCACAGCTCGGCAAGGGCACGTCGGGGTCGGTCAACGGCATCGGCGTGCGCGTGGTCTCGCTGTCCTCGGGGAAGGCGGTGCTGCGCCTGGCGCCCGGGCGGTGATCAGGGCCTCCCGTCCGGGTGCGTGAAGGCGTCCCGCAGGAGGAGCACCGCGATGTCGTCCGTACGCCGCTCGATGGTGGCGGGTTCGACGAGTGACTCCGCCAGGCGGTGCAGCGGCTGTCCGGGCGTCGGGGCGAAGCGGGCGGCCAGGGCGGCGATCGCGTCGCCCAGGTCGAGCCCCGGCTCCTCGATGAGGCCGTCGGTGTAGAGGGCCATCACCGAGCCGGGTGGCAGGGCCAGGTCCGTGGTGGCGTACTCGGCGTCGGGGTCGATGCCGAGCAGCAGGCCGGGGGAGGTGTTGATGACCCGGCCGGGGCCGCCGGGCGGGCCCAGCACCGGCGGCAGGTGCCCCGCGCTGGCCAGGCACGCGGCGTGCCGGCGCAGGTCGAAGCTGACGTACAGGCAGCTCGTGAAGCGGTCGGGGGCCAGCTCGGTGAGCAGCCGGTTGGTGTGCGCCAGCACGTCGCCGGGGGAGGCCCCCGCGGTGGCGTGGGCGCGGATGGCGGTCCGCACCTGCCCCATGAGCGCGGCGGCGGTCACGTCGTGGCCCTGCACGTCGCCGATGACCGCCGCGGCCATGGTGTCGCTGAGGCGGATCAGGTCGTAGAAGTCGCCGCCGATGTCCATGCCGGGCGTGGCTGGCAGGTATGTGGCGGCCACGTCCAGGCCGGGGATCCGGGGAAGGGTGTGCGGCAGCAGGCTGGACTGCAGGCACTGGGCGAGCTGGTGCTTGACGTCGTAGAGGCGGGCGCGCTCGAACGCCTGGGCGATCAGCCCGGCCAGCGCGGTGAGCGTGGCGCGCTCGTCGGTCCTGAACTCGTGCGGGCGGTCGTAGGCGAGGATGCAGGTGCCGATCGGCCGGCCCGAGGTCACCAGCGGCAGGAACGCCCAGGCGCACATGTCGTCGGAGCGGAGGGCGTCCGGGTAGGTGGCGCGCAGCTCGTCCCAGGTCGAGAAGAACGCCGGCTTGCCCGCGTCGAACGCCCGGCCGGCGGGGATCGCCGGGATGGCGGGGCGGCCGTCGAACTCGTCGATGGCCCGCCGGCTGTAACCGCGCGAGGCGGCCACCCGCAGCCGGCCGCCCTTCGAGGTGAGGATGGCCAGCGCCTGCACGTCATAGACGGGCATGACGTGGTCGGCGACCAGGTCGATCACCTCCTGGGCGGTCACCGCCCGCGCGAGGGTGGTGGCCAGTTGCAGGATCTCGTGCACCGCGATGACCTTCGGCCCCTCGGGCGCGTCCGGGGCGGGGGCGCGCGACGCGGTGCCGGGGGAGATGCGCACGGTGATGCCGGTCAGCCCGGGATACATCCAGAAGGTGAGCTGCCGGCCCGGGGGGTTGCGGGCGATGAAGTGGGTGACCTGCCGGCCCAGGACCGCGGCCCGGTAGCGGTCCTCGTACGAGGGGTCGGCCAGCCACGGCAGCACCTCCCACGGGCGCCGGCCGATCAGCTCGGACGGGCTGCTCGCGAGCAGGTCGGCGGCCGGCGCGCTGAGGAGGGTCACGCACCCGTCCACGTCCAGCGCCAGATAGCCCTCGGGCAGGCGGTTGAGGCATTCGAGCGCCACCAGGTCGGCTCTCGGGTCCCCCTCGGGCGTGCGGCGCGGGCCGAGGATGCGGGGCCGGGGCTCGGCGGTGATCGGCCGGCCGCGCTCGGCCGCCCGCCACAGCACGTGGCCGAGCGCGGCGCAGGCGTCGTTGATGATGTCGATCTGGCGGGGGGTGAGCTCCGACACGTGGCCGGACGGCCACAGCAGCAGGACCCCGCCCCAGACGGCGCCCGCGGCGCAGATGGGGGACAGGGCCGCCGCGAAGTGGTACGGCAGGGCCAGCGCCGACCCCGGGAACTCGTTGGCCAGGTGCTCGCGGCCGGAGAGCCAGATCAGCCGCTCCTCGCGGACCGCCGCGGCGATCGGCACCGGATCCTGCTTCCTGACCCTGGCCCACGCCCTGGCGACGGGCGCCGGCATGCCGATCTCCGCGGCCATGTGCAGGACCTCGCTGTGCGCCTCCAGGAGGTACAGGGCGCCTATGTGGGCTCCGGAGCTGCTGACGGCTTCGACCAGCAGCGTGTCGAGGCGGGACGAGTCGCTCGCCGCGCCGGGGATCAGCGTGTCCTCGTCCCGCACCGCCTCAGCACGCTCCGCTCACGCGACGTGAGCGCCATCGGCATCCGAAACCTCCCATACGGGCAGAATACACGTATTAGTGTAGTGAATTGGTTACGTTCCGCTTATTTCCACACCGCCTATGGGGCGGTGGCGGGCTCCTCGGGCTCCGGCTCGGGCAGGCCCAGCGCGCGGCCGAGCATCAGGTGCATGTGCGCGCGGAACCGCCCGAGCTGGCGGAGGTCCTCGACGCCGCGCCGGTGGCCGGTCCCGTTGAGCACCCCGCCCAGCGCGAACCCGTGGATGCACCAGATCAGCGTGTACGTGGTGTGCAGCGGGTCGCCGCCGGCCGGGCGGGCGACCGTGGCGATGCTGTCGGCGGCGAACTGGATGAGCGGCTGCGTGCTCTTGGCCTCCACCTCGGCGATGTCGCTGGCGTCGGACAACCAGCGGTGCATCCACAGGGCGGGCGCCTCCGGATGCGCCACGCACATGTCGAGGTACTCGTCGATGAACCGGTGCAGCGCCTCCGGCCGCCGCTCGGGCGGCGCGTTCAGCAGCTCACCGGCCCGCTCCTCGACGACGCACCCCAGGAGACTGCGAGCCTGCTCCATGACCTCCAGGTAGATCTCGCGCTTGGTGGCGAAGTGCACGTGGACGTCCGCCGGTTCCCTGCCCACCGACTCGGCGATCTGCGCGATGGAGGTGCCGTCGTAGCCGAGAGCGGCGAACAGCCTGGTGGCCGCCCGGACGATCGGCTCCCGGCCGTCTTCTGGAGACTCCATGGTCGTGACCATAGGCGCGAAGGGCCACAGGGCCTATCACCCGACCGACAAAGCCGGGTAAAAACGTGCCCCGGCCGCAGTCGGTGGCGAAAGGTTCGGTATTGTGCCGAAAGTTTCGACTATCGAGTGGAGCCGTCTTCATGGGGGAATCGCCGAGCCTGCCGGCCGGTCACTGGGTCACGACGTGGACGGCGATGCCCCAGCTCACCGAGCCCGACAACATGCCGCCTCCGCCGTACGCCAAGGAGGGGCTGGTCCTGGCCGACACGACGCTGCGGCAGACCGTGCGGGTGTCGGCGGGCGGGCAGTGGGTGCGGCTGCGGCTGTCCAACGCGTTCGGCGGGGCGCCGCTGCCGATCACCCGCGTGGCGGTGGCGCTGCCGGACGGCGGGGCGGCGGGGGTGAGCGCCATCCGGCCGGGCAGCTCCCGGCCCGTGACGTTCTCCGGCCGTACGACCTTCGTCGTCCCGATGGGGGCGCACGCCGTGTCCGACCCGCTGGAGCTCGACCTGGCACCCGGCTCGGTCCTGACGGTGACGGTCCGTCTCGACCGGGGGCAGCCCTCCTCCGAGCTCACCTCGCACCCCGGCTCCAGGACCACCTCCTACCTCGCCACCGGCGACCACGTGGACGCCCCTGACCTGCCCGACGCCACCCCCGTCGACCACTGGTACCTCCTCTCCGGAGTCGAGGTCCGGGCCGGGCGCGACACCGGGACGCTCGTCCTGCTCGGCGACTCCCTGACCGACGGCCGGGGATCCACCACCAACGGCAACGACCGCTGGCCGGACCGGCTCTTCGACCGGCTCCCGGGCGGCGTCGCCATCGCGAACCAGGGGGCGGGCGGCAACCGGGTGCTCGACGACGGGCTCGGCCCGAGCGCCCTGGCCCGGCTGGACCGCGACGTCCTCGCCCAGCCGGCCGCCCGGTGGCTCCTGGTCTTCGAGGGCGTCAACGACCTCGGCACCGCCGAGCCCACCCGGGACGCCCAGGAGCGCACCGCCGCCGACCTCATCGCCGCCCACGAGCAGATCATCGTCCGGGCCCAGGCACGCGACCTCCTGGTGTACGGCGCCACCCTGACCCCCTTCGGCGGCCACGACCCGTACGACGACCCCCACGGCTTCCGCGAGTCGGCCCGGCAGGCGGTCAACGCCTGGATCCGCACGGCGGGGCGGTACGACGCCGTGATCGACTTCGACCGCGCCGTCCGGGACCCGGCCGCGCCGGGACGGCTCTCGGTCGCGTACGACGGGGGCGACCACCTCCACCTGAGCCCCGCCGGCTACTACGCGCTCGCCACAGCCGTGCCCGCGACGCTCTTCACCTGAACCCGCCCTCCGGGCGTCTCGCGCGAGCCCCGCCGCTTCGGGAACGCCGCACACCCGGCGCCCGCGCACGGTGTGCCCGCCCCGGGACGGGCGGAGGCGTGCCCGGGGTCAGATCTGGATGTAGTCGATGTCCAGCAGGTGGGCGAGCGCCTTCAGCTCGGCACCGCGGTGGCCGGTGCCGAGCGCCCAGTGGTGGGACATGCCGGTGGCGCTCCAGTCGTCCGTCCACTCGCCGGGATCCCGCCCGAAGTCGACGCGGCTGGTCGTGTTGCCGATCCGCAGGTGCGGGCCGTCCACCGTCTCGCCCTCCGAGGCCAGGAAGGCGAACTCGCCGCCGCGGCGCTGGATGATGCCGAACGCGGTGACCGGGCCGTGCCGGACGTCGAACTCGACGGAGACGCCCCAGCCCCGCTTGCCGTGGTAGACGCCCAGGCCGCGCAGGAGCGGCTTGCGGGCGCTGATGGCCAGGTGGGCGGGCCCGTCGTGGCCCATCTCGACGTGGCCGCGCAGGAAGTCGAGTGCCTGGAACTCGGTGAAGGAGCCGCCCGCGCCCAGGCGGTCCATGATGAGCATGGCCAGGCTGGTGCGGAGCTCGTACTCGCCGGCGGCGGGGATGCCGCGGGCGGTGAGCAGGGAGGCGCCGAGGATCATGCCGGCGCCGAGCCGCTCGTGCGTCTCGCCGTCCAGGCCGCGGTGGTAGTACGCGAGGCTGTCCAGGTCGAAGTCGGCAACCAGCCGGTCGAGGCCGACGGCGACGCGGCAGGCCCAGTCGAGGTCGGTCTCGTTGACGCTGTCGGCGAAGTCGAAGATCTTCTCGGTCTCGGCGCGCTTGTCGGCGGCCTCGGAGTCGGTGACCCGCTCCACGCGTACCCGAAGGTCGTCGAACTCCAGCACCTCCACGTGCCCGCCGAAGTTGGCCGGCACCAGCGTGAGGTCGGTGGAGACGTCGAGCATGCCCGGGTAGAGGTGACCCATCAGGCCGTGCCGGCCGTGCCGCAACACCGCCCGGGCGGCCGCCGCGCGTACCCAGCCGCCGATCTTCGTCCAGGCGCGCTTGTCCTCCAGATAGCCCGACACCGAGCGGAACGGGATGCCGCAGCGCTGGAAGGCGTTGGCCATCTCCGGCAGCGGGCAGGCGCCGCAGTAGGCCAGCCACTGGCCGGTGTCGAACGTCTCGTGGTCCATCGACTCGGTCGGCTGCAGGTTGATCAGCAGGACGGGCGCGCCGCTGCGCTGCGCGATCGGGACGAGCATGGTGGCGGTCATGTACGTGGTCAGGAAGCCGACGATGAGGTCGCAGTCGGCGGCCCGCAGTCGCTCGGCCGCGGCCGCGCCCTCCTGGGCGTCGGAGATGAAGCCGACGTCCACGATCTCCGCGTCGAGCTCCCGCATGCGCTCGGAGACGCGGGTGGCCGAGCGCTGGAGCTGGGGGAGGAGGTCGGGGAACTGGGGCCAGTAGGCGCCCAGCCCTCCGGCGACGAGCCCGACGCGTACCTTCCTGGTGTTCGCCATGGTGCAGCCCTTCGATGCGCGCATCGCAAAAAACGTTTTAGAACGAACGTCTGTTGGGACGGTAATTGGGGCGCGCTGGATCGTCAAGATCGGCCGGTCTTCGCCTTTATACGTTTTAACGAATCGGGGTGGCTCGCCGGGCCACGGATCCGGGGAAGGCGTCTACGCGTGCGCCGGTGGCACGGACGTGGACTCGCGGACCACGAGCCGGCACGGATGCGCCGCCCCTGCGAGTCTCCCACGCCGCTCAGGGACGGGCGGCCGAGTCGAGCAGCGGTGCCAGCTCGGTGACCACCGTCTCCAGCGGCCCGACGTCCCGGCGTACCCGGGCCCACATGATCGCACCCTCCAGCGCGCTGATCATCAGCGTCGCCAGCGCGCCGGCCCGCCCCGCCGGCACGCCCATCCGCGCCAGCTCGGCCGCCACCGCGTGCCCCCAGCCCTCCAGCGCGGCGCGTACGTGCCCGTTGACCGCCGAGTCGCCGCCCGCCAGGTCGGCGGCCGTGGCCATCACGGGACAGCCGCGCTCGAACCCCCTGGCCGTGAACTCCGCCTTCCACCCCTCCACCATGTGGGCGAAGAGCCCGGCCGGCGTCGGGTCGTCGGTGGTGGCCGGGTAGGAGGCGGCGCGCCGCTCCGCGAACCCGCCCGCCCACTCCAGAGCCTCGCCCACCAGCTGGTCCTTGCCGCCGGGGAAGTAGTGCTGGAACGAGCCGCGCGGCGCGCCGGCGCGCGCGACCACCTCGCGGATGCCGGTCGCCGTCGCCCCCCGCGCCCGCAGCAGCTGGGCCGCGCTGTACACCATGCGCTCTCTCGGACTCCACGTTTCGCTCTGCATGAGACGACACCCTCTTGCTCGATATGACGCTTGTCATAGTATGGAGCCCGTGGACGTGGGTTTCATCGGGCTCGGTGTCATGGGTCGGCCCATGGCGCTCAATCTGGCCAGGGCGGGCACGCCGCTCGTCGTCTGGAACCGTACCGCCGGGCGGGCCGGGCCGGTGCGGGCGGCCGGGGCGCGCGTCGCGGGCAGCCCCGGCGAGGTGTTCGAGCGGGCGCGGGTGGTGTTCCTCATGCTCTCCGGCGACGCCGCGATCGACGCGACGCTGGAGCGCGGCACGCCCCGCTTCGCGGCCCACGTCGCCGGGCGCGTGATCGTCCACATGGGCACGACCTCGCCCGAATACTCGCGCGCGCTCGAGGACGACGTGCGCGCGGCCGGGGGAGGTTACGTCGAGGCGCCCGTCTCCGGCTCGCGCAAGCCCGCCGAGGCGGGCCGGCTGGTGGGCATGCTGGCCGGGGACCCGGCGCTCACCGCCGAGGTGCGCCCGCTGCTGCGGCCCATGTGCCACGAGAGCGTCGACTGCGGGCCGGTGCCGAACGCGCTGCTCATGAAGCAGGCGGTCAACCTGTTCCTGATCACGATGGTCACCGGGCTCGCCGAGGCGGCGCACTTCGCCGACCGGCACGGCCTGGACATGCGGCGCTTCCTGGAGGTGCTCGACGCGGGGCCGATGGCCAGCAGCGTGTCACGGGTGAAGGCGCTCAAACTGGTCGCCCGCGACTTCGACGTGCAGGCGTCGATCTCCGACGTCCTGGAGAACAACTGCCGCCTGATCGCCGAGACGGCCCGCAAGACCGGCATCGCCTCGCCGCTGCTCGACGTCTGTCACGAGCTGTTCGGCGAGAGCGCGGCCCTGGGGCTCGGGGGGACGGACATGGTGGCGGTGATCCAGGCGATCGAGCGGCGCAGCGCCGGCCTCGCGTGAGCCGGCGTAGTTAGTACCGTCCGGTACGATCCGGGGCATGCCCGTACCCAAAGGCGCCTCCCTCGACCCCGCGCAGACCCGCGCCACCATCCTCGGCGCCGCCACCCGCCTGCTCTACGAGCGCGGCATCGACGGAATCGGCGTGGCCGAGCTGTGCGCGGCCGTCGGGGCGTCCAAGGAGACGCTGTACCGGCACTTCGGCTCCAAGGACGGGCTCGTCCAGGCGGTGCTGGAGGCGCGCAGCGACCGGGTCGTGCGGTGGCTGCGCGAGGCGGCGGACTCGGCGGGGGAGGACCCCGCCGAGCAGCTCGCCGCCGTCTTCGACGCGCTCGGCCGCTGGTACGCCGAGCCCGGCTTCCGCGGCTGCGCGATCGTCAACGCGGCCGCGCAGCGGCACGACGGCGGCTCGCGGGCCGTGGCCGCCCGCCACCTCGGCCGCCACCTCCAGCTGCTGACCGGTATCGCCCGCCGGGCCGGCGCGGCCGACCCGGACCGGCTGGGCAAGCAGCTCCTGGCGCTCGTCGAGGGCGCGACCGTGCTCGCCGACCACTACGCCGGCACCGGTGCCGATGACGGTGCCAATGACGGTGCCGAAGACGGTGCTGACACCGGTGCCGCGGGCCTGGCCAAGCACGCCGCCCTCGCCCTCCTCCGCCAGGAGACCGCGCCGGCGTCGTCGTGACGGCGTCCCGCCGTGAGGGGGGCCGTCAGCGGGGCGGCGGGAGGGTGTGCAGGTTGCGCGGCGTGACCGAGCGGGCCAGCCGGTACGCCGCCTCCGCGTTCACCAGCCCCGACCCGGTGGGCCCGTCGTAGCCGTCGCCGGCCACCTGACCCATCGCGCTCTTGCCGTCCACCACGTCCCGCGCCGACGCCTTGAGCACGGCCTTGACGAGAGCGGGCGACAGCCCCGGCTGCGCCTGCTTGAGCAGCGCGCACACCCCGGCCACCTGGGGAGAGGCCGCGCTGGTGCCGCTGATCACGGCCCAGCCGTCGTCGGGCGCCGTGCCGTCCTTGGTGGGGTACCCGGTCCCGGCCAGGCCGGTGTCGATCTCGTCGCCCGGTTCGACGGGGAGCATGATGTAGATGGCCCGAGGAGTCTTGCCGACCAGGCCGCACACGTCGGGCACGTGCCGCCCGGCGTAGATGAGGCTGTCGAAGCTGCTGGCGTAGTCGGACGCCTCCAGCCTGAACTCCCCGTTGACCTGGGTCTCGTCCACGAACACGCCGCCGACGGAGATCACGTCCGGCATCATTCCCGGGAAGGCGACGTGCCCGTTGCCCGCGGAGAAACAGACGGTGATGCCGCGCTCGCGTACCGCCTCGATGACCGCCATCTCCAGCGGGCGCAGGAAGTTCGGCAGCGTGGTCACGCCGGGCAGGTGGTAGCCCCAGCTGTTGGTCATGACGGCCGGCGCCAGGTCGGAGGCCGTCTTGAAGGCGAGCGTGGCGTTGGCGCCCATCTTGACGCCCACGAAGTCGACGTCGCGGGCGCTGGCGAAGATGTTCGCCGCCTCGGCGGTGCCGTGCCCGTGCTCGTCGTGCTGCACGGCGGTGGCGTCGGGGGCGAGGGTGGCGTTGTAGTTGTAGCCGTGGTGGTCGTAGAAGGGGTGCCGGTAGAAGCCGGTGTCGGGCATCGCGACCAGCACGCCCCGCCCGGTCACGCCACGGTCGTGCACCTGGTGCGAGCGCAGGAGGAGCGCGACGTCGTCGGGCACCCGCAGGTGGTGGTAGCCGACGCGGGGCGGGATCGGGGAGGCGAAGAAGCGCGGGGGCGGCTGCGGGTAGGCCCGCTCGATGTACGGCTCCAGGTCCGGCGGCATCGTGAACGGCTCGCCGCTCACGTGCGCCAGGTACGGCACCTGCGTGCCCGGGGTGGCGGTCACGTCCGGCGGCCGTCCCTCCAGATCGGCCTGGCGCACCTCGACGTGCGTGCCGAAGGTGCTCTCCCACAGCGACCTCGGGCCTTCCGCGCTGATCGAGAAGGTCCCGACGTGCCGCACGGTGAAGCCCTTGGCCTGCAGCGCGCCGGCGGTGCGCTCGGCGAGCCCAGGGGCCGGCTTCAACCGGTCGAGTCCGGCGTTCTGCGTCGCGGAGGATTCGGCGAACATCGAGGCGCCGCTGTCCGGCCGCAGGGCCGCCTCGAAGTAGACGGTGTCCTCGCGTCGCTCGGTCATCGTGGTCATGTCGCTCCTTTGCGAGATGAGACCCAGAAATGGACGTCAAAGGGGGTGGAAGTCGGGTGGCTCCGTGAGGTGGACGGCGACCACGAGCTCGCTCAGCTCCCCGGGGACCTCCACCTGGGGCAGGCCGAACACCCGCTCCCAGACCTCCCTGGGCGCGCTCACGCTGGTCGTCGTCCCGATGTGGAGCACCTTGAAACCGAGGCGCGTCAGGGCGGCCGCCGCCTGGTGCTGCCTGCCAGGCGCCGCTTCGACCTCGGCCGAGAGAACGTCACCATCAGCGGCCATGTCCCAAGGGTCGCCCGTCCGGGGCACCCGCGACACAGGGAGCGACCCAGGGATTACCCCAGGGGGCAGGTGCGGCCGGACGCTGCCCCGGCCAGGGGCGGCGGCCGTTTGGCGGCCGGTCGGCGGGTAGGGGCGGGATCGGTGGGCGACCGGGGGGTGGACCATGCGGATCGAGGACTACGCGCTGATCGGCGACATGCACACCGCCGCCCTGGTGGGCCGGAACGGCTCGATCGACTGGCTGTGCCTGCCCCGCTTCGACTCGGCGGCCTGCTTCGCGGCGCTGCTCGGCGACGCGCAGGCGGGCCGCTGGCTGCTGGCCCCCGCCGACGGGCAGGCCAGGGCCGCCCGCCGCTACCGGGAGGGCACGCTCATCCTGGAGACCACGTGGGAGGCGGACGGCGGGACCGTGCGGGTGCTCGACTTCATGCCGCCGCGCGTGGAGGCGCCCGACGTCGTACGGATCGTCGAGGGGGTGCGCGGCCGCGTCGAGATGCGTACGGAGCTGGCGCTGCGCTTCGACTACGGCAGCATCGTCCCCTGGACCCGTTACGACGGCGGGGAGCTGGCGGCCGTGGCCGGCCCCGACTCCGCCTGGCTGGCCTCCCCCGTCCCGCTCGACGAGCACGACGGCACCACCGCCGCCCATTTCGCCGTCTCGGAGGGCGACCGGCTGCCGTTCGTGCTGACCTGGCAGCAGTCCTGGCTGCCCCGCCCGGCCGGCGTGGACCCCTTCACCGCGCTGGACGACACCGAGCGCACGTGGACCGGCTGGCTGGACTGCTGCGCGTACCAGGGAGGGTACGGCGAGGCCGTGCGGCGCAGCCTGCTCACCCTCAAGGCCCTCACGTACGCCCCCACCGGCGGCCTGGTCGCCGCGGCCACCACGTCGCTGCCGGAGCTGCTCGGCGGCTCCCGCAACTGGGACTACCGCTACAGCTGGCTGCGCGACGCGGCCTTCACCCTGCGCGCCATGCTGGCGGCCGGCTACGAGGAGGAGGCCAGGGCCTGGCGCGACTGGCTGCTGCGCGCGGTCGCGGGCGACCCGGGCGACCTGCAGATCATGTACACCCTCGACGGCACCCGCCGCATCCCCGAGTGGCGCGTCGAGTGGCTGGGCGGCTACGAAGGCTCCCGGCCCGTACGCGTGGGCAACGCCGCGTACGCCCAGATCCAGCTCGACGTCTACGGCGAGGTGCTGGACTGCCTGTACCAGGGCCGGCGGTCCGGCCTCCACCACGACGACGACGCCTGGGACCTGCAGCGCTCCCTCATGGACTACCTGGAGGGCCACTGGCAGGAGCCCGACCACGGCCTGTGGGAGATCCGCGGCCCCCGCCGCCACTTCGTCCACTCCAAGGTCCTGGCCTGGGTCGCCGCGGACCGCATGATCCGCACCGTCGAGGGGCGCGACCACGCCGGCCCCGCCGGCCGATGGCGGGCGCTGCGGGACGAGATCCACCGCGAGGTGTGCGAGCGCGGCTACGACGCCGGCCGCAACACCTTCACCCAGTTCTACGGCTCGCAGGGGCTGGACGCGGCCCTGCTGCTCATCCCCAGGCTCGGCTTCCTGCCCCCGTCGGACCCGCGCGTGGCCGGCACCGTCGAGGCCGTGCGGCGCGAGCTCGGCCAGGACGGCCTGGTGCTGCGCCACCGCCACGACCTGGACAACCTCGACGAGCTCACCGGGGGCGAGGGCACGTTCCTGGCCTGCTCGTTCTGGCTGGCCGACGCGCTGGCCCTGCTCGGCCGCGGCGGCGAGGCGCGCGAGCTGTTCGAGCGGCTGCTGGACCTGCGCAACGACGTCGGGCTGCTCGCCGAGGAGTACGACACCCAGCGGGGCCGCCAGGTCGGCAACTTCCCGCAGGCCTACAGCCACGTGGCCGTGGTGAACACCGCCGCCGCGCTGGCGGGATGATCCGCGGCTTTTACCACTGAACGATAACGATTACCTATGAAAGTCTGCTCCGGATGTCCCCCTGAAAGCCCGCCCATGGAACGCTACGAGCGGCATGCACAGCGTCGGAATCGGGTGAGGATCGGGTGGGATCGACTACCGGGGGATCGTTCTGGCGGCGGCTCGGCCGGGTGACCGCCTCGGCCGCGGGAGCCACCGCCCTGGCCGTGGTCGTGGCGAGCTGCGGGCCCGCGGGGCAGCCGGAGCAGGGGGCTCCGGAGCCGCGCGAATCCTCCGCCGCGCCGCAGGAGCAGACACAGGCGGCGAGCCCGGCGGTCACGCCGCCCGAGGTGGACGAGGGCTGGCCCCGCTGGGGCTTCACGCACACGGGGATCAGCGCGAACAACATCACCCAGGAGTTCGAGCAGGACGTGGCCGGGTCGCTCGCCCGCACGCCGATGCTGCAGAACCAGCACATCATGGGCTTCGGCGCGCTGAACCCCGAGCCGTACCCGGGGCGGTACTTCTGGGAGGACCTCGACAGCCGGATGAACCTCATGCGGCTGTCCAAGGGCACGCCGATCATCACGCTCTGCTGTGCGCCCGACTGGATGAAGGGCGGGCCCGAGGGGCCCACCGAGGACTCCGCCTGGGCGGAGCACCTGGAGGACGCGCCCTACCCCGAGCACTTCGACGACTTCGCCAAGCTGTCGGCGGCGGTGGCCTCGCGGTACAAGGACGTCAAGTACTTCATGGTGTGGAACGAGTTCAAGGGCTTCTGGAAGGACCACTCCAAGCCGGCGGACTTCAAGGGCTACACCGAGATGTACAACAAGGTCTACGACGCCGTTAAGGCGGTCCGGCCGGACGCCGAGATCGGCGGCCCGTACATCGGCTTCGACAGCAACCGGACGGGCGACTCGGAGCTGCGCGGCGACTGGGGGGTCGTCAACCAGAACGTCCTGGACGCCTTCAACTACTGGTTCGAGAACAAGAAGGGCGCCGACTTCATCGTGGTGGACGGCGCCTCGGTCACCGACGCGCACGAGCTGCTGCCGGACGAGTTCGGGGCGCTGACCAAGTTCTCCGCGGTCACCGAGTGGCTGCGGAAGAAGACCGACATGCCGGTCTGGTGGTCGGAGTGGTATTTCGTGCCCGAGGACGGCACCAAGTGGGCCGAGCCCAAGCGGCTGGCCGTGCAGGCCGCGTCGATGATGGAGTTCGCCCGCAGCGGCGCCGCCACCGCGCTCTACTGGAACCCGCAGGCCAAGGAGGGCGCCTGCCCGGCCTGCCTGTGGGCGCCGCGCACCGGGGACGAGACGGGGACGGGCCGGCTCGTGAGCGGCTTCGCCAAGTGGTTCCCGGCCGGGGCGCAGATCGAGGACGTCGCCTCCTCCGACCCGGCGGTCCGGGTGCTGGCGCAGCCGGAGCAGCTGCTGTTGGTCAACACGACCGACGGCGAGGTCACCACGACCGTGGACGGCAAGGAGTTCACGCTCAAGGCGTACGAGATCAAGTGGAGCGGTCGCTGACCGGGTTACGGGTCCGCGGCACCGGCCGGCTCACCGCGGCCCGCGTCACCCGGGACGCCTCCGGGGATGCCGCCTACTTCGTCTGCGGCAACCCCGGGTTCGTGACGTCGATGGTCCGGGACCTGCGGCCGCACGGCGTCCCGGCGGACCGGCTGTTCAGCGAGCGCTTCGAGTGGCGATCTCCAGGAAGGCCCGATGTGATCCATATCTCAGCCTTTGCCTGCTCCGGACCTGAGCCGCCGCGGCCCCTACGATGATCAACGATCATCCTGAGGGGAGCGGGGTCCGTTGTCAGGCCAAGAACGTGTCCGGGCCGTACTGGAGAGCAGTCTCGCGCAGCGGGCCGTCATCCTGGTCATCGTCGTCAACGCCGTCACCATCGGCTGCGAGACCAGCGCGTACCTGATGGAGCGGGCCGGCGGCCTGCTGCACGCCATCGACCGGATCGCGCTGGCGGTCTTCACCGCCGAGCTCGCCGCCCGCCTCTACGCCTACCGCGGGAAGTTCTTCACCGACCCCTGGAACTGGTTCGACAGCATCATCGTCGCCGTCGCGCTCATCCCGGCCTCCGGGCCGACCTCGGTGCTGCGTGCGCTGCGGATCCTGCGGGCGCTGCGGCTGGTCTCGGCCGTGCCCAGCATGCGGCGCGTGGTCGGGGCGCTGCTGGCGGCCGTGCCCGGGATGGCCTCCATCATCGGCCTGCTCGTCCTGATGATCTACATCGCGGCGGTCATCGCGACCAAGCTGTTCGGCGACATCGTGCCCGAGCGCTTCGACGAGCTGCCGCGCTCGCTGTTCACCCTCTTCCAGATCATGACCGGCGACGACTGGGGGAACGTCGCCCAGGAGGTCATGGAGGAGAAGCCGTGGGCGTGGATCTTCTTCATCGTCTACATCCTGATGTCCACGTTCGTGGCCCTGAACCTGTTCATCGCGGTCGTGGTCAACGCCATGAACGACGTCGACCCCGCCGAGGCCGACCCGCGTACGGAGCTCGAATCGGTCAAGCAGGAGCTGGCGGCCGTGAACGCCAAGCTGGATCAGCTGCTCATGAGGGAGTGGCCGCCGGAACTCCGGTCCCGGGTCGATCGTTGACGCGGGCGGCACACCATCGATCTTCGACTTTTCGACAGGAGAACAGAGCCGTGGTCTTCAAGAGGATGCTGGGTGCGTTCGGCGTGGGCGCTCCCTCGGTGGACACCGTTCTGCCCACCCCGCGTACCCGGCCGGGCGGCACGCTGGAGGGCGAGGTACGGCTCAAGGGCGGCGACTTCGACGCCGAGATCGAGCACATCACCCTCGGCCTGGTGGCCCGGGTGGAGATCGAGCACGGCGGCGGCGAGGCGGCGGGGCTCAGCCAGTTCTCCAGCGCCCGCGTGTCCGGCCCCTTCACGCTGCGCAAGGGCGAGGAGCGCACCGTCGACTTCCGGATCCCGGTCCCGTGGGAGTCGCCGATCAGCGAGATCGGCGGGCAGCCGCTGACCGGCATGGCGGTGGGCGTACGCACCGAGCTGGCCATCGCCAAGGCCGTCGACAAGGGCGACCTGGACATGGTGGCGATCGAGCCGCTGCCGTCGCAGCTGCGGATCCTGGAGGCGCTCCTGCAGCTCGGGTTCGGCTTCAAGTCGGCCGACCTGGAGGCCGGGCACCTGTACGGGGTGCGGCAGGAGCTGCCGTTCTACCAGGAGATCGAGTTCTACCCGTCCGGCCGGTACGCCGGGCTGGTGGGCGAGATCGAGGTGACCTTCGTGGCCGACCCCGCCGGGCTGGCGGTCGTCCTGGAGGCCGACAAGCGCAGCGGCCGCTACTCCTCCAGCGACGCCATCGGCCGCTTCCACGTCAGCCACGACGACGCCCTGCGTACCGACTGGGCCGCGGAGCTCGGCCGCTGGCTCGACGGCCTGTCCCAGTACTCGGCGCCGGGCCACCACGCTCACTTCGGTGACCACCACGGCGGGCATCACGGAGGTCACCACGCAGGTCACCACGCAGGTCACCACGGCGGTCACCACGGCGGGCCGGGCCTGGGCATGGTGGCCGCGGCCGGCGCCGCCGGCGTGGTGGGCGGCCTCGTGGCCGGCGAGGTGGTCGAGGAGGTCGTCGAGGAGTTCTTCGAGGGCGACGAGGGCGGCGGCGACGAGTGGTGACCCACCCCTGACGGCCCCAGCCCGCCGCTGACTCCCCGGCCACGGCCCGGCACCGACGCTCCGCAACCCGCCGCCCGCACCACTCCGCGCCGCGGCTCACACCGCGTCGGCCGCCGGGCCGCCGCGCCGTGCTGTGGCGCGGATCGCAACCCCTCCGCGCTGCGGGTTGCACCACGCTGGGCGCTGGGCCGCCGTCCGTGCCGTGCTGTGCTTCGCCGCGGGTCGCGATGCCTAGACGCGGTTGAGGAGACCGCCGCTCTGCCCAATTGAGCTACGAGCCGAGAGACGCAGGCGGGACTCGAACCGCTCAAGCGCTTTTACAGAGCACTGTCTACCGGGCCATCGCGTAGGGCTTGACCTGCGGAGATTCCTCTTGCACGGCTTGCCGGCCTGTCATGGCGACGCGCATACGACGCGCGAGACGTCTCGGCTCACCTTTGAGCAGTGCGCTCGCACTGGAGGTGCCGCACCCGTGGACGCATTCTGACGATCAGCTGGGTTGCCGGCGCATCTGGCCGCTGATCGTCGCCCCCTCAACTCCTTCAGCATCACAGCGAAGGCAGGCGCCCCCGGCACAGGGGTTCCGCCCGAAGTCATCTCTCGATGCCGGATAGACCAGGCGTATTCCCGACGTATTCCACGCTGCTGCCGGCGAGTGCGACGATCACTCCGGTGCACCTCGGGCCGCCGGGATCGCTCATGTCAGAAGCCTCGTCAGAGGCCGTATTCCATCCCCTGGCACCAGGCGCTCCGGCGGGCTGATCTTCGTCCGAGAGAAGGAAGAACGATGAACCCGCTCAAAACGGTCACCGTCGGCGTCGCTGTCGCGGTGGCGAGCGTCATTCTCGCGCAACCGGCCTTGGCGGCGAGTTTCCAACGGGATGTCGGCGACGGGATCGTCCGCTACGCCGACCCTGCCAACGAGCTGTGCGTCCGGGCCGATGACACCACAGGGACGGCCTGGGTGGAGGTGACCCTGACCCGCCCGGGCGTGATCGGAAAGCCCATCGTCATCAGAGACGACAACATCCGCCACCCCGGCGCCACCTGCGCGGTGCTCCCCGCCTTCGACAACGTCACCTACCGGGCCGTCCACGAGAGCTACTGGAGCGGGCGCGACACCGTCCTGCGCGGGACGTTCACCTTCCAGACCTGACGCCCAGACAGGGCCCCCGCACCATCGATCGCCGCTCTTCGTCGCGATCCGCCACGAGGCGACACCTCGCACATCTCCCCCCGCACCGGCCACGCGGGAGGGCTGAAGCGCACGCTCCACGGCCAACCGAACCAACCGAAACATCTCTTGCTGGAGGACTGTTGAAGACACGCATGCTGGGCGCCGCGCTGGGCATCGCAGTATTGAGCGGACTGCTGGTGGCAAGCCCGGCGCAGGCGAGAGACGGAGTGTCCTCCGCCCGCGTGGACCCCTTCCGCGGCCACGGTGGCGGGTCCGTCCGGGCGACCGTCGACTTCGTCAGTCGGACGAAGGTCGTCTTTCGGAACTTCACGGTGCGCGACATCTGTCCCGGCGACAACCTTCCGGTGCGGGCCCGGTTTCACTGGGAACACACCGACGGAACGGACGGGTCCAGCGCCTGGAAGTCGGACACCAATGGCTGCGGCGACGACGGCACCAACTTCGGAAACCTCACGCGCACCGGCTCCAAGTCCATATCGAAGGTCTACCTGGAGGTGTCCGTCCGCGACCCAGGCGGGATCAGCCAGTGGGTTTACGACCTCAGCACGCCCCGATCCAACCAGTACGTACACCCGGGTCGCTGACGCTCAGGCTTTCCGCTGGTCGGCGTACCAGGACTTGATGACGTTGCCGATGATGGCCAGGCGTTCGTCGAAGGGGATGAAGGCGGACTTCATCGCGTTGATGGCGAACCCGCGGAAGTCTGGCAGGCCGTAGCCGAAGGCGTCGGCGAGCAGGGCGAGTTCGCGGGTCATCGAGGTGCCGCTCATCAGGCGATTGCAGGTACTCGAAGGCGTCCAGGTGCCGGGTGGGCGGGTAGCCCTCCTCGGCGCCGGCGATGTTGGTTCCGGCCCCTCAGGTCGTCGAGTGGGCAGGGCATGGCGTCAACGTGCTCCTACGGGTCTACGCGAAGTGCGTCGCCGGGCAAGACGACTTCGCCCGGAAGCTCATCGCCGAGGCGCTGAAGCGCCCACGTGAGGCCGACTGAACGCCGACGCGCATACGACGCGAGCACCCGTAGAGCACCGTTGACGGCCATGGAGTCGGACACAACGAGAGAGGCCCGTCACCGCGTTTCCGCGGGTGACGGGCCTCTTCTAGCAACGGCGACGCGCCGCTCGCCGTACCGGTCGGCCACGTGCCCGGCCGGCAGGGCCACCAGCAGCGGCGCGATCGCGAAGCTCGCGCCCAGCACGCCCAGCCACGCCGCCGGCACGTCCAGCTCGATCGCCCGGTACGACATCGTCGGCCGCAGCACGAACGTCACCACCTGCGTGAGTGCCGGATGGGCCAGCAGCACGGCCGGAGCGTGCCGCCGCTCAGACATCGGCACGCAGCCGTGCGGAGGGCGTCGACTCCGCCATAACGCGCAACACAAATATGACCATATATCGCCCCAAAGTCGGGCAGATCGCGGCCGCTCTCGTCATGGCGAGGCCGGCGTATTGAAACACGTTGCAGTTCATCCCTAGGCTGGCGGCATGATCCTGGACCGATTCCAGATTCCCGGAGCCGCCGCCGTCGTCACCGGAGCGGGCCGGGGCATCGGCGCCGCCACCGCGATCGCGCTCGCGCAGGCGGGAGCGGACGTGGCGCTCTGCGCCCGTACCGAGGAGCAGCTCCGCGCGGTCGCGGACCAGGTGGAGAAGGCGGGCAGGCGGGCCTTGATCGTTCCGGCCGACCTGGCCGAGCCGGGCGCCGCCGAGGCGC
Organism: Nonomuraea sp. NPDC049709; assembly: GCF_040674815.1. Lineage (NCBI taxonomy): Bacteria > Bacillati > Actinomycetota > Actinomycetes > Streptosporangiales > Streptosporangiaceae > Nonomuraea > Nonomuraea sp. NPDC049709. The sequence continues at coordinate 74,068 of NZ_JBFANM010000038.1, forward strand.
TCGCCGAGCGGGCCGCGCAGGCGTTCGGGCGGCTGGACGTGGTGGTCAACAACGTGGGCGGGGCGCTGCCCCGGGCCTTCCTGGACACCCGCGGGGCGCATCTGCAGAACGCGTTCCAGTTCAACGTCGGCATCATGCACGAGCTGACCAGGGCCGCCGTGCCCCACCTGCTCGAGACCGGTGGCGCGGTCGTGAACATCTCCTCCGCCATGGGCCGCCTGTCCGCCCGCGGATACCTGGCGTACGGCACCGCCAAGGCCGCGGTCGCCCACTACACGCGGCTGGCCGCACAGGATCTGGCGCCCCGCGTACGCGTCAACGCGGTCGCCGTCGGCGCGGTCGCCACCTCCGCCCTGGACATCGTCATGAAGGACGAGGGCCTGCGCACCCGCATGGAGCAGGCCACGCCGCTGCGCCGGATCGGGGAGCCCGAGGACGTCGCGGCCGCCGTCCTCTACCTGTCCTCCCCGGCCGCCCGGTACGTGACGGGCACGGTGCTGCAGGTGGACGGCGGCATCGAGCAGCCCAACCTCGACCTCGGCCTGCCCGACCTGAGGTAATCCGAGCATTCTTCGCAACCGTGCAATCGGACTGTAAGTCAGGAGAAAGCCCCAGGAATAGGTTGACTCACTGCCCGATCGAGTCGACCTCAAGGAGCCGACGTAATCAGCACGACTGTGTGGAGCGAGTTGCGTATGACCTCCACGCCTCAGCTGTCCATCTCGATCTCCCCGCACCTCACGGCCCTGGCGGTGATCGCCGACGCTCTCGCGGGCCGCCGCCGCGGCCTGCCCGAGCCGTGGCGCGCGGCCGTCGGCTCGCGCGTCGGCCGGCCAGGACACCAGGCGGTACGCCCGCTCGCCGCCCCCGGCTACTCCGTGGTCCCCGACAGCCTCGTCCCCCTCACCCCCGTAGGAGCCGACGTCTCCGTCGAAGCCCAGGTCAGCGCGCTGCACGAGCTGCCGCCCGACCGCCTGATCACGGATCTGGAGCAGGCGTTCGGCCCGGGCACGCTGCCCGCCCACTGGCGCTCGGCCGCCGAGCGGCCCGCGAGCTGGTTCCACGGCTACGCCGGCGCCCTCGCCGACGTCTGGAGCACCGTGGAACCCCTGTGGAAGCGCGCCCGCGCCCTGCTGGACAGGGAGGTGCGGCGGGTGGGGGTCGCGAGCGTCCGCGGTGGTCCCGAGCTGCTGCTCGGCGCGCTCAACCAGCGCATCGTGCACGGCGGGAGCGGGCTGCTCATCGCCGACGTCGAGGCCAGCGCGTACGACCTGGGCGACCGGCGGATCGTCCTGGTCCCGATGCTGGCCGGCAAGGACGCGGTCATCGTCAGCCTCGACAACGAGGAGGCCGTCTGGATCGCGTACCCGGTGCCCGGCGCGGAGACGCTGTGGAGCCGGCCCGCCGAGCCTGCGCACGACGAGCTGTCGGCGCTGATGGGCCCGGTGCGCGCCGGGCTGCTGTGCGCGATCGGCCGGCCGATGACCATGAGCATGCTGGCCGCGGACCTGAAGATCGCGCCCAGCAGCATCACCTACCACTGCGACCGGCTGCGGGCCGCGCGGCTCATCACCAGGGAGCGCCGCGGGCGCGAGGTGTGGGTGGGCCGCACCCACCGGGCCGAGGAGTTGCTGGAGCTGTTCCGCCGGTCGTGAGGGAGGGCGAGCGGGGCGCCCTCCCTCACACCGCTCAGCGCCCCTGGCTGAACTGGTGGAGGAGGGGGCCGTCGAGCCTCCAGCCCGGCTCGTTCGCCAGGATCTTCTGGGTGTGCGACTCGATCGCCAGGCGCCACCTGTTGTTGTTCGACAGGCGGAACACCTTCACGTCGCACCGGCGCCCGCCGTGCCGGGCGCGTAGCCCAGGATGCCGTCGTAGCGGAAGTTGGCCGAGGTCACCAGGCGCTCCCGCTCCGCCACGGAGGCGGTGACGATGTAGGACGCCTTCTTCTGCCAGCGCAGCCGGTAGAGCGGCTTGCCCCCGGCGAACGGGGCCGGCGAGAGGTAGTAGAGCGGCGTCTGGGTCGTCGACCAGCCGTGCTCGGCGATCGCGTGCTGCTTCTCCGACTCGCTGGCGGTGTAGAAGAACCCGCCGTCCTTCGTCACCAGCTCATAGACCTTCACCCGCTGAGCGGCCACGCTCGTGGCCGAGGTCTCGGCGGTGGCCTGGCCGGCGACGGCGCCGAGTGACAGTGTCGCGCCCAGGGCCACCGCGAGCCCGAGGCCGACGGGGCGGGTCATGCGGCCGAACGGCAAGGCCATGACGTGTTTCCCTCCGATTAGCTGATCGAGACGCCGGCCAAGCCAACAACGGGAGATCATGACCAGAGATCATTTCGACGAACGTGGAAGGGACGCCGATCAGGCGGTGGGAACGTCGTCGATCGTCCCGTCCGGCCAGCTGATCTTCCCGTCCTCGACCGACGGCGCCGCCTCGCCGTGCCCGAGCAGCAGCGCGGCGGCGTACCAGCGGCCCGGCTCGGCCGCGCCCGGCGTCGCGCACCACGGGACCAGCGTGCGCTCGCCCAGCGGGGTGGCGGCCACGGCCGTGCCGGACTCCGTCAGCCCCGGCCCGCCGACCACGCGGGTGACGGCACCGCCCTCGGGTGACGGCCAGCCGCCCACCCGCAGCCTGCCGGGCTCCCCGGTCAGCCGGACGAACCGTACCTCCCACGCCCCGCGTACGGCGGAGACCACCTCCAGCTCGGGCCCGTGCCGCATCTCCGCGCCCGCCCGGGCGTAGCCGTGGTCGGGCCCGGGGCCCTGCTCGCCCCAGTGCGCCCGCCACCGGGACGAGCCGGCCAGAGTGCCCGACGGCAGCGCGCGCACCGGCCCGGAGGTGAACCCGGTCCGGTGGCTGGCCCGTCCCTCCCCGTCCAGGACCACGACCGACTGGTCCAGCGGGTCGCCGGACAGCACCGGGAAGGTGGCCGTGGAGTAGCCCAGCCGCGCGTACAGGGGCGCGTCGGCCAGGTCGGAGCCCGGGTGCGAGTGGTCGGTGCCGTGGTTGACGACCCGGACGATCCCGTCCGCCCGCGTGCCGCTCACCAGCCACCCGGGGGCGCGTACCACCCGCGCGAAGTCGCCCGTCTCCACCGGCAGCGGCTCCTCCACCGCGGTCCACACCGGGTGATCGGCGGGCAGCGACAGCCCGAAGAGCCCCTTCGCGGCCCAGTACGGCGAGCCGGGCCCCGAATAGTCCTGCGCGATCGCCCGCCAGGGCCCGTGCCAGCCCAGGGTCAGCAGGCCGTCGCCGTCAGGCGCGCCACGGTCGGCGAAGTGCCGCACGACGCCGGACGCGGCCCGGCGCAGCAGCCCCGGCGAGCCCACCCCTGCCCTGGCGCCGACCCAGAACGGCGTGGCGGCGGCGAAGCGGTAGGCGAGGCTGCGGCCCTGGACCAGCGGCGAGCCGTCGGCGCCGACCAGGTGGACCGCGTCGTCCAGGAAGCGTTCGAGGCGCGACAGGTAGCGCGGGTCCGGCGCCACCCCGGCCATCTCGCTCCACAGCAGCGGGTAGAAGTGCAGCGCCCAGCCGGCGTAGTGGTCGTAGGCGCGCTCGGGACCGTCGGCGTACCAGCCGTCCGCGCGCTCGAAGCCGGCGGCCAGGGCGAGCCCGGCGTCGATGTCCTCCTGCGCGTACGGCCCCCCGACCGAGGCGAGGAACTGCTCCACGACGATCTGGAACCAGACCCAGTTGATCGGCGGGTAGTCCGAGCCGATCGCCGGCGCCAGATAGTCCACCACCTGCTCCCGCACCAGCGGCGTCAGCCGGTCCCACAACCAGGGCCTGGTCAGGTGCAGGACGAGCGCGATGGAGGCGGCCTCCACCTTGGCCTGGCCGTGCTCGTCCAGGCGTACCCAGCGCTCGGGGGAGTGCGGGTCGGTGCCGGCGGCGATGCCCTCGGCGTACCACTCCATGAGGCCGAGCGGGTCGCGCCCGCCCTCGCCCGCGACGCGGAAGCCGGCCGCGAGGAACGTCCGCGCGAAGCCCTCCAGGGCGTCGACGTCCGGGCCGTAGCCGCCGGGCGGACCGGGGAAGCTGATGCGCGCGTGGGAGGGGGAGGCGAAGGGACGCGCCGACAGGAGCAGCCGGTCGGCCAGGTCCGCCCAGTGCTCCCTGGTCCAGCCCGAGTAGGGGGAGATCACCAAGCCAAGGAAACACACCACGGCCGCATCCCACAAGAAGCTGGTTGACAGGACCTCCCACACCCCATGAAACTCTCCCGAAACAACAGGCCCATACGGTAAACGTTTACAGGAGCGGTCGATGCCCTTTCCCCGATGGATCGCCGCCGGCGCGTTAGCCGTCCTGACCGCGATCGGCCTGCAGGCCGTGCCCGGCGAGACGGACGTACGGGCGGGCGGGACCCTCACCACCGGCGAGGCCCCGTCGAGCGCCTTGGGCGAGAAGATCGCCTACAACGTCTACCTCCCCGCCGGATACGGCCGGGGCACCGCCCGCCACCCCGTGCTCTACCTCCTGCACGGCCGGGGCGACACCATGCAGGCGTGGACCAGGGTGCGGACGACGCTGGACGACATGATCCGGACCAGGCGGATCCCGCCCGTCATCGCCGTCATGCCGGACGCGCCGTGGAACGAGCGCGGCAACTGGTACGTGGACTCCCGCCACACCGACGGCCGGCCGGTCGAGACGGCGCTGACCCGGGACCTGGTCGCGCACGTGGACGCCACGTACCGTACGGCGCCCATCCGGCAGGCCCGCCTGGTCGGCGGTTACTCGATGGGCGGCGCGGGCGCGCTGCGGTTCGCGCTCGCGCACCAGGACCTGTTCGGCGCGGCCGCCGTGCTGAGCCCGGCCGTCTACACGCCGCTGCCCCCGTCCGACTCCTCGGCCCGCGACCACGGCGCGTTCGGCGACGGCGGCGAGAAGTTCTCCGACGAGGTCTACCGCGAGCTCAACTACCCGGCCCTGCTCCCGGAGCTGGACCCGGACCTGCCCGTCCGGCTGTTCGTGGCGGTCGGCGACGACGAGTACGCCAACCCCGGCCCCGCCGACGCCCGCCACGACATCGACTTCGAGTCCGCCGTCCTGTACAACGCCGCCAGGCGCTCGCCCGCGATCTCCGCCCAGCTCCGCGTCATGGACGGCGGCCACGACTGGACGGTCTGGGCCCCCGCCTTCGAGCAGGCCATGGCCGAGCTGGGCCCGGGTCTGAGCGTCACCCCGCCGGCCGGGCTGCCCGCCCCGTTGCACGGCACGCCCGCCACCGACTGGGCCGGCGGCGTCGCGGCCCACGCGGACGGTTCCCTGACCATCGGGTACGCCGCCGGCGGTCCCGTGAGCGGCCAGGAGCACGCGGGCCGGCTGGACGCCGTGGTGACCCGTACCGGGGGCTGGACCAGGCAGTTCGGCACGGCGGCGGACGAGCGCCTGTACGGCGTCGCGCCCCTGCCGGACGGGGGAGTCCTCGCGGCCGGCTACACCAAGGGCGACCTCGACGGCCGCCACGCCGGGAACGTCGCGGACGACGCGTTCGTGGTCAGGCTCGACGCGAGCGGCGCGGTCCGCTGGATCACCCAGTTCGGCGCCCCGGAGGCGGCCGACCGCCTGTACGGCCTGGCCGCCGCGCCCGACGGGGGCGCGTACGTGACCGGCTACACCAAGGGCGCGCTCGACGGCCCCAACCGCGGCGACAAGGACGCCCTGCTCGCCCGCCTCACCCTGGACGGCGAGGTGTCCTGGATCCGCCAGTACGGAGGACCCGGGGAGGACAAGGCGTACGGCATCGCCGCGGACGCCACCACCCTCTACGTGACCGGCAGCGCCACTGCCGCCCTGCCCGGCACGACCGCGCTCGGCGGCCTGGACGCCTGGATCGCCGCCTACACCCCGGACGGCACCAGGACGTGGGCCACCACCGCCGGAGGATCGGGCGACGACCGGCTGAACGCGGTCACGGTCACCACCACCGGCCTCGCCGTCGCCACGGGCGCCACGGCGGGCGACGCGCTCACCGTCGCCTACACCGCCCAGGGCAGGCAGCGCTGGCGGCACACCCTGGCCACGCCGGCCGCCGACGAGGGCGCCGCGGTGACGCCGCTGCCGGGCGGGGAAGTGGCGGTCGCCGGCTACACCCGGGGCCGCGTCGGGGTGCAGGCGGGCGGGGCGGACGTCCTGACCCTCCGGCTGGACGCCAAGGGCGCCCAGCGCGCCGCCGCCCAGCTCGGTACGGCCCGCGACGACGCCGTCGACCCGTTCGCCGAGCCGAACCTGTACGCCACCACGACGGCCTCGGGCCAGGTGGCGATCACGGGCCTGACGTACGGGACGCCGGAGGGCGGGCAGGCTCCGGGCAACGGCGACGTCTTCCTGACCACCCGGCCGAGCTGAGAGGCCGGTGACGCGGCGACACACTCCTGCCCCTCGAAGGTGAGCACTACCTGACCCCGCAGCCCTCGCACGGTCACCGCGACCCTGAGCATGCTTGGCGGATAGCCGGAACCGGGGGGCGGAGTCGTGGATTGGATGGCGGCCGCGGGGCTGGGCGCCGTCGGGGGAGCGGTCATCGAGGTCCTGTACGTGTGGAGCTCGCTGACGGCGTGGCAGCAGGCCCGCAGGAAGGCCAGGGCGAAGAAGCGGGGCGCGAAGCTGCCGCGGCTGGACGAATACCTCGATCCGGTCGCGGACTCCCTCGTGGCCGTGACCAGGCTGGGGCTCGGGGCGGCCGCGTGCCTGCTGTTCCGGGACCAGATCACCGGCACCATGGCGGCCATCGCGGTCGGCGCCTCCGCCCCCGCGCTGCTGCGCCAGGTCGGCACCCTGCGCGGCCTGCGCCCCGCCCCGGAGACGGCGCCGCAGGACGGGCCGCCGGACAGGGCACGGGAAGCGACGCCATGACGGAGCGGCCTTCCCTCGCCCGCCGCTACTGGCAGGCCCTCATCGACACCAGGGCGTTCGAGCCGGACGACCGGGCGCTGCGCCCGTCCCGCGACCTGAGCCTGTGGCAGCGCTACCGGGCCTCGCTCCTCGGCCTGCCGCCGTCCCCCGCCCGCGCGCCCCGCGGGCGCCGGAACTGGGCGATGACGTTCAACCGGGTCCTGCTCCCGGTGGCGGTGGCCGGGATGGCGGTCGCCGTGGGCACCGTCGTGTTCCGGCTCCCCCCGTCCACCGACCCCATCGGCGCGGCCCCCGCCACGACGGCCGCGAGCCGGCACCCGAGGACCACCGGCTGGCAGCTCCTCTACCGCGGCACGGTGTCCCTGCCGCTCCCGGCGGACGGGAAGCTCCTTGGATTCTGGGTGCTCACCCGGCAGGGCCCCCGGTCCGCCGAGGCGGACGACGCCGACTTCGCCCTCTCCGCGTACGGCTCCGGCGCCTACGTGGACATGACCCGCAGCCGCGTGGGCGCCACACCGGCCCAGTGCCTCGCGAGCCCGCCGGAGACCGGCGGCCCCGCGGACCGGGCCGGGCCCGCGGAGCCGCTGTGCCTGCTGACCCGGGCCGGCGACCTGGCGTACCTGGTCCTCGGCGAGCCCGCCGGCGGCCACGTGCGGGCCGACATCCGGCTCTGGGGGAGCGCCTAGAACGTCACCAGCGGGTCGCCGATGAAGTCGGCGATGAAGTTGACGAAGAAGAAGCCGAAGAACAGGAAGTTGAGCACGAGGATGACGTAGTGCCACGGGCGCGGGCGGGCCGGGCGCGGGAGCTTGCTGTTCAGGTACATCAGCATGAACGGATACAGCAGCGCCCCCAGGTTCGACATGTTGGCCGACCATTCGACCAGGCCCACCGGCAGCGACTGGAAGATGATGATCGAGATGATGACCAGCAGCAGGAGCATGAACGGGTAGTAGAAGCGGCGCGGGTCGCCCTCGATCAGCCGGCGCAGGCGCGGGCTGGTGGCGTTGGCCGCGTCCGTCGTCACCCGTACCATCGCCTCGAAGATGCCGAGCTGCGTGGAGAACAGGATCAGCACCCCCATCACGAGCGCGACGTAGAAGACCACCCGGCCGTACTCACCGCCGAGCGCGCTGGCCACGAACGTCGGCACGTTCGCCCGGGTGGGCTTCTCGCCCGCCAGCGTGACCGCCTGGGCCATGAGGATCGTGGGCAGCAGCATGCCGAGGATGGCGCCGACGAAGAACACGCCCCACATGTCCACCATGAGCAGCCGGTACCAGCGTCGCCACAGGCCCCGGTTGAGCTCGTTGTCGGGGAAGGTGACGCCGCTGGCCATGATCGGGCGCCGATCGCCGCGCAGGCCCGAGATGTAACCGACGCGATGGCCCATGCCGTAGCCCTTGTCGCGGTAGTGGCCCATGACGTACCAGTTCAGGCCGGAGGCCAGCGCGGTGAACCCGGCCAGGGCGCCGAGCTGGGTCGCGGTGATGCCGGCGGGCGGGGCGGCCGGGGTCACGAAACCGCGGATGCCCTCCCACCACTGGCTGAACGGCACGACGAGCAGGTCCACGGCCAGCAGGGCGAGCAGGATGGTGCCGACCATCACCCAGTTGGCCAGCTCCAGGGCGCGGCTGATCCGGCGGGCGGCGGCGCAGATGAGGAAGACCAGCACCAGCAGGCCGATGGCCCACCAGCGCGGCTCGGCGTCCGTGGCCGCCGGTGGTACGCCGTGGACCAGCGCGTACACGCCCTGCCCCGCCGACGCGGCCCAGCCGCCCGCGATGAACGCGAAGATCACGATGAGGACCGACAGGGGCACCCACAGGGGCCAGCCCGGCGGCACCCGCCCCCAGCCGACCACCGGCGTCTCGCCGGTCGCGAGGACGTAGCGGGAGCATTCGACGTTGTAGAACGTCTGCAGCAGGGCCGACACCAGGATGACCCAGCCGACGCCGACAAATCCGTACTGCCCCACATTGAGGGGGCCGAGTAGCCATTCACCGCTGCCGATCGAGATGCCCAGGGCGATCAGGCTCGGGCCGACGGCGTATTTGAACAGTTCCTTGGGGCCGATCTTGGAGACCTTGAAGACCTCCTCCGGCGTGGGCAGGTCGGTGACTTCGAGATCCGGACGGCTGACTCCGAGTGGGTGCGACATGTCACTGCCTCCTGCCGTTCAGGGTGATCCCGAAGGGCGGCCGCTACAAGACCCAATTGCCGCACACCGGGAGCTCCTGATCAGGCGTACTGGAGGTCGGCCCGGACCACGCGCCCGTCCCGGACCGTGAAGTCGTAGTGCGCCCGCCACCCGCCGGAGCCCGCCGGAGCCCAGTGGACCAGCAGCTTCTGCCCGTCCGCCCGGTTCTCGGCGATCGAGACGACCCGCAGCGTCCCGCCGATCACCTCGTTGCCCGCCCACTCCCGGATGGCGTCGTGTCCCCGGATGCTCCGGGAGACGTCGACGATCTCGGCGTCGGAGGCGAACGCGGCGACGAGGGCGTCGAGGTCGCGCGCGTTCACGGCGTCCACGTACGCCCGCGCCGCCGCGGTCACCCCGGCCGGCGTCGAGAGCGCTGCCGAGGGCGCGGGTGCGGGCGGCGGCTCGGCGGCGGGGGCGACGCACGCGGTCGCCGCCAGGAGCGGGACGGCCGCGAGCAGCGCGACCCACCTCCGGGTCGGGACGGAGCCGGAACGGGGACGGGCGGGCCGGGAGGGCTGCGTGCTCATGCCGACGATGATCCGCTTCCGGCGCCGGAAACGTCCAAGACCTGCGGCCATAACCGATGGCTATGGCCCCATGAACCCCGCATCGGGGCGGGACCGACAAAGGGGCGAGACGTTCCGGGCGTGGCGTTACGCGACGTTCCGGGAGCGACTACGTACAGTGATGAACTGTTGTCACAAGGTGACTACAGGGGGAGATCATGAAAGGTAAGCTCATAGCGGCAGGTGGCGCGCTCGCCACCGCCGCCACGTTCATCGCGATGGCCACGCCGGCCAGTGCCGGTACGGCCCACTGCGACCTGAGCGTGGCGGACATGACGCACTCGCTGCGCATCGACGCCTGGGGCGTCTTCGCCGGCCGCCGCGAAGCGGATGCCTGCCAGGGCAAGCGCGACGAGAAGAAGGAAGAAAGCTGGAAGCCTGACTGGAAGCCCAGTCACGACGACAGCCACGACCACGACACCACCTGGAACGGCCACGGCTGGAACGGCGGCTGGGACAACGAGCACGACAACGGCTACCACTCCGACAAGGTGTGGCCGGTCCATGACTGGGGCGTCGGAACCTATGGCGACCACACCCACGGGGCCTGGGGCTCGCGCGGCTGGGGTGGCTACGGCTGGCCCGGCACCTGGTTTGACCGGTTCTAGGACTCGGCACGGCCGGCTCTGAACATCAGTCCGGTTCGGTCCCGGGACACTGCCACGGTGACCCGGGACCTCCGACCGGCCCTCGTGCCAACCAACCCATTCATGACCCCTCCTCACCCCTCCACCAACACCACCGCGCCACCAACGACCCCTCCACCTCGCGCCGTTCTCGGGCCACGCCCCTTCTCGGGCCACGCCCCTTTGAGGGCCGCGCTCCTTTCGGACCGCGCCGCCTTAGACCCACGCTGTCTTCGGGTAGCGCTGCGTTCTCGCCGCACCGCGCCACCGCGCCACCGCGCCACCGCGCCACCGCGCCACCGCGCCACCGCGCCACCGCGCCACCGCGCCACCGCGCCACCGCGCCACCGCG
>NZ_JBFANM010000038.1:84772-118622 GCF_040674815.1 Nonomuraea sp. NPDC049709
CACCGCGCCACCGCGCCACCGCGCCACCGCGCCACCGCGCCACCGCGCCACCGCGCCACCGCGCCACCGCGCCACCGCGCCACCGCGCCACCGCGCCACCGCGGGCCGCTTCGAGTTCGGGCTGTGCCGCGCTTCCCCGCCGCCCCGCTTCGGGGCCGTGCTGCGCTTGCGTCGTATCGCGCGTGGGCCCGCGCGGCTTCCCACCGCGCCGCCTTGGATCACGCCGGCTCCCGCCCAGGCCGCCTCGGGGCCGTGCTGGGCTCGGCCGTGCTGGGCTCGGGCTACGCCGCTTCCGCCGCACAGCGTCCCGGCCGCGCTCCCTTCGGTCCTACTGCGCTTGGGCCGCGTCGCCGTTCAGGCTGCGCGGCATTCCGCTGCGTCGCCTCCCACGGTGCCGACTTGGGGCGCGCGGTCTTCGCGGTGCGTCGCTTCGCGGTGTGCTGCCTTGGGTGCAGGGGCTGTCGCAGACGGCGGCGATCGACCGGGGTCGAGCCGTGTGGCCGCGCTTGGGCTCGGGCAGACGTCTGGAGCGGACGAGTGCGCTGGTCGGTAGCCGGACGGTCGGGAGGCGTCGCGGCCCGAGTGCGGCACCGCCCAGCGTGGCACCGCCCGAAGGCGATGTGACGCCAACGGGGGGTACCCAGGGCGACGTGACGCCAACGCGGTCCCAGGGCGACGTGACGCGAGGGCGGCGTGACTCCAAGGCGACGTGACGCCGACGCGGCCCCACCCCAAGGCCAGGCCCGGGTGGGCCGGGAGCTCTCCGGGGACCGGCGGACCGGCCCCCGGAGGTGGTCAGCGGTCTACGATCTCGTTCTTCCCGATGACCACGACCCCGCCCCGCGTCAGCGCGAACCGGGTGCGGTCGTAGTCGAGGTCGAAGCCGATCCGGGCCCCGTCCGGGATCACCACGTTCTTGTCGATGATCGCCTTGCGGACGATCGCCCCCCGCCCGACCTTGACGTTCTCCATCAGCACCGAGTCCTCCACCAGCGAGTGCGAGTGGAGCACCACCTTGGGCGACAGGATCGACCGGATCGCCGTCCCGCCGGAGACGATCACGCCGGGGGAGACCAGCGAGTCGATCGCCCGCCCCACCCGGTCGCCGTCGTTGTGCACGAACTTGGCCGGCGGCAGCGGGTCGTGCCCGGTGAAGATGGGCCACTTGTCGTTGTACAGGTTGAACACGGGATGCGCCGAGATGAGGTCCATGTGGGCCTCGTAGTAGGCGTCCAGCGTCCCCACGTCGCGCCAGTAGCCCCGGTCGCGCTCGCTGGAGCCCGGCACGACGTTGTTGGCGAAGTCGTAGACGTCGGCGCCGCCCGACTTGACCAGCATCGGGATGATGTTGCCGCCCAGGTCGTGCTTGCTGGTGGGGTCGAGCGCGTCCTCCCGCAGCGCGTCGATCATCGACTGCGTCTTGAACACGTAGTTGCCCATCGAGGCGTACACCTCGTCGGGGGAGTCGGCCAGCCCCACCGCGTCCTTCGGCTTCTCCCGGAACGCCACGATCCGGCGCCCCTCGGGGTCGGTCTCGATCACACCGAACTGGTCGGCCAGCGACAGCGGCTGCCGGATCGCCGCCACCGTCACGTCGGCGCCGGAGTCTTCGTGCTGCTCGACCATCTGCCGCGGATCCATCCGGTAGATGTGGTCGGCGCCGAACACGATCACGTGCTCCGGCATCTCGTCGTAGATCAGGTTCAGGTTCTGGAACAGCGCGTCCGCGGAGCCGGAGAACCAGCGCGGCCCGAGCCGCTGCTGCGCGGGCACCGGGGTGACGTAGTTGCCCAGCATCGCCGACAGCCGCCAGGTCCGCGAGACGTGCCGGTCGAGGCTGTGGTTCTTGTACTGCGTCAGTACGACGATCTTCAAGAACCCGCCGTTCGCGAGATTCGACAGCACGAAATCGATGAGCCGATACATCCCCCCGAACGGCACCGCCGGTTTCGCCCGATCCGCCGTGAGCGGCATGAGCCTCTTGCCCTCTCCACCTGCCAGCACAACCGCAAGCACCCTCCGGGACCTCATGTCCAGGACGCTACCCTCAAATGGCCGATCTATCGACGAAACCCCGCACGGTGAACTTCCTGCGTGTCCGGATTTGGTGCTCAATGTACGAAGCGGAGTTGCCGACGTTGGGCTTGTCGAAGTGTTCCAGGCGCTCCGGTTGATCGTAAGGTCTTCTCATGCGCGTTGATCTGCTCAGCCGGGAATACCCGCCCGAGGTGTACGGCGGTGCCGGGGTCCACATGGAATACCTGGCCAGAGAGCTGCGGAAGCTGGCCGACGTACGCGTGCGCTGCTTCGGGGCCGGCCGCGACGAGCCAGGCGTCTCGGCCTACCGCGTGCCGGGCGGGCTGGAGAGCGCCAACGCCGCGCTCCAGGTGCTCGGCGTGGACCTGGAGATGGCCGCCGCCTGCGAGGGCGCCGACGTCGTCCACTCCCACACCTGGTACGCCAACTTCGCCGGGCATGTCGCGAAGATGCTGCACGGCGTGCCGCACGTGATCACCACGCACAGCCTGGAGCCGCTGCGCCCGTGGAAGGCGGAGCAGCTCGGCGGCGGCTACACGATCTCGTCCTGGGCCGAGCGCACCGCCCTGGCCGCCGCCGACGCGGTGATCGCGGTGTCGGAGGGCATGCGGCGCGACGTCCTGGCCGCCTACCCCGAGATCCCGCCGGAGCGGGTCAGCGTGATCCACAACGGCATCGACACCGCCCAATACGCCCCCGACCCGGGTCTCGACGTCCTGGAGAAGCACGGGGTCGACCCGCGCAGGCCGTACATCGTCTTCGTCGGCCGCATCACCCGCCAGAAGGGCCTGGTCCACCTCCTGCACGCGGCGCGGGCGTTCGACCCCGGAGCGCAGCTCGTGCTGTGCGCGGGCGCGCCCGACACGCCGGAGATCGCGGCCGAGGTGACGGAGCTGGTGCGCGGCCTCGACCGCGACGGGGTGTTCTGGATCCAGGAGATGCTGCCCAAGCCCGAGGTGATCCAGCTCCTGACGCACGCCACGGTGTTCGTGTGCCCGTCCGTCTACGAGCCGATGGGGATCGTGAACCTGGAGGCGATGGCCTGCGAGACGGCCGTGGTGGCGACGGCGACCGGCGGCATCCCCGAGGTGGTGGCCGACGGCGAGACGGGGCTGCTCGTGCCGATCGACCAGGGCGCCGACGGCACCCCGCACGACCCCGAGCGCTTCGCCGCCGACCTGGCCGAACGCGTCAACGCCGTGCTGGGCGATCCCGACCGGGCCAGGGAGATGGGCAGGGCGGGCCGGGCCAGGGCCGTCGAGCACTTCTCGTGGGAGCGCATCGCCCGGCGCACCACGGAGCTGTACGCGAGCCTGCGGGCCTGACGTCGTCACCTGAGCCGCGCAGGAGGCCGTACAGGGAGGCCGTGCACGGGGTGCTCAGCCTCCCTGCACAGGCCGTGCACGGGGTGCTCAGACGAGGCCCCGGCGGCTGGCCTGGGCGCCGGCCTGGAAGCGGGTCTCCGCGTTGAGCTCGTCCAGGAGGTGGCGCAGGCGGCGGCGGAGACTGCGCGGGCTGGTGCCGAGCTGGCGGGCGATGGCGTCGTCCTTGAGCCCGGCCGCCAGCAGTGCCAGCAGCCTGCGGTCCTCCAGGCCGAGGTCCGTCGCCGGCTCCTCCTCCTGGGCGGGCTCGGGCGAGCTGTCGTGCGACCACAGCTCGGGGCGCACCGGCAGCGCCTCCCGCCACAGGCGCTCGAACAGCTCCACCAGCGCCACGACCATGGTGGACCCCCTGATGAGCACGCCGCGCGTCAGCGGCGGGTCCATGTACAGCGGCATGACCGCCCGCCGCCGGTCCACGAGCGCCATCTTGAACGGCAGCGAGGGCAGGATCCGCGCCTCCTCGCCCGCCCTGATCAGGCTCCCCACCTCGTCGAGCGCCCCGGTGTGGTCGAACGCCTCCGGCACGTAGATGGTGCGGTAGCGCACGCCGCTGCGGAGCAGGTCGGTCTGCAGCGGGTTGTGGTAGTCCAGCACGTACGGGGGCCGGTCGAAGGTCAGCACCTCCTCCTTGGCCTCCTGCTGCAGCCGGACGTACCAGCGGGCCTGCTCCTCGGGCCCGGCCAGCACCTCGAACTGCCCGCTCCCCTCGGGGTCCGTGCCGACGTTGCGGAAGGCCGTCTCCAGTTCGTCGGCCGTGTCGGTGAGCAGGTCCAGCTCGCTCTGCATGCCCCGGACCAGCGTGCGGATCGCGGTGCCCGGGTTCGTCGCCGTCCAGCGGGGAGAGCGCCCCCACAGGCGGCTGACCAGGCCCTTGGCGCGGAGCCTGCTCAGCGACGACTGGACGCGCCCCGCGTTCTCGCCGCTCCTCATGACCAGCTCCTGCACCGTGATGCCGGGGCAGGCCAGCACGCCCCGGTAGATGCGCTCGTCGAACGCGCTGATGCCGACGATCTCCAGTGCGCGGGCGTCTTCTAGCATGGCCCCGATCTTGGCCATTTCCGGCAGTTGCCGCAATAGGCCACATCAACCACCTTGTCCCCAAAATTCACCGACAGTTAGAAAGCGGGGTGTGCAACAGAGAATCGCCCTTCTGGGCGCCGTGCTACTGGCCGTCACAACGGCAGCCGTACCGGCTCAGGCGGCACCCACTCCGCCCCCCGCCCAGGTAGAGCCCGCGAAGACGATCACCCTCATCACCGGGGACAAGGTCACCCTCCGCGCGCTTCCCGACAAGCAGACCCAGCTCGACATCGCTCCCGGCCCGGGCCGGGAGAAGATCGACTTCGTGCACCGCCGGTCCACCGACGGGCTCAGCATCGTGCCCGCGGACGCGATGCCCCTCCTGGCGGCGGGCACGCTGGACCCCCGGCTGTTCAACGTCACCCGGCTGGCCGAGCTCGGCTACGACGACGCCGCCAGCCCGCAGCTCCCGCTCATCGTGACGTACCCGGAGCAGGCCGGTGCCGGCACGCTCCGCGCCGCCGACGGGCGCCCGCTGCCCGCGATCAACGGCGTGGCCAGGAGCGAGCCCCGTACCGGCGCGCTGTGGAAGACGCTGATCGCGCAGGCGAGGACGGCGGCCGCACCGGCCAAGATCTGGCTGGACGGCAAGGCCAAGGTGTCGCTCGACGTGAGCGTCCCGCACATCGGCGCGCCCACGGCGTGGGCGGCCGGCCACACCGGCAAGGACGTCCCCGTCGCGGTCCTCGACACCGGCTACGACCCCGGGCACCCGGACCTGCAGGGCCTGGTCGTCAAGGCCCAGAACTTCACCGCCGAGCCGGACACGGCCGACCTCCACGGCCACGGCACCCACGTCGCCGCCACGATCGCCGGCTCCGGTGCCGCCTCGGGCGGCAAGAACAAGGGCGTGGCCCCCGGCGCCAAGCTGATGGTCGGCAAGATCTGCGACCAGGGCGGGTTCTGCACCGACTCCGCCATCATCGAGGGCATGACCTGGGCGGCGGAGAATGGCGCCCGCGTCGCCAACCTCAGCCTCGGCGGCCCCGACGCGCCCGGCACCGACCCGCTGGAGCAGGCCGTCGACAGCCTCACCGAGCAGTACGGCACGCTGTTCGTGATCGCCGCGGGCAACGACGGGCCCCAGAAGCTGGGCTCCCCGGGTGCGGCCGACCGCGCGCTGACGGTCGGTGCCTCCAACCGCGACGCGGACTCGGTCGCGAACTTCAGCAGCACCGGCCCGCGCGCCGGCGACGCCGCCGTCAAGCCCGACCTGGTCGCCCCGGGCGTCGGCATCGTCGCCGCCAGGGCCGCCGGCACCTGGGCCGGGATCCCGGTCGACGACTCCTACACGGCGATGAGCGGCACGTCCATGGCCACCCCGCACGTGGCGGGGGCGGCGGCGATCGTCGCCGGCCTGCACCCCGACTGGAAGGCCGACCGCATCAAGGCGGCTCTCATGGCCTCCACCGCCCCCGGTGCCGAGCTGGGCGCCTACGTCCAGGGCTCCGGCCGGGTGGACGTCGCCCGGGCCGTCACCCAGCAGGTCACCGCCGAGCCCGCCTCGCTCTCCATGGGAGAGGTCGAGCTGCCCGACAACGAGCCCAAGGAGCGCACGCTCACCTACCGCAACGACGGCGACGCCGCCGTCCGGCTGGAGCTGGAGGTGACGGCCAAGGACGCCCACGGCGAGCCGGCGACGCCGTTCACCCTCGGCGCCACCTCGGTCGAGGTGCCCGCGCACGGCACCGCGCAGGTCACGGTGACCGCCCGGCCCGGCGCGACCGGCATGTACAGCGGCACGGTCGTGGCCAAGGGCGGCGACGTCACCGTACGCACCGGCATCGGCATGCGCGTCCAGCCGGAGAGGCACGGCCTCAAGCTCGCCTTCACCGGCTCGGACGGGCAGCCCACCAAGCTCGCCTTCGCCGGCCTGATCGACCTCGACACCAAGGAACAGACCAACTACGACATCGCCGGCGGCACCCTGGACCTGCGGCTGGAGAAGGGTCACCGGTACACGGTCGTCATCCTGATGGAGGACCACGACGGCACGCTGGTGATGGCGGCCGAGCCGGAGTTCACCCTCGACGCCGACCGCACCGTCACCGCCGACGCCCGCCGCGCCAAGCCGGTGGACGTGCGGACGGAGGAGCCGACCGCGCGGCTGGCCATCGGCATGCTGGGCATGCTGCAGCTGATCGAGGGGAAGCAGCCCCTCGGCGTGGACGTCGACCTGAACTCCATGTGGGGCGCCGACCGCGTCGAAGGCATCAAGGCCATCCCGACGACCCGTACGGCCAGCAAGAACTTCGCCTACTACCGCTGGACCCAGTGGGCCAAGCCGAACGGCGAGGGCCGCTTTGACGCCAGCCCGTACTTCTACCACCTGATGAAGGCCGAGCCGCGCATCCCCGCCGACCCCGGTTACCGGCCGGGCCGCCGCGACCTGGCCGAGGTCACCTCCACGTACGCCGCCCAGCAGGACGGCAAGCTCGGCGAGCACATGGCGCTGCCCGTGCTGTACGGGAAGGAGCTGGCCTGGATGCCGTACAGCCACGTGTCCCGCTTCCCGCTCCCGTTCCACCGGACCGAGTACTACTCGCCGGGTGACACCGGCTGGTACCCGTCCTTCGTCCAGTACAGGGAACCGCCGGAGGGCATCAACGACCTCGACCAGTTCTTCTTCGGCCAGACCACCACCTACCGCGCCGGCCAGAAGACCACCGACCGCTGGAACAACGGCGTCTTCGGGGCCGGGCTCAACCCCGACGGCGACTACAGCTGGCGGGAGGAGAACATGCTGCAGTTCGCGGTGGGCATGTTCGAGGACGCGACGCTCGACCGGCACTCCGTCGGCGACTACTTCGCACCGCAGGCCAAGCTCTACCGCGACGGCAAGGAGATCTACTCCGCCGAGTTCCTGCCCGGCTGGGTCGACGTGCCCGCCGAGCGGAAGGAGAGCGACTACCGGCTCACGATGACCGCCGACCGCGCGCCGACCCTGACCAAGTTCTCCACGCGGGTCAGCGCTGAATGGCGGTTCCGGTCGAAGACCCCCGAGCCGGGCACCCGGCCGGCGCTGCCGCTGCTGACCGTCAAGGCCAGTCCGGAGCTCGACGACCGCAACCGGGCGGCCGCGGGCCACGCGCGCATCCCGCTCCGCGTCCAGCGCCAGGACGGCTCGCCCGACCTGAAGCTGCGCACGCTCAGCATGGACATCTCCTACGACGACGGCCGCACCTGGCTCCCCACGCTGGTGCACCCGTCGGCCAAGGGCGGCTGGTCCGCCGACACCTGGCACCCGGCCGGGGCGCGCGGGAAGTTCGCCTCGCTGCGGATCAAGGCCGTCGACACCGGCGGCAACGCCTTCGCCCAGACCGTCATCAGGGCGTACGAGATCGCCTGACGCGACCAGGCCTGACGCAATCAGGCCTGCAACCAGGAAGGCCCCGCCACGGCGGGGCCTTCCGTCCGCGGGTCGCGGAGGACGTCAGCGGACGCGTTCGAGCACGACGACCGGGATCTCCCGGTCGGTCTTCTGCTGGTATTCGTCGTAGTCGGGCCAGGTCGCCGCCATCACCCGCCACATCTCCGGCTTCTCCTCGGGGCCGGCGGTGCGGGCGCGGGCCTTGAACTTGTCGCCCTTCACCTGCACCTCGACGTCGGGTGCGGCCTGGAGGTTCTTGTACCACTGCGGGTGTTCCGGATCGCCGCCCTTGGACGCCACCACGAGGTAGTCGTCGCCGAAGCGCTGGTAGATGAGGGGCGTCGTGAAGGGCCGGCCGGACTTGCGGCCCTTCGTGGTCAGGAGCAGGACGACGGTGTTGTTCCAGTCGTGTCCTTCGGCGCCGTCGGTCTCCTGGTAACGCCGGACGTGTTCCTTGCCATAGAGCATGCCCGTCTGACTACCCAGCGGCGGCGTGACCTCACCGTTACTCGGCGGGGTCTGTACGAGAAGTTAACAAGGCTGGCACACTGCATTTGTGTAAGCGCTTACAGCAGGCCATGATGAAAGCGCTTACACGAAGGGAAAGACACAGGCTCATGGACGTGACCATCTACGAAGTGGCCAAGCGGGCGGGCGTGTCGATCGCGACCGTGTCCAGAGCCCTGCGCGGCACCGGGCCCGTGGCCGCCAGGACGCGGGAGAAGGTGCTCCAGGCCGTCGAGGAGCTCAACTTCACGCCCAGCCGCCTGGGAGTCAGCCTGGCCGAGGGCCGCCACGCCGCCAACGGCATCGTCTTCCCCGACCTCGCGGGCCCCTACTACACGGAGGTCCTGCTCGGCTACGAGGAGGTCGCCTCGGAGCTGGGCCGGTCGGTGGTCATCCTGTCCACGAAGGGCCGCACCCGGGTCAACGACCTGGTCAAGGACCTGGCCGGGCGGGTCGACGGCATGCTGATCTTCGGTCACACCGTGCCCGATCCGCTGGTCGCCGAGCTGGTACGGCTGGGCGTGCGGCTGGTGTTCATCTCCCGCGACCCGCTGCCCGGCGCCGACACCCTGCGCAGCGAGAACGCCGGCTCCGCGCACGCGCTCGCCCGCCACCTGACCGGCCACGGCTACGAGCGCTTCGCCTTCCTCGGCGCGCCGCTGACCAGCCGGGACGACGTGGACGAGCGCTGGCAGGGCGTCCGGGCCGCGCTCGGCGGCGCCATCGACGCCGTGGACACCCGCCACTACACCGTGGAGTGCGGCTTCGAGGCCGCCGTCAAGCTGCTCAAGGGCAGAGGCAGGCCGCGGGCCATCGTCTGCTCCGACGACGAGGTGGCGCTGGGGGCGCTGCTCGCCGCCGAGGAGCTGGGCCTCGACGTGCCCGGCGACGTGGCCGTCACCGGCTGGGACGACATCATGGCCGCCCGGCACGCGCGGCCGGCGCTGACCACCGTGCGTCAGCCGATGCGCGAGCTCGGCGCCCGCGCCGCCCGCGCCCTCGACGAGCTGATCACGGGGGTCCGCGACACCCCGAGCAACCTCATCCTGCCCACCGAGCTGGTCATCCGCTCCAGCTGCGGTCACCACCCCCAGGAGGCACGAACATGAACACCACCACCCGGCGCGCCGCCGTGGGCGTGCTGGCTCTCGCGATCCTGGCCGCGGGCTGCGGCCGCAGCGCGGAGCGGGCGCCCGAGCAGGCGCAGGACGTCACGACCGGCAAGATCACGGGGGAGGTCACGGTCTGGGCGATGGGGGAGGAGGGCAAGGCGCTCGGCGCGTTCGTCAAGGACTTCGAGAGCGCCAACCCCGGAGTGAAGGTCAACGTGACGGCCATCGGCTGGGACGTGGCGCACGACAAGATCACCGCGGCCATCGCGGGCGGTGCCACCCCTGACGTGAGCATGATCGGCTCCACCTGGTCGGGAGAGCTGGCCAAGACCGGCGCGCTGGAGCCGACGCCGGGCAACCTGGTCGACAAGGCGGCGTTCTTCCCCGGCGCCTGGCAGACCGTGGACGTCAACGGCACCGCGTACGGTGTCCCCTGGTACGTCGAGACCCGCGTCCTCTACTACCGCACCGACCTGGCCAGGAAGGCGGGGGTGGAGCCGCCGGCGACCTGGCAGGAGTTCACCGCGTTCGCCGAGGCGCTCAAGGAGAAGGGCGGCGCCGCGGACGGCTTCAACCAGAGCTACACCCTCGGCGCCTCCTGGCAGGAGGTGCTGCCGCTGATCTGGCAGGCCGGCGGCGAGATCGTCAAGGACGGGAAGTACACCTTCGACACCCCCGAGGCGGTGACCGCGCTCAAGCAGTACGAGTCGCTGTTCCGGCAGAAGCTGGCCCCCACCGACACCCCCGCCAACGCCTTCCCGCAGACGTTCATCAAGGGCCGGGTCGGCGGCTTCTTCTCCGGCCCGTGGATGATCGGCGTGCTCAACAACGACGGCGGCCCCGGCTTCGCGGACAAGTTCGACGTCGCCCCCTACCCGAAGGGGCCGGTCTCGGCGACGAGCTTCGTCGGCGGGGCCGACATGGCGGTGTTCAAGAAGGCGAAGAACCGCGACGCGGCCTGGAAGTTCATCCAGTGGCTGAGCGAGCCGCAGGTGCAGGCCAAGTGGTACACCACGGTCAAGGCCCTGCCGGCCGTGCAGTCGGCCTGGCAGCAGCCCGAGCTGACCGCGGACAAGCAGCTCGCGGTCTTCGGCGAGCAGCTCAAGGACGCCAAGACGCCGCCGCCGTTCCCCACCTGGGAGCAGGTGGCCAGGGTCCTGGAGGCCGAGCTGGAGAAGCTGGCCCGCGGCCGGTCCACGCCCGAGCAGACGGCCAAGGCGATCCAGTCGCAGGCCGACACGATCGGGACCGGCCTGTAGTGCCATGACGGTCCTCACGAGGCAGGCACCGGCCGCCCCGCCCCCGGTGAAGGTCAGGAGCGCGTTACGCCGGTCGGGCATCGGCTGGATCTTCATCCTGCCGTTCGTGGTGCTGTTCGCGGTGTTCTACCTGGGGCCGCTGCTCGTCGGCATCGGGATGAGCTTCACCGACATGCGCAGCACCGACGTGGCCGACCCGCTGGCCGTCAACGTGGTCGGGATCGACAACTACCTGCGGCTCATGAACGACGGCGCCATGCGCAGGGCGGCGGTCAACACCGTCGTGTTCGTGGTCACGGCGCTGCCGCTGACCATCGGGCTCGGGCTGGCCGCCGCCGTGCTGCTCAACTCCGGCATCGCCCGCCTGCCCGCCGCCTTCTTCCGGCTCGGCTACTACCTGCCCAACATCACCAGCATCATCGGCATCGCCGTGGCCTGGAAGTTCCTGCTGGAGCCGGAGGCGGGGCTGGTCAACCGGCTCTTGGAGCTGGTCGGCATCCAGGGCCACAACTGGCTGGAGAGCGAGAGCACCGCGCTGCCGGCGATCATCGTGATGACGGCCTGGCGCAGCTTCGGCTTCGACATGGTCGTGCTGCTGGCCGCGCTGCAGAGCATCCCGAGGGAGCTGTACGAGGCGGCGGAGGTGGACGGCGCCGGCCGCTGGGCCAAGTTCCACTCGGTCACCGTGCCCTCGCTCCGCCCGGTCCTGCTGTTCTGCACGGTCTACAGCTCGGTCGGCTTCATGCAGTTCCTGGAGGAGCCGCTGGTCATGACCAGGGGCGGGCCGCTCGACGCCACGCTGTCGGCCTCCCTGGCCATCTTCAACCACTTCGGGGTCGGCAACTACGGCTACGCCGGGGCCGCCTCGACCGTGCTGTTCACCGTGATCGTGGCGCTCGCCGTACTGCAGCTCAGGCTGGGGAGGAACAGGTGAGAAGGACCCGCCGCCAGCGCGCGGTGATCTACCTCGGGCTCTCCCTGGGGCTGGCCCTGGTCGCCGGGCCGTTCCTGTGGACGGCGCTCAGCTCGCTCAAGCCGGAGCGGGAGATCAGGCGCGACCCGCCGACGTTCTGGCCGGAGACGTGGACGCTGGCCAACTTCACCGAGCTGTTCGAGCGGGTCAGCCTCGGCACCGCGTTCGCCAACAGCCTGATCATCGCGCTCGTCCTGGTCGCCACCAACCTGCTGTTCTGCTCGATGGTCGGGTACGCCTTCGCCAAGCTCTCCTTCCGCGGCAAGAACCTGGCCTTCGGCCTGGTGCTGGTGCAGCTCGCGATCCCGGCGATCGTGCTCGTGGTGCCGCAGTTCGTGCTGATCGCGAAGCTCGGCATGGTCAACACCTTCATCGGGATCATCCTGCCGACCGTGGTGACGCCGCTGGGCGTGTTCATGATGCGGCAGTTCATCTCCGACCTGCCCGACGAGCTGATCGACGCGGCCAGGGTCGACGGCGCCAGGGAGTTCCGGATCTTCTTCACGGTCGTCCTGCCGCTGTGCGGGCCGCCGCTGGCCACGCTGGGGCTGATCACGTTCCTCGGCGCGTGGAACAACTTCCTCTGGCCGGCCGTGGTCGCCCAGAGCGAGGACATGTACACCCTCCCGGTCGCGCTCAACATCCTCAACGACTTCGAGGGCACCCACTACAACCTGCTGGTCGCCGGATCGGTCGTGGTGATCGCGCCGATCCTGTTCCTGTTCGTCTTCCTGCAGCGCTTCTTCATCCAGGGCATCGCCACCACCGGCCTCAAGTAGAGGAGCACCTCCATGCGCAAGACGGTCCTGCTCGTGACGTCCTTAGCCCTGTCCGTCGCCGCGGCGCCGGCCCTGCCCGCGAACGCCGACAGCACGCTCCACCGCTACGCCAAGGACACCTGGAGATCGATGGCCGCCATGGTGGAGCCGGCCACCGGCATGCCCGCCGACAAGGTGACCGGCGACCTCAGGACGCGGGCCAAGGTCACCTCGCCGACCAACATCGGCACGTACCTGTGGAGCACGCTCGTCGCCCGCGACCTGCGCCTGATCAGTGGCAGGGACGCCACCGACCGGGTCGGCAGGGTGCTCAGGGCCCTGGAGCGGATGGAGCGCGACACCCCCACCGGCCAGTACTACAACTGGTACGACCCCGCCACCCTCCAGCTCGTCCACACCTTCCCGGACTCCGGCGACCCGGTGCGGCTGTTCGCCTCCAGCGTGGACAACGGCTGGCTGGCCACCGCGCTCATGATGGTCCGCAACGCCGTCCCCGCCCACGCCCGGGCCGCCGACCGCCTCGTGACCTCGATGGACTTCACGTCGTACTACGACCCCGCCGCCCGCCCCGACGCCGGCACCGGCCTGCTGCGCGGCGGCTTCTGGCCGGAGCGGCCGCCGGACGGCTGTTTCGTCGAGAGCGACTACGCCGGCACCGGCACCACCGTCTACTCGACCTGCCACCACTACGGCGCCCCCGCCGAGACCCGCATCGGCCAGTACGTGGGCATCGCGCTCGGCCAGCTCCCGCGCGAGAGCTACTTCGGCCCCTACCGCACCTTCCCGGACAACGCCTGCGACTTCGGCTGGCAGGAGCAGAAGCCGGTCGGGTCGTGGAAGCAGTACCTGGGCGTCAACGTCTGGGAGGGCACGTACGAGTACCGCGGCATGCGGTACGTCCCCAACTGGGGCGGCTCCATGTTCGAGGCCCTCATGCCCGACCTGGTGGTGCCCGAGGCCAAGTGGGCGCCCCGGAGCTGGGGCCGCAACCACCCGGTGTTCGTCCGGGCCCAGATCGAGCACGGCCTGAAGGAGGCCAGGTACGGCTACTGGGGCTTCTCGCCGTCCAACGACCCGCACGGCGGCTACCGCGTCTACGGCGTGGACCAGCTCGGCATGGACGAGCCCGGCTACACCTCCGACCGCGAGGAGACCCGGACCGACCCCGGCTACGAGGGCTGCCGACCCGCCCAGCCGGCGCCCGAGACGTTCGGGGACGGCATCGTGACGCCGCACGCGAGCTTCCTGGCGCTGCCGTACGCGAAGGCCGCGGCGCTGGACAACCTGGCCCGGCTGCGCCGCGACTTCGACGCCTACGGCCCCGGCGGCTTCTACGACGCGATCGCGGTGCGCTCCGGGGTCGTGTCCAAGTGGTACCTGGCACTCGACCAGGGCATGGCCATGGCCGCCCTGGGCAACCTGCTCACGGGCGGCAACCTGCACCGGTACTTCGCCGGCTCCGGCGTGGAGGCCACGCTGCGGCCGGTGATGCAGCTAGAGGAATGGGACGTGCGATGAAACGGGGAAGCTCTTGATGGACCCTTCGACGGTCACCCCCTCGACCAGGCCCGCGCTGGAGGCCCCCTCCGGTCTCCGCGCGGTCCCGGGGGCCGGCCATGTGACGCTGACCTGGGACCCCGTGCCCGGCGCCATCGGTTACCTGGTGCACCGGGACGGGGCGCCCGCCGTGCTCCCGGACGTGGACGTGCCTGCCGTGCCCGCCTGCCGGTTCGTGGACACCGGGCACGGGGCGGCGGCGTACACCGTGGCCGCCGTCGCCGCCATGGACGCGACCGGCCCCTTCTCCCCGGCCGTCGAGGCGACCCCCCTGCCCGCCGCGGCGGCCACGGTGTCGCTACGGGTGGACGCGCGGCGGGTGACCCGGGACCTGCCGCGGCCGTGGGCGTACATGGTGGGGTCCGAACACCTGTCACACCTGCTCAGCACCGACGAGACCGGCGGCCGCCCGATCGGCGAGGAGCTCGCGCGGGCGCTGCGGACGGTGCACGAGGAGCTCGGCGTCCGCACGGTCAGGGCGCACGCCATCCTCGGCGACGACCTCGGCGTGTACAAGGACGGCGCCTACGACTTCTCCGGCGTGGACGCGGTCTACGACCGGGTCGTCTCGCTCGGCCTGCGGCCGATCGTGGAGCTCGGCTACATGCCCCGCGACCTGGCCTCCGACCCGTCCGAGACCGTCTTCAAGTACGAGGCCGTCATCTCGCCGCCCAAGGACTTCGAGGCGTGGAGCGACCTGGTCAGGGCGCTGGTCGAGCACCTGGCGGACCGGTACGGCGTGCACGAGCTGATCGAGCACTGGGCCTTCGAGGTCTGGAACGAGCCGAACCTGGCCGTGTTCTGGTCCGGCACGCAAGCGGAGTACTTCCTGCTCTACGACGTCACCGCCGCCGCCGTGAAGAACGTGCACCCGGACCTGCGCGTGGGCGGACCCTCCTCGGCCGCCAACGGCTGGGTGGAGGAGCTGCTCGCCCACGTCGCGGAGTCGGGCGCGGCGCTCGACTTCGTCTCCACCCACACGTACGGGAACGCGCCGCTCGACTGGCGGCCCACCCTGGCCAGGTACGGGCGGGACGTACCGATCTGGTGGACCGAGTGGGGGCCCACGCCGACCCACTTCCACGGCATCGGCGACGGCCCGTTCGGGGCGGCGTTCGTGCTGCACGGCATGAAGTCGGCGGCCGGCCGGATCGCGGCGCTGTCGCACTGGGTGGCCTCCGACCACTTCGAGGAGCTGGGCCGGCCGCCCCGGCTGTTCCACGGCGGGTTCGGGCTGCTGACCGTCGGCAACCTGCGCAAGCCCCGCTTCCACGCCCTCAGCCTGGCCAACCGGCTGGGCGACGCCGAGCTGGCGGCCGAGCTCGCCGGGGACGTGGCCGGCGTCGAGGCGTGGGCGGCGCGGCACGACGACGGCCGGGTCGGCGTGCTCGTCTGGAACGGCACCCTCAACGGCACCCAGGCGGAGGGCGCCCCCGAGCTGACCCGGACGGTGGAGCTCACCGTCGAGGGGCTGGCCGGCACGTACACGCTCACCCACCACCGCATCGACCGCGACCACACCAACGTGGAGGCGGCCTGGGAGGCGATGGGCGGCGGCGACTGGCCGGTCGGCGGGCAGTGGGACGAGCTCCGGGCGGCCGACGGCCTCGACGAGCTCACCCCGCCCGCCACCGTCACGGGCCCGGCGCTCACCCTGGCGTTCGACCTCCCCATGCCGGGCGTGTCGTTCATCGAGCTGACCCCGAGCTGACCCGGAGCCGACCCCGAGCCGACACTGCGGGCGGACTCAGGCCGGTGGTCCTGTACGGAGGGGCACGCCGGTGAGAGTGTGTGCCCATGACGGATCCGGCCGTGGCGCTGGCGGCCCGCATCGAGCGGTTCGAGCGGGCCGCGGATCCCGAGCTGATCTGGGACCCCGCGGCCCTCTCGGAGGCCGAGCAGGCGATGCGGGCCTGCGCCGGGGATCGGTCCGACGCCACCACCTGGCGGCTGATCGGGATGCTGCACCTGGCCCGCTACCGGCTCGATCAGCGGACCACGCGGGACGCGGCGGTGGCGGGCGCCTTCTTCGCCGCCGTGGCCGTGGTGGACCCGGGCCGGCTGCCGGAGAAGCTGCGCGGCTCCAGGGTGCCGCCGGGCGAGTCGGCCGAGACCTGGGCCGGGCTGATCGAAGAGGTGTTCCGGCACGTGGACCCGGCCGCGTACCGGCATGTGGGGCTGCTGATCCAGGCGCTGGTCCGCCGCGCCATGGCGCACCCGACGCCGGAGGTGGCGGACCGGCTCGGGCAGTTCCTGCTGCAGGAGTCGATGCGCTCGCCCGACCCCTCCTGGGCGTCCGGCGCGCTGGGGTTGCTGGGCTCGGGTCTGGTGCGCCTGTACGGGCTGACCGGGGATCGGGACGTCATCGACGACGCGGTGCACGTGCTGCTGCGGGCGGCGCTGGGCGGGGACGGGGAGGCGGCCCCCGCCGGGGAGCTGGCCGCGGCGCTGGGGCTGGCGGCGGCCGACGACGAGGAGCTGGTCAGGGCGTACCTGGCGGCGGTCGAGACGCCGGCCGGCCGGGACCGGTCGCGGGCGCTGCAGGCGCTGGTCGACCTCACCGGGGCGCGGGCGGCCGCCTCCTGCGCGGACGCCGACCTGCTGGCGTTCATCCGGGTGGGGCAGTGCGCGCTGGACTTCTGGCACGAGCAGTGGGCGCATCCGGGGGTGCTGGCGCCGTACGCGGCGGGGCTGATCGAGTGGTACGTCGTCACGGGGAACGAGCGCTCGCTCGAAGCCGGCGTGGAGATGCTGGAGGCCCTGCACGTCACACCCGGCGAGACGGCCCCGGGGCTCGGGACCGATCCCGTCGTACGGCTCCGGCTCCTGGGCGAGCGCCGCCGGCGCCGCTACGGCGTCACCGGCGACCCGGCCGACCTCGACGCGGCCGTGGACGTCATGCGCGACGCCGTCCGGCTCGCCCCCTCCGGTCACCCCGACCGGGCCGGGCTCCTGGCCGACCTGGCGGACGCGCTGCTGCGACGCGCCGTCGTGACGGGCGACGACCCGGCGGAGCCCGTCGCGCTCGCCCGCGCCGCTCTGACCGCCCACGCCGACCACGACCCGGCCAGGCCCGCCACCCTCCTGCTCCTCGCCCAGGCGCTCTCCCTGGCCCTCCCCACCACCCCCGTGGTGGCGAGTGAGGCCCCCGGCGCCCCTCCGCCTCTCACCGCCACCGCGGCCGGTCACGCGGGCGTCGCCGTCGCCGTCGCCGACGAAGCCGTCGCCGTGCTGCGGGAGGCTCTTTCCGCCGGTGAGCGGCCGGACTTCCAGGTGACGGCGTACGGGCTCGTCTCCGAGGTCCTGTGCTGGCGTGCCGTGCGGGTGGAGGGCGAGCGGCGGGCCGAGGACCTGCGCGAGGCGGTGCTCGCCGCGCGCCAGGGTGCCGAGCTGGCGCTGAAGACCTCCCACGACCAGGGGGCCGCCCAGCGGGCGCTGTGCCGGGCCCTGCTGGCCCGCCATGCGGCGCAGGGCGATCCCCGCGACCTGACCGAGGCGCTGACCCTGGCCGGGGACGGCGATCCCGGCCTCCTGGCGGAGCTGAGCGCGGCACTCGACACCGTCCTGGACACGGGTAGCGCCCCCGGGCCGGGCGGCGGGGCGGGGGCGGATGAGCAGCTCGCGCTGGTCGCGACCGAGCTGGCGCTGCAGACGCCGGACGAGGACGTGGCGCTCAAGCTGCTGCGTGTGGCGGAGCAGCAAGGGGCCGAGGCGCCGGGCGAACGGGGTGAGTTCCTGCTCGGGGCGGCCGGGCGGCTGGCCGAGGCGGGCCGCGGGCGGATCGCGGGCGACGTGCTGGAACGGGCGGTACGGGCGTTCGAGGCGGCCGGGTCGCGGTCGCGGGCGGCGTACGCGCTGTCCCGACTGGGCGGCGACCACGAGGACCAGGGGCGGCCGGAGCAGGCGCTGGCCGCGTACGCACGCTCGGCGGCCGTCCACCACGACCTGGGCGACCCACGCTCGGAGGCGGCCCAGCTCGCCGCCATGGGCCTGGTACACCTCCGAGCCGGCGACCCCGCCCGAGCCGTCGAGCACCACCTGCGCGCCATCGCCCTGTGCGAGGCGGCCGGCCTGGCCGCGGACGAGGCCGCCCACCAGGCACACGCGGCCGAGGCGTACCTCGCGGCCGGCGACCCCACCGCCGCCGTCACCTGCGCGGCCCGGGCCCGGGACCTGCACCTGGAGCTCGGGCAGACCCGGGCCGCCGCCCTGGCGCTCGTCCACGCCGCCACGGCGGCCGTGAACCAGGACGACCTCACCGCGGCAGGGGAACGCATCGCCGCCTGCGCCATCGAGCTGGAGGCCGCCGGCGCCTGGGAGGACGCCTGCCGTGCGCTCGACGCGCACGCCGTCCTCCTCACCCGGCGCGGCCACCCGGGCCAGGCCGCCGCCTGCGAGACCCGGCTGGTGGAGATCGTGCGGCGCCGCGGGCGGCGGCGCGAGCCCGCCGACGAGTGGTACCGCATCGCGCAGCGCCGCCGCGGCCACGGCGACACCGGCGGGGCCCGGATCGCCTTCGAGCTGGCCAGGCGCGAGTACGAGGCCCTCGGCCACCACGACGGCGCCGCGTCTGTGCGGTACAACCTGGGCGCCCTCGCGTACGCGGAGGGGGATCCGGAGCGGGCACTGGAGGAGCTCGGGGCGGCGGGGGAGACGTTCGCCGGGCTGCGGGCGCAGGCGAAGGAGGCGATGGCGCTGACCATGCGCGCCACCTGCCTGACCGCCCTGGGCCGCGTCGACGACGCCCTGGCCGATCTGGACCGGGCCCTGGAGCTGGCCGCCGGGCAGGGCGACCTGGAGGCGCTGCTGACCGCCACGCTCGGGCGCGCCGCGGTGGACGTGGAGCTGGGGGAGCTCCAGGAGGCGGAGGAGCGGCTGTACTCGGCGCTCGGCCTGGCCGCCGGGGACGTACTCAAGGAAGCCGTCGTACGCGACCGGCTGGCGGCGCTCGCGGGCCGTACCAGGGATCTGGGGGCGCGGGCGGAGGCGCTGGAGGCGGCTCTCGCGGGCTTCCGCGACGCGGGCCAGGACCGGCTGGCCGCCCTCGCCTCGATCAAGCTCGGCTTCACCCTGGAGGCACGCGGGGAGTTCCGCCGGGCCCGGGCCGCGCTGGAGGAGGGCCTCGCGGGTCTGGAGAAGGCGCCGGACCTGGGGACGGCCGGAGCGCCGTTCGAGGTGGTGGCGGCCATGGCCGGGGACCCGGACGGTACGGTGCTGGCTCGGGTGGCCGCCATCCAGCTCACGCTCGGCGACCCCACGCGAGGCCGCGCCACCCTCACCCAGGCCCTGGCGTCCCTGCGGGCCGGCGGACGGCGGCGGGACGAGGTGGAGCGGCTGGAGCGCCGGCTGCGCATGGAGGAGGCGGAGGCGGCCGGCGACCTGGAGACGGCCCGCGCCCTCGCCGAACAGGCCCTCGACCGGCCGGTGCCCGGGGAGCCGGACGACCGGTCCTACCTGCTGGCCAGGCTCTCGACGTACTGCCGCCGTCTGGGCGACCTGGCCGCCGCCTACGAGTACGCCGCCCGCGGGCACGAATTACGCGACAGACGCGTGATCGAGCACCTGCGCAACCTGGGCGCCGCCGCCATCGGACTGGGCCGGGCGGAGACGGCGGTCGGGCATCTGACCAGGGCCGTCGAGCTGGCCCGCGACTCGGACTCCGCGCTCCCCGCCCAGCTCGTCCAGTCCCTCGGCCTGCTCGCCGCCGCCCTCACCGACGTGGCCCGCTGGCGAGAGGCCGCCCAGGCGTACGAGGAGGGGCTCGCCCTGATCGAGGCCCCCGTCTGGCGGGCGCTGCGAGCCCCTTTGCTGGCCGGTCGCGCCGCCCTCCACCTCAAGCTGGGGGAGCTGGACGCGGCCGGGGCCCGCTACCGGGAGGCCATCTCGATCGGCGAGGAGCTGGGCCGCCGCGAGGACCTGGCCGCCGCCTACGCCGACCTGGGGCTGGTCCACGAGCTGCGCGGCGAGCCCGCCGAGGCCAGGCGGTTCGTGGAGCGGGCCCTCGACCTGGAACGCTCGTACGGCCGGGGCCGCGGGACGGTGCCGGCCCTGATCGCGCTTGCGGGCCTGGAGCGATCGGCCCTGGCGACGCCCGCCCAGGCCCACCTGGAGGAGGCGCTCGCCCTGGCCCGGGAGCTCGGCTTCCGGGCGGGGGAGGCCGTGGCGCTGAGCCGCCTCGGCGCCCTCGACCTCGCCACCGCCTCCTACGCCCGCGCCCGGCGGCGGCTGACGGCGGCCATCGACCTGCTCGCCGGCCTCGGGCACGACCTGGAGCTCGGCACCGCCTGCCACCACCGGTCGATCGTCGCGGAGGAACTGGGCGACCTGCCCGGCGCGCTCGCCGACGCCGAACGCGCCTGCGCCCTGGGCCACGAGTCCGCCCGCGACCGGGCGGTCAGGCTCGCCGTACGCCTGGGCCTGGGGATGACCGCCTGGACGCACGCCGAACACGCCAAGCTCAACTCCTTGGCCGCCCAGCTCGGCCACCGGCCCGATCCCGCGCCGCACGGCGTGCCCGCCGACCTCCTGGAGGCCGAGCAGCGCGGCCTCGACGCCGTACGGACCCTCAGGTCGGCCGCCCGCAACACCCGCGACCCGGAGCGGGCCGCCCGGCTCATCCAGCGCGCCCGCACTGCCCGGGCCGAGCTGGAGGAGCTGTGGCGGCGCATGGAACCCCTGGCCCCCGACCACGTCGCCACGCGCCTGGCCACCCCGCCCACCAGGGCACAGCTCGACGCCCTCGTCAGCGTCCCCGAGACCGGCGGAGGGGCGGTCGCGCTGCTGGGGTTCCACATCTGCGCCGGTGAGGGGGCACTCGGCGGCAGCGGCACTCCCGGCGGCACTCCCGGCGGTGGCGAGGTGGGGGACGGGGCCGCCGGCGGTGGCGAGGGGAGCGTGGTCGTGCTCGCGCACCGTACCGGCTGGCCCGAGCCGCGCGCCTTCCCCACCCCCGTGGACCGCGCCCTCCTGACCGACTTCCTCGGCACCGCCGACGGCCGCCGGCCGGACCT
Organism: Nonomuraea sp. NPDC049709; assembly: GCF_040674815.1. NCBI lineage: Bacteria > Bacillati > Actinomycetota > Actinomycetes > Streptosporangiales > Streptosporangiaceae > Nonomuraea > Nonomuraea sp. NPDC049709. The sequence continues at coordinate 105,839 of NZ_JBFANM010000038.1, forward strand.
GCTGGACATCGAGGCCCGCCGCCGCCGCGCCGACCTCTGGCACAGCCTGGCCGACCGCCTGCTCTCGCCGGCCCTCCAAGCCCTCGGCGACGACGTCGCCCTGCTCCACCTGTTCCCGCACGCCGAACTCCACCGCGTCCCGCTCCACGCCCTCGCCCCGGGCGGACGCCCGCTGCTCGAACGCTGCCCCGTGGCCTACGCCCCCTCCGCCGCCGTCCTGGCCCGCCTGACGCGCAGGCCCCCGGCCCGGGGACGCGGCTCCCTGGTGCTCGGCCACACCCCGGACACCGCCGCGCGACCCGTCGTGGCGGCCGAGGCCGAGGACGTCGCCACCCTGCTCGGCACCCCGCCCCGCACGGGAGAGGACGCCACGTCGGCCCTGCTGCCCGGCTCGTGGGACGTGGTCCATCTGGCCTGCCCCGGGGTGTTCGACCACGCCGACCCGCCCGGCTCGGGGATCCGCCTCGCCGACGGCCTGCTCACCGCCCGCCGCCTCATGGGCATGAGCGTGGACGCCGGCCTCGTGCTGGTGACCGCCCACGAGCCCGGCACACCGGAGAACGGCCCACGGGACGGGAGCGGGGTGGCCGCCCTGGGGCACGCCCTGCTGCGCGCGGGCGCCAGATCAGCCGTGCTCGCCCTCTGGCCCGTCTCTCCCGAGATCACCCGCGCTCTCATGCGCGACCTCCACGCCAGGCTGCGCGCCGGCGACGGAGGCGGCCAGGCCCTGCGCGCCGCCGTGCTCGGACTGCGGGAGCTCTACGGCTCCGCCGAGCCCGAACTCTGGGCGTCGTACGTGCTCGTCGGCCTGCCGGACGGCTCGCCCGTCCACTTCGAGCCGGGCAGCAGCGTGACCAGGACCAGATAGCCGAAGAAACCCACGGCCAGCCCCACCGCGTAGCCCCCGAACACCTCGGGCAGCTCCAGCATCGCCGCCACCAGGCCCCCTCCGACCGTGGCCAGCACCGCCGCCAGGTCGGCCAGCCCCGCGCTGGTCTGCCTGCGGCGCATCGTTCCGTAGGAGATCCAGCCGATCACCAGCCCGAAGCAGATCGCGCCGAGCACCGCCATACGAGGGCCTCCAACTTCGCCGGGAGAGATCGTCGTTCACGATCGCACGTGCGGGGCCGAACTGGCTAGAGGAAGGAGCGGGACGCCCGGTCAGAGGTAGGACTTGGTCGCGCTCACCAGCTCGGCCGCGACGTCGCGCGTGTCGACGTAGAGGGCGGACTCGGGGGTGCGCTCCCGCACGTCCTGGTCGCGGATGGCGAACACGGCCGGGGCCACGCCCACGTCGCCGTAGTGCTCGGCGACGGCCTTCCCGATCGCCTGGCGCACGTCGCCGACCACCTCGCGCGAGGTGTGGCCGGTCCCGGAGGCGGCGAGGTAGCCCAGCATCCCGGCGAAGCGCAGCTCGCCCTCGCCCGCCGGGCGCGGGTCGGGCTGGTCGAGCCAGAACACCTTGCCCGCCAGGAACGCCTCGTAGCCTGCGCCCTCGCGACCCAGCACGCGGGCCGTCTCGGCGAGCAACTCCCCGAACTCGGCCAGCTCCGCCGAAGGCGGCAGGTCCGTGGTGACGAACAAGGGCACGATCAGCGAGTCGAGCATGTGACTATCCCTCCGTGAGGTGCCTCATCGTAGGATGCCGCACCGACAATCCCCGCGCCCGCCACGCGTGCCGACCGGTAAGGTCACCGGCATGGCGGCGGCTCTCCTGATCACCGGCACCGTCGGCGCCGGCAAGACCTCCGTGGCCGAAGCGGCGGGAGACCTGCTGGCCGCCGCGGCCGTGCCCCACGCGGTCATCGACCTCGACTGGCTCCGCCGGGCCTGGCCCGCGCCCCCGGACGACCCGTTCAACGGCGGCCTCACGATGCGCAACCTGCGCGCCGTGGCCGCCAACTTCCTGGCGGCGGGCGCCGAGCGGCTGGTGCTGGCCGGGGTCGTCGAGAGCCGGGCGGAGCGGCGGGCTCACGAGGAGGTGCTCGGCGTCCCCCTCGCGGTCTGCCGCATCCACGTCGAACTCCGAGAAGTGCACCGGCGGCTGCGGGCCCGCCACTCGCTCGACCCCCAGGGGCTTGACTGGCACCTCAAAAGGGCGGGGGAATTGGCGTCCATCCTGGACGAGGCACGGGTGGCGGACTTCGCCGTGGACGGCACCAGGGGCCTCCCCGCGCAGGTGGCGGCCAGAGTCGTCGAAGCCTGGCAGGCGGGCTAACGCTGCGTCCACTCGTCCTCGAGCGCCGAGTGCACGATCGAGTCGCGCCACCCGTGCGGCGTGTGCACGTGGTGCCGGATGCGGCCCTCCTCGACCATCCCGGCGGTCAGCATCGCCAGCTGGGCGGGCAGGTTGGCGGGGGAGCGGGCGCCCCAGATGCGGTGCAGCCCGAGCTGCTTGAACCCGAACGCCAGCAGCAGGCGTACGAGGTCCGTGCCGATGCCCCGGCCCCACTGATCATGGCGCAGCCCGAACCCGATCTCCGCGCTGTGCGGATGGTCGGTCTCGATCTGCAGGCGGGCCACCCCGATGACGTCATGGCGGTCGGCGTCGACCACGGCCAGCACGTAGAGGTGGCGCGGCTCGGCGGCGGCGGCCTCCAAGGCGCGGTCGACGAGCACGGCCACCTCCTGCGGGCTGCGCGGGGCGAACGGCAGGTGCTGGGTGGTGGCGGGGTCGCCGTAGACGGCGTGCAGGGCGGGCACGTCGGCCTCCGTCACCTCACGGAGGCCGAGCCGCTCACCCGTGCAGACCACTCGGCGCATGCGCCGAAGGTAACGCGAGTCCCGCGATCTCTACAAGCCCTTGTCAAGTCGCGAGTTGACTCCCGTAAGCGCGCGCGACAAGTTCGGCGACAGCGCTGTGGGCGCCGAGCGGCTCGGCGTGGCCGGCGTTGATCGACGCCGCGGCCTGGCCCACGATGCCCTGCGGGGCCTCGTGGCCGATCATGCAGGGCGCGATGGCCAGGCGCTCCGCGCCCGCGCCCCGCAGCCGCTGGGCGGCCATGCCGACGCCGGGCTCGCTGTCCAGCGAGGCGGCCACGACCGGCAGCGTGAGCCTGGACGCCAGGAGCACCGCGGTGGCCTGCACGGCGTGCACCGCCCGCTCGCCGCCCACCGTGGCCAGGATGACGGCGTCCACGGGGCTGGAGACGTTCAGCAGGCGTACGCGGTCGGCCCGGGCCAGGCCGCGCTCGGCCAGCCGGATGTGCAGGGCCTCGGCCAGCAGCGGGTGCGGCCCGAGCGCCTCGGTCACGACGGCCCCCGAGCCGCTGGCGGCGACGGCCTTGCCGATCTCCGCCATGATGACGGGATCTTCCCAGGTGAGCAGCGGGACGACGACGGCGTCCCGGCCGGCGGGCAGGGAGTCCGCCAGGTCGGTGATGCTGGTCAGCCGCACCTCGATCTGCGGGTTGTCCACGCGTACCACGGCCGCGATCTCCTCGGCCACGCCATCGGTGCCGCCGGGGGTGGCGAGCACGAGCATGGGGGCGTCCGGCGGCAAGGACGTGGGCACGGGACGGCGGTGTCGGCCGCCACCCGGCCGGGGGGAACGTTCTCGTACAGGCAGGCTCACAGGCGCGCAGTTTATGCCTATTCGGGGGCGGTTGTTCTGTGAATCGATGGCGATTGCGTCACAACGCCCGGCGTGTGACCGAGATTACATCGTGATCTCTGAGAACGTTGACTTATCTACACAAAACGGAAACCCTGGAGCAACTAGAAACGCGTTCTAGAGCGACAGTCACAGGACCGTCCCCGGAGGATGGGAATGAAGCCGTTCTATGTCCGCGAACTGAGCGTCTACCCGGTCGGCCGCCGGCGGATCCTGCTGCTGGCGGTGGCCGTGCTCGCCAGCCTGGTGGCCAACTTCGAGACCACGCTCGCCACGATCCTGCCCCTCCTCATGTCGGACCTCGACATGTCCCTCACCGTCTACGGGCAGCTCGCGGCGTTGTCGGTGCTGGTGGGCGGGCTCTCGGCGGGGTTCGGCGGCATCCTGTCCGACCGGTGGGGGCGGGTCACGATCCTCGTGCCGACCCTGACGATCACGGCCGCCTGCAACTTCCTGCTGGCCACCGTGGACAGCGTCGCGGGGCTGTTCTGGGTGCGCTGCCTGATGCTGTTCATCGAGGGCGCGGGCATCACGATCACCGCGTCGCTGGTGCGGGACTTCTCGCCGCGGCTGGGGCGGGCGCAGGCGTTCGCGTTCTGGACGTGGGGGCCGGTCGGGGCGTCGTTCCTGGCCTCGTTCATCGCGGGGTTCACGCTGCCGCTGTTCGGCAACGCGTGGCAGTCGCAGGCGATCATCATGGGCGTCGTGTCGCTGGTGATGTGCGCGGTCATCATCTGGAAGATCGCCGAGCCGTCGGCGGCGCTGCGGGCGCAGGTGATGGAGGCCGAGCAGGAGCTGGTGGTGGAGGAGGACGTCCGCCACGGCCGCGTACGCGAGCTGTTCAGGCACCCGCACCTGTGGGCCCACGTCCTCGGCAACACCGGCTGGCAGGTGCTCTACTGGACGTTCGCGATCTTCGGGCAGACCATCCTGGCCTCGGCCTTCGGCATGGACCCGGCCGCGGCCAACCGCGTGGTGGCGCTGGGCATCGTGCTCAACGCCCTGGCCGTGGTGGTCGTGGGGCGGCTGTCGGACCGGCTGCGGCTGCGCAAGCCGTTCACCGCCGCGGGAACCGTGCTCACCGCGGCGGCGCTGGCGTACTTCATCGCGCTGATCGGGCCGGGCGTGGCCACCGGGCACGTCACCGCCGTGTACGCGCTGCTCTTCCTGTTCATGGGCATCGCGTACGTGCCGTGGATGGCCAACTTCTCCGAGGACGCCGAGGACGTCGAATCCCGGCTGCAGGGCTCCGCGCTGGGCATCTGGGGCATGGTCGTCCGGGTCATGATCGTGGTCCTGCTGGTCGTCTCCCCGATGGTGGTGGAGTCGGGGGGCTGGCAGCTCTGGCTGGGCGTGGCGCTCGGCGGCCAGATCGTGTTCCTGGTCTCGATGGTGGCCTTCCGGGGCCGGTGGCGGCCCGCCAGGCCGGCGGCGGCGCCGAAGGTGCCGGTGTAGGCGCCGGTGCGGGCGAGCCCGCGCGGGCGGCGTTGGCAGCCGCCGCCCGCGACTTCCGCGGCATTTCCTGCGGAGATCAGGCGAAGGGTCCCACCTGCGGGGCCCTCCGGGTGGGTCCGGGCGTGGTGTCGGCCAGGTCGAGGTCGCGGGTCTCCGGGGCGATGGCCAGGCCCACGGCGGTGACGGCCAGGGCGACGACCACGTAGATGGAGACCGCGACCGTCGACCGGTACGACTCGAAGAGCTGGATCGCGATGATCGGGGCGAGCGCGCCGCCGACGATCCCGGCGACCTGGTAGCCCATGGAGGCGCCGCTGTAGCGCAGTCGCGTGCTGAACAGCTCGGCGATGAAGGCCGCCTGCGGGCCGTACATGGCGGCGTGGGTGACCAGCGCCACGACGGCGGCCAGCGCGATCAGCGGGAAGGACTTGGTGTCGAGCAGCGGGAAGAACACGAACACCCACACCGCCGCGCCGATCACGCCCGCGAAGTAGACCGGGCGGCGGCCGTACCGGTCGGACATGGCGCCGGCCAGCGGGATCAGCACGAGTTGCAGCGCCGAGCCGATGAGCACGGCGTTCAGCGCGTAGGGGCGGGGCAGGTCCAGCACGCCGGTGATGTAGACGATGATGTACGCGGTGAAGGTGTAGAACGCCACGTCCACCCCGATCCGCGCGGTGAAGGCCGACAGCAGCGCGCGCGGGTGCGTGCGCAGCACCTCGACCAGCGGCATCCTCGCCTTGGCGCCCTTCTGCTCGACCTCGGCGAACAGCGGCGACTCGGTGATCCTCAGCCGGACCCACAGGCCCACGAACACCAGCGCGCCCGACAGCAGGAACGGCACCCGCCAGCCCCATGACAGGAAGGCGGCGTCGGTCAGCGTGAAGGACAGGATGGTCAGCAGGCCGGTGGCCAGCACGTAGCCGGCGGGCACGCCGACCTGCGGCCAGCTCGCGTTGAAGCCGCGGCGCCGGCCGTCGCCGTGCTCCAGCGACATGATCACCGCGCCGCCCCACTCGCCGCCGAGCCCCAGGCCCTGCACGAACCGCAGCAGCGCCAGCAGGGCCGGGGCCAGCACGCCCACGCTGGCGTAGCCGGGCAGCACGCCGATGAGGAACGTCGCGACGCCCATCACCAGGAGCGTCACCACCAGCACGGTCTTGCGGCCCACCCGGTCGCCGAAGTGGCCGAACACGATGCCGCCGAGCGGCCTGGCCACGAACGCCACGGCATTGGTGGTCAGCGAGGCCAGCGTCGCGCTGACCGGGTCGAGGGAGGGGAAGAACAGCTTGGGGAAGACCAGGGTCGCCGCGGTGGTGTAGAGGAAGAAGTCGTACCACTCCAGCGACGTGCCGATCAGGCTGGCGAGGATCACCCGCCGGGTCTGTTGCGCGGAGCCTGACATCCGATCGCTCCTTGTAGTCGAGGGGGGATAATTATCAACGTAAGGATCGTTGAACAATTCGACAAGAGGTTTGCTCCATGATTCCCTGTTAAATGTGGATGACGCGGTTGCTGATCTCTCCCAGGACCGGCCCCGACTGGGACGCAGCAGCACGGCCGAGCGGGTGGCCGACATCCTGCGCGACCGCATCAGCGAGGGCTTCTTCCGGCCCGGTCAGCGGTTGTCGGAGGAGTCCATCTCGGAGGCGCTCGGCGTGTCGCGCAACACCCTGCGCGAGGCGTTCCGGCTCCTGAGCCACGAGCGGCTGCTCGACCACCGGCTCAACCGGGGCGTGTTCGTCCGCCTCCCGTCCGCCGCGGATGTGATCGACCTCTACCGCGTGCGCCGCGTCCTCGAAGGGGCGGCCGTGCGGCGCACCCCGCCCGAGCGGGCGCTGGCCCTGATCAAGGAGACGGTGCTCGACGCCGAGCGGGCCGCCGCCCAGAACGACTGGCAGGGCGTCGGCACCGCCAACATCCGCTTCCACCAGGCCCTGGTCTCCATGAACGAGAGCCCCAGGATCGACGAGGCCATGCGCCAGCTCCTGGCCGAGCTGCGGCTGGTCTTCCACGTGATGGAGAACCCGCGGGCCCTCCACGAGCCGTTCGTCGACCGCAACCGCATCCTGCTCGGGCTGATCGAGTCGGGGCCGCCCGAGAAGGCCGCCGCCTATCTGGACGACTATCTCGACCACGCCGAGCGGCTGCTCGTCCACGCCTACGGGCCGAACCGCTAACGTTTGCGCATGGACCGGACCTTCACCCTGAACGAGGCCCGCGCGCTGCTCCCCGCCGTCATGGAACAGGCGGCCGAGGTGATCGCGGCCCGCGCCGACCTGGCCGAGATCGACTTCGAGCGGCGCTCCGGGGGCCGGTCCGAGCTCGGCGGCCTGCCCGAGCTCAAAGGGCTGCAGGCCCGCATCGAGGAGATCCTGAGCGGGTGGAGCGAGCTGGGGATCGAGGTCAAGGGCATCGCGCCGGTGCTCGTCGACTTCCCCTCGGTGCTCGACGGGGTGTCGGTCCGGCTGTGCTGGATCGAGGGGGAGCGGGAGCTCGCCTGGTATCACCGTACGGAGCTGGGCTTCGCCGGCCGGCGGCCCCTGTAGTTCCCGGTACGCCCTTGACACGGCCTCGTCATGCCCTGTATTCAACTTATAGGTTGATAAACCGAAAGGTTGAATACAATGCTCCTCGAGAACAAGGTCGCCGTCATCCACGGCGGCGGCGGATCGATCGGCGGGGCGGTGGCCCGGGCCTTCGCCCGCGAGGGCGCCCGCGTCTTCCTCGCCGGCCGCACCCGCGACAAGCTCGACGAGGTGGCCGCGGACATCCGGGCCGCGGGGGGCACGGCCGAGACCGCGGCAGTGGACGCGCTGGACGAGGCGGAGGTGGACGCGTTCACCGGCTCGGTGGCCGGGCGGGCGGGCCGGATCGACGTCTCCTTCAACGCCATCGGGGTCCAGGACGTGCAGAAGCCGCTCGCCGAGATCACCGTCGCGGAGTTCCTGCGGCCGATCGAGGTGGCCACGCGCACGCAGTTCCTCACCGCCAGGGCCGCCGTCAGGCACATGGCCCCGCGCGGGTCGGGCGTGATCCTGATGTTCGGCGGCGGCGGGCCGCAGACGGTGCCCGGGCTGGGCGGGCTCAAGGTGGCGCTCGACGCCATGGAGAGCATGCGGCGGCAGTGGGCGGCCGAGGCCGGCCCGTACGGCGTCCGCGTCGTCACCATGGTGACCGGCGGCATCCCGGAGAGCATGCCCGACGGCATCGCCGCGAAGGACGAGATCGCCGCCGCCATCGCCGGTTCGAGCCTGCTGCAGCGCGCCGCGACGCTCGCCGACGTCGGGAACGTGGCCGCCTTCGCCGCCTCCGACCTGGCCGGGACCATGACCTCCGCCACCGTGAACATCTCCTGCGGCGCGATCGTGGACTACTAAGGTGATCTGGCGCCCGGGATGATCCGGCGCCGACCGACACGAAAGACCGCCCCGGATGCCCGACGACCAGCTCAGCCTCACCTTCGCCGCCCTGGCCGACCCCACGCGGCGGGCTATCCTCGCCCGGCTCGCCGACGGGGAGGCGACGGTCAACCAGCTGGCCGAGCCGTTCGACATGAGCCTGCAGGCGGTCTCCAAGCACCTCAAGGTGCTGGAGCGGGCGGGCCTGATCAGCCGGGGGCGCGACGCGCAGTGGCGGCCGTGCCGCCTGGAGACGGCCCCGCTGGAGACCGCCTCGGAGTGGATCGACCGCTACCGCGGGCGCTGGAGCGACCGGTTCGACCGCCTCGAACGGGAGATCGGGCGCATCCGGCGCGGGCAGGAAGGACAGGAGCATGGCTGACACGGAGTTCGTCATCGAGCCGGGACGGCAGGACATCCTCATGATTCGGGAGTTCGACGCGCCCCCGGACGTGGTGTTCCGGGTCATCACCGACCCGGAGCTGATCCCGCGCTGGTGGGGCCCGAGCTTCCTGACCACCCGGGTCGACCGGATGGAGGTCGCGGTGGGCGGCCGGTGGCGCTTCGTCAACGTGGACAGGCGGGGCAGGGAGTTCTTCTTCAGCGGGGTCTACCACGCCGTCGTGCCGCCGGAGCGGTACGTACGTACGTGGGAGTTCGAGGGTGCGCCCGAGGACGTCGCGCTGGAGACGGTCACCCTGACGGCGCAGGGCGGCGGCACGAGGTACACCGCCCAGTCCGTGCACCCGTCGGTGGAGTCCCGCGACGCGATCATCAGGGCCGACGGGCCGCGGGGCGGCAGGGAGTCCATGGACCGGCTCGCCGCGCTCGTGGCCGATCTGTGACCAACCGGCCACGAGGGGTGCGTGTCTAAGGGGGTGAGTGAAAGGACACGACCATGAGGCACTCCTCGGCGGCCGCCGCGCTCCTCGCGCCCGCGGTCGCCGGCGCGCTGGGACTCTCCCCCGCCGCCGCACATGCCCAGAACGCCCCACCGGCGGCCCGCGCCGCCTGGATCAAGGCGTGCTACGACAACAAGCACCAGGAGTCCCTGCCCTGCGGCCACTGGCGGCTGCGGCTGCGCGACGGCCGCGATGCCGTCGTCCGCGGCGCGGCCGGGCGCGGGATCGACGGGAAGGGACGGGCCGGCGCCTTCGCCGGGGTGTTCGCGATCAGCGCGGACGGCCGCGTGATGGCCTACGAGCGGGCCGGTGACCACCGCCTGGTCGTCCGGCGCACCGCCGGCGGGCCGGTCACGGAGCTGCCGCCGGCGGCCAGGCCCAAGGGCGTCGGCAGCGACGAGATCGACCTCTCGCTGTCCCCGTCGGGCGACCGCGTGCTGATCGACTACTTCGACGCGCCCGACCGCCTGCCCACCAAGGTCATCACCGTCGCCACGGGGTCGATCACGGCGCTGTCCCCCAAGCACGGGGCGCTCGGCTTCAGCGCCGACGGCGACGAGGTGCTGACCACGCGCACGCTGAGCGACAACACCACCGCCATGTACGCCCACCGGCTCGGGGGCGGCGTCATCAGGCGGACACCGCCCACGCTCGTCATCAACGCCGCCACCCACGCGCCGGCCGCCGACGGCACCACCGTGGCGCTGTTCACGACGAGCGAGAAGAAGCCGCCCCGGGTGCGCACGTACGACCTGGCGACCGGGCGGCTCTCGGCGGGCGCGGAGCTGCCGCTCAAGCCGGACGCGACGCCGTACCTGGCCTGGTGGGACGCCGGGGGGCGGCTCACGGCCACGGTCAGGACCGGCGAGGAGGGGAAGACGGCGGTGGTACGGGTGCTCACCGTCGACCCCGCGACCGGCACGGCCACGCAGGCCGACAAGTACACGATCGGCTCCAAGGGCAGCACATTCGTCTTGGCGGGGGAGTGAACGGCATGCGCGCGAAGATCCTCGTAGTCCTGGCCGCGGCACTGGCGCTCTCGTGGCCGGCCACCGCCCACGCGGAGCCGCACGGCTCCCACACCGGCTCCCACACCGGCTCCCACACCGGCTCCCACACCGCCTCCCACACCGGCTTCCACTCTGGCTCCCACTCCGACGACACGATCCGCTACGCCTCCATCAAGAGCTGCCCGGTCAAGGGCGGCGGCACCAGGGCGTGCGGCGACTGGCGGCTCGTCATGCACAGTGGCGAGCGGACGACCCTGCCCGACGCCCAGGGGGTCGCGCGCGAGGCCGACGGCTCCTCCAACGGCTACGTCCCGGCGGCCATCGCGATCAGCGGGAACGGCCGGCGGGTGGCGTACTTCACCAAGAAGGGCCGCCTGGCCGTGCGGACGCTGGGGGGCGGGGTCAGGCAGTTCGCGCGGGACGCGCTGCCGAAGGCGGCCCAGTACGAGGTGACCCTGCTGCTCTCCGACGACGGCGCCCGGCTGGCCGCGGTCATCGGCGGTGAGCGGCCCGCCGACACCCGCGTCTTCGACACCGAGACCGGTGACCTGCTCGGCACCGTCCCGGACGAGGTGTCGGTGCTGGGCTTCAGCGGCGACGGCGACGAGGTGTTCACCAGCGTCCCGGCCGACGAGTCCGTCACCGACCTGGTCGTCCGCGGCCTCACCGGGGAGGAGCTGCGCCGGGCCACGCCGCCGCAGGTCATCGAGGCCAACGTGCCGCAGGCGCTGGCGGCCGACGGGCGTACCGTGGCGAGCCTCGTGACCGGGTCCAGGGCGGAGCTGGTGACGTACGACATGGACGGCGACCAGGTCACCGGCCGCAAGAGGGTCAAGCTGCCGGCCGGGGACCTGCACATGCTGGACTGGACCGGGGAGACGCAGGTGACGGCCCACCTGGCCGGCCACTCGTCCGGGGCCACCAGGATGACGATCGTGCAGATCGACACGGTGACGGGCCAGGTCCGGGTCAGGGACCGGTACACCGTGCTGCGCGACTCGTACGTCTTCGCGGCCTGCGGCGGCTGAGGGCCGCCGCACCGGGCGGGCATACGCTGCTGGGGTGGAGGTTCACTCGACCAAGGCGATGGCCGCGCGGGCCGTCGACCTGTGCGTGGCGCTGCTGCACGAGCAGCCGTCGATCGAGTCGGTCTCGCGGGTCCTGCGCGAGCACGGCGAGGTCGGCGACCTCGACCTGGGCGCGGAGGACTTGGCGGCGATGCGGGCGGCGGCGGCACGCCTGCGGGAGGTGCTGGGCTCGGCCACCGTCGAGGAGGCGGTGGCCCGGCTCAACCGCCTGCTCTCGGGAGCGGCCCACGCCCCCCGGCTGACCAGCCACGGGGGCACGACGAGCTGGCACGTGCACGTCGACAGCGCGGACGACGCTCCGTGGGGGGAGTGGTTCCTGACCTCGTCGGCGATGGCACTGGCGGTGCTGCTCGCCGACCACCAGCGGGTGCCGGGCGGGCTGTGCGCCTCGGCCAGCTGCGGGCGGCCGTACCTGGACTTCGGCGGCGGCAGCCCGCGCCGCTTCTGCAGCACCCGCTGCGCCACCCGCGAACGCGTGGCCGCCCACCGCTCACGCACCTCCTCCGCCATCGGCGACTGACCTCTGAGGAGCGTCGGGGACCGGCCGCCGGGAGAGAAGGACGGCGAGCGCCAGCGCCTGCAGCGCCGCGCCGGCCAGCAGGGCGGCACCGACCGAGTACGCGGCCAGCGGGCCGGCCAGGGCGGCTCCGATCGCGTACGAGGTGATCTTCAGGCTGGCACCCGTGGTGAACACCTGGCTGCGCAGCCGGGCGGGGGCCTCGCGGTGCCGTACCGCGAAGAGCGCGGTGAGCTGCGGCCCCTCGCCCGATCCGGCGACGGCGGCGGCCACCACCGCCATCCAGAACGCCGTCGAGACAGCGGCCAGCACCATCCCGGCCCCCAACACCGCCGTCCCGACCACCAGCACCACCTCCCACCGCCGCTCCTGGGCTGCTGGGGTGGCGAGTGCCGCATCCGGCCCGCGCCTGCGGGGCAGGGCGGCGAGTGCCGCGTTGGCGGCGAGACCGCAGGCGGCGGTGACGGCCAGGAGCAGCGTGCCGTGGCCGCTCTCTCCGGTCAGCCGGGCGCCGAGCACGGGCGCGGACACGACCAGCATGGCCAGGCCGCAACACGACACCATCGACCCGATGGTGGCCCGCCGCAACGCACCGTTCCGGACGATGGCCGCGAACCCGGCACCCATCTCGGCCCGGATCCCCCGCCCTCCACCGGGCCCACCACCGGGCCCACCACCGCGCCCACCACCGGGCCCTCCACCGCGCCCACCCCCGGGCCCACCACCGGGCCCGGGGTCGCGGGCGGGGAGGCGCCAGGCGGCGGGCAGGGCGGCGAGCAGCAGGCCGGCGCACGCCAG
>NZ_JBFANM010000039.1:0-115859 GCF_040674815.1 Nonomuraea sp. NPDC049709
GCCGATGGTACTGCACTCGGGAGGGTGTGGGAGAGTAGGTCACCGCCGGACAATCTTTATGGGAGGGCCCCGACGCCAACGCGTCGGGGCCCTTTCTGCGTTTGCGGTCAGGGGTGGTCGGTGACGGCGGCCTGGAGGAGTGGCTCTATCCGGTGGGGGATCTGGGTGGAGAGCGCGATCGTGGTGTCCGTGCGCTGGATGGCCGGGGACGCCAGCACGTGGGCGATGATCTGCTGGAGGTGGTCGGTCGTGCGGGCCACCACGCGGCACAGCAGGTCGTGCTGGCCGCTCGTCCCATGGACCTCCAGGATCTCGGGCACGGCCCGCAGCGCCGCCACGGCCTCGTCCAGGCGCCCCTGAGCTATCTGCAGCCACACGAACGCCAGGATCGGATACCCGGACCTGGCCGGCGACACGGTGGGGCCGAAATCCTCGATGACACCCCTCGCGGTGAGCTTCTCCACCCGGGCCTGGACGGTGCCTCTGGCGACTCCGAGGAGCCGGGCCAGTTCGGTCAGGCCGATGCGGGGATTGGCGCGCATGGTGACCAGCAGCCTGGCGTCTAGATCGTCCATGGCGCCTCCTCCTACACTGTGCGATTCGACCAGGATCGGGGTCGTTTGTCGTGCGAAATCCAGCGTATCGCGCAGTAGAATTGGGCGCTCTTGCCAGGAAAAGCTGGAGTTGCTGTCATTTGGGGCATGTTTGAGGAAGCACAGTATTTTGCCCCGGTCGCGGCCCAGGAGGATGGGTCCGTGGTGGTCGAGCTGTCGGCGTCGCATCCGGGGTTCGCGGACCCGGTGTACCGGGAGCGGCGGAACGCGATCGCCGGGCTGGCGGTGAACTACCGGCCGGGCACGCCCATTCCGGCCGCGGAGTACACCGAGCAGGAGCACGAGGTCTGGCGGACGGTCACCAGGGAGCTGGGGGTCAAGCACGCCAGGTACGCCACGGCCGAGTATCTGGCGGGGGCGGCGCGGCTGGGGCTGCCGGGCGACCGGATCCCGCAGCTCGAAGAGGTGTCGGAGCTGCTGGAACCGTTGACCGGGTTCCGGTATCTGCCCGCGGCCGGGCTGGTGCCGCTGCGGGAGTTCTACGGGGTGCTGGCGGACGGGTTCTTCCACTCCACGCAGTACATCCGGCATCATTCCGTGCCCTTCTACACTCCTGAGCCCGATGTCATCCATGAGGTGATCGGGCACGCCAACGCCCTGGCGCACCCTCGGTACGCCGCTCTCTACCGGCTGGCGGGGCAGGCCGCGCGGCGGGTCGAGGGGGAGGAGGCGCTGGAGTTCATCTCCAAGGTGTTCTGGTTCACGCTGGAGTTCGGGGTGATGCGGGAGGCGGACGAGCTCAAGGCGTACGGGGCGGGGATCCTGTCCTCGTACGGGGAGATCGAGGAGTTCCGGGGGATGGACATCCGGCCGCTGGACCTGGCTCTCATGGGCGCCACGCAGTACGACATCACGAAATATCAGGACGTGCTGTTCCGGGCCGAGTCGGTCCAGCACCTGGAGGACGTCGTGGGAGGATTCTGGGCCACCTGCGACGACGACTCGATCGCGAAACTGATCGCCGCCGGTGTCTAGCGGCATGTCGCGAAATTTCGTGATAATGCTCGGGTGATCGCGGCCAGGGCCAAGGCGATACCACGACTGGTCATCGCGCTCGCCCTGGTCATGCCGTTGATATGGGTGAAGGGGCCGGCGCCTCCGGAGGTGGGCTCCGCCGCCGTGCCCTCGCCCGGCAGCGTGCACCTCGCGGGTCCGGTCACCGTCCTGCCCGGGGCGAAGCAGGCCAGGATGATGGTGGAGAGCCTGGGGACGGCCTCCGTGCCGGCGGTTCCGGACAAACGCATCACCGAGCGGCTCGACCGCTATCTGGCCGGGCGGCCGGGGCCGGTCACGGCCATGGTGAAGGATCTGGCGACCGGGCGGGTCTACCGCTATCACGCGGGCGAGCGGCTGATCGCGGCCAGCACGGCCAAGGTGCAGATCCTCATGGCGTTGCTGCTGCGTACGCCGTGGAAGAAGCTGCCGGCCGCGGTCCGGCGCGATGCCGAGCTGATGATCCGCTACAGCGACAACCATGCCGCGGACCGCCTGTGGCTGCGGATCGGCGGGGTGGGCGGGTTCGACGCGGCTGGGAGGAGGCTCGGGCTGAAGCACACGCGGGGCGTGGCCGGTGACTGCCTTGACCTGTATTGCTGGGGGATCACCAGGACGTCGGTGGATGACCAGGTACGCCTCATGGCGGCGCTGGTGTCCGGGAAGAGCCCGCTCAAGGCCGGCGATCGCGAGCAGGTGCTCAGGCTCATGGGCGCGGTGGTCGACGGCCAGGACTGGGGCATCAGCGCCGCCGCGTGCGAGGGCGACCGCGTGGCGCTGAAGAACGGCTGGCTCAAGCGCGTCTCGACCAAGCGCTGGGCCACGATCAGCGTAGGGCTGATCAGGGGCGACGGGCGCGACTACGCCGTTGCCGTACTCACCGAGGGGAGCCCAGAGGTGGCGTACGGCATAGCGACGGTCGAAGGCGTGACCAAGCGGATCATGCAGGACTTTCGGCGATGCCCGGGGTGACCAGCCGGTAGCCCACCCCGCGTACGGTCTGGATGAGCCGGTCGTCCTCGTCACCCAGGCGGGCCCGCAGCCGCTTGACGTGTACCGCGATCGTGTTCGTCGAGGTGTTCGCGGCGGCGTGCCAGACGTGGCGCATGATCTGCTCGCGCGTCACCGTGCGGTCGGCGTTGCGCATCAGATACTGCAGCAGCTCGAACTCCCGCAACGGCAGGTGCACGGCTCGCCCGGCCACGCGTACCTGGTAGGCCTGTACGTCCAGCTCGACCCCGCCCACGGCGAGCACCTTGCGGGACTCGGGCGAGGCCGCCTGGATGAACGGCAGCAGTTCCGGCACCCGGTAGGGCCTGGCCACGCAGGCGGCGGCCCCTGCCGCGAGCGCGCGTACGGCCTGCTCGGCGTGCCCCTCGCCGACGCCGAGCAGCACGGGCACGGCCCGCGCCAGGCGTACCGCGCGTACGAACTCCACCGCGTCGATGACCGGCAGCGTGGCCGAGACGAGCACCACGTCCGGCTGCAGGGCCCCCGCCTGCAGCAGCCCTTGAGCACCGTCGGACGCCCCCGTGACGGCCACGCCCTCGCGTTCGAGGGCCGTGGCCACGTCCTCCACGACGGAGTCGTCGGGGTCGGCGATGAGCAGTACGGGCTTGGTCCTCGTGTCCCCGTTCATCGTGGATGCCGCCTGCTGTTGGGTCATCAGCCGAAGCGCCCCGTGATGTAGTCTTCCGTGGCCTTCTCGGTCGGGTTGGTGAACATGCGGGAGGTCTCGTCCATCTCGATGACCTTGCCCGGCTTGCCCTGCTCGGCCAGGTTGAAGAACGCGGTCCTGTCGCTGACCCGGGCGGCCTGCTGCATGTTGTGGGTGACGATGACGATCGTGTACTCGTCCTTGAGCTTGGCCATCAGGTCCTCGATGGCCAGCGTGGAGATCGGGTCGAGCGCCGAGCACGGCTCGTCCATCAGCAGGACCTGCGGCTTGACCGCGATGGCCCGGGCGATGCAGAGCCGCTGCTGCTGACCGCCGGACAGGCCCGCGCCCGGCTTGCTGAGGCGGTCCTTGACCTCGTTCCAGAGGTTGGCGCCCTTGAGCGACTCCTCGACGATGCCGTCCATCTGCGACTTGCTGACGCGGCCGTTGAGGCGGAGGCCGGCGGCCACGTTCTCGTAGATCGACATCGTGGGGAACGGGTTCGGGCGCTGGAAGACCATGCCGATCATCCGGCGGACCGAGACGGGCTCGACGGTGGGGGCGTACAGGTCGTCGCCGTCGAGCAGCACCTTGCCCTCCACGCGAGCACCAGGGATCACCTCGTGCATGCGGTTGAGCGTGCGCAGGAACGTCGACTTGCCGCACCCGGACGGGCCGATGAACGCGGTGATCGAGCGGGGCTCGATGGTCATCGACACGTCCTCGATCGCCTTGTGCGACCCGTAGTACGCGTCGAGACCCGAGACCTGGATCTGCTTGGACATTGCGGTGATTACCCCCTATCGGCCCCTGGCGGGCGAGCGCCACCAGGCGATCAGGCGCGCCACCAGGTTGAGCAGCATGACGATCAGGATGAGCGTGAGGGCTCCGGTCCACGCCCGGTCGACGGCGGTGTCGTTGGGACGGGCCGCCTGGTCGAAGACGAAGAGGGGAAGGCCCATCTGGGGCCCGGAGAACGGGTCGTTGTTGATGGAGTTCGTGAAGAACACCGTCATCAGCAGCGGCGCGGTCTCACCGGCGACGCGGGCCACGGCCAGCATGACGCCGGTGACGATGCCGGTGAACGCGGTCGGCAGCACGACCTTGACGATGGTGCGCCACTTGGGCACGCCCAGCGCGTACGAGGCCTCGCGCAGGTCGTTGGGCACCAGCCGGAGCATCTCCTCCGCGGACCGGACGACCGTCGGCATCATCAGGATGGACAGCGCCAGCGCGCCCGCCCAGCCGGAGTACTCGAAGCCGAGGAAGAGGATCCAGAACGCGAAGATGAACAGGCCGGCAACGACCGAAGGGACGCCGGTCATGACGTCCACGAAGAAGCTGATGGCGCGGCTCAGCCGGCCGTTGTTGCCGTATTCGACCAGGTAGATCGCGGTGAACAGACCGATCGGCACCGAGATGACCGAGGAGAGCAGGATCTGTTCCAGGGTTCCGATGATCGCGTGGTACGCGCCGCCGCCGGCGTCCCTCGCCCCGATGCCGTTCATCGAGTGCGTGAGGAACTCAAGGTCGAACCGGGCCAGGCCGTTGGAGATGACCAGCCAGAGCACCGAGATGAGCGGCACCACGGCCAGCGCGAACGCCAGGTAGACCAGGCCCTGGACGACCCGGTCCTTGATCCGGCGGCTGGTCGAGATGTGTTGGATCGAGGTCATGCGCCGGCCCTCGCGTACTCCTTGCGGCGGTTGATGATCAGGCGCGCGCCCATGTTGACCAGCAACGTGATGACGAACAGCACCAGACCGGACGCGATCAGGGCGCCCCGGCCGATCTCGGTGGCCTCGCCGAAGCCGTTGGCGATGTTGGCGGCGATGCTGTTGGCGTGCGGGGTGAGGATCTCGAAGGTGATGTCGAAGGTGGCGGGGAAGATCAGCGCGACCGCGATGGTCTCGCCCATGGCGCGGCCGAGGCCGAGCATGGCGGCGCTGATGACACCGGGACGGCCGAACGGCAGCACGGCCATTCTGATCATTTCCCAGCGGGTGGCGCCGAGCGCGAGCGCCGCTTCCTCGTTCATCTTCGGTGCCTGGAGGAACACCTCGCGTGTGATGGCCGCGATGATCGGCAGGATCATGATGGCCAGCACGATCGATCCGGCGATCATGGTCTTGCCGCCGATGGCGCCCTCGCCGGCGAACAGCGGGAACCAGCCGAGGTGCTCGTTGAGCCACTGCGACGGCGTCCTGATCAGCGGCACCAGGAACGCCAGGCCCCACAGGCCGTAGACGACGCTGGGGACGGCGGCGAGCAGGTCGATCAGGTAGCCGAGCGGGGCGGCGAGCCTGCGGGGCGCGTAGTGGGAGATGAACAGCGCCACGCCGACCGCGATGGGGGTCGCGATGACGAGGGCGATGCCGGAGCTGAGCACGGTACCGAACGCCAGAGCGCCGATGCCGAACACGCCGCTGCTGTTGGGCTCCCAGGTCAGGTCGAGGAAGAAGCTGCCCTTGTTCGCCTGCAGGGCGGGGATCGCCTCGCTGATGAGGAAGACGGCGATGGCCGCCATGATCGCCAGCAGGATGACGCCCGCCGCGGTGGAGACGAAGCGGAAGGGCCCTTCACCATGGCTGCGCCGCGAGGCGGACCGGCTCGTGGCCGGCCCGCCATCACGGGTGCGTACGTTGGTGGTCATGGGGTGTTAGGAGATCGCCTCGACGGCGGTCCGGACCTTGGTGAGCAGAGCTCCCGACAGCGGGGCGTAGCCCAGCTCCTTGAGCGCTGCCTGGCCCTCGTCGCTGGCCGTGTAGGTGAGGAAGCTCTTGACGATCTTCTGCTGGTCGGCCGGCAGGCCCTTCTCGCAGGTGATCTCGTACGTCACCAGGACGATCGGGTAGGCACCCGCGGTCTTGGTGGCGTAGTCGATCGACAGGGCCAGGTCGTTGCCGGTGCCCTTGATCTCGGCGGTCTCGACCGTCTTGGCCGCGCTCTCCGGGGTGAGCTCGACGAACTCGCCCGCGCCGTTGGCGACCTTGGCCTTCTGCAGCGAGGAGTTCTCGGCGAAGGAGAGCTCGACGTAGCTGATGGCACCCTCGGTGTCCTTGACCGAGGAGGCGATGCCGTCGGAGCCCTTGGCGCCCTGGCCCTTGGCCTCGGCCGGCCAGGCCTTGGCGGGCTCGTACGGCCACTCGGCGGTGGCCTTGAGGAACTTGGTGAAGTTGTCGCTGGTGCCCGACTCGTCCGAGCGGTGGAAGGCCTGGATCGGGGTGGAGGGCAGCGTGGCGTCGGGGTTGTCGGCCTTGATGGCGGCGTCGTCCCACTTGGTGATCTTGCTGCTGAAGATCCCGCCGAGCGTCTTGGGCGTCAGCTGCAGGCCCTCGACACCGGGCAGGTTGTAGACGACCGCGACCGGGCCGGTCACCATCGGGATGTTGATCGCCTTGCCGGTCTTGCACCGGGCGTCGGCCTGGGCGGGCTCGTCCTCCTTCAGCGCCGAGTCGGAACCGGCGAAGGCGACCTGGCCCTGAATGAACGCCTGCACACCCGCGCCCGAGCCGCTGGGCTGGTAGTTCAGGGTGACACCGGGGTTGGTGGCCGTGAAGTTCTTCGTCCACTCGGTGATCGCGTTGGCCTGGGCCGAGGAGCCCGCGGCGTTGATCGCGCCGCTCAGACCGTTGTCATTGCCCGCGGCGGGGGCGCTGGCAGAAGCGGAGCTGGTGCCGCTGGTCCCGGCGTTGTTGTCTGTGCCGCACGCAGCGAGCGAGAGCGCGCCGACGACGGCGACGGCGGCGAGCCGGCCTGCATACTTCACGGTTGGGTTCCTCCCACTTGGTCCTTAGTCGCCATGAAAGCTATGCAGCGAAGGTGACTCAGACCCCCCAACGAGGGTGAACGTTCGGTGAACGCACCAGGTCACCCTCATGATGGGTGTTATGACTTATCGCGTATGCCTGGTGTGCATGGGGAACATCTGCCGCTCGCCGATGGCCGAGGTCGTGCTCCGTCAGACCCTCGCCGACCGCGGACTGGGCGACCGCGTCACCGTCGAGAGCGCCGGGACCGGCGGCTGGCACGTCGGGGATCCGATGGACGAGCGGGCGCTGGAGATCCTGGCCCAGCACGGCTACGACGGCTCGACGCATCGGGCCCGGCAGTTCACCAAGGACTGGTTCGACCGCTACGACCTCGTGCTGGCCATGGACCGGGACAACGTCTCCAACCTCCGGCGGCTCGCCCCGGCCGGGGTGGAGGTGCGGCTGTTCCGCTCCTTCGATCCGGCCGCGCCGGAGGGGGCCGAGGTGCCGGATCCGTACTACGGGGGGCCCGAGGGGTTCGAGGAGGTGCTCGGGCTGGTGGAAGCCGCTTCCGAGGGTGTGGCCAAGCACATCGCCGACGAGATTCCCAAGTGAGGTTCACTGAGGATCTGGGCTCATCGCACGGCTGGCGGCTGCGGCGGGGCGTGCTGGACGACGGGCGCGAGGTGTTCGCCAAGAGCGGGGCGGCTTCCGAGATCTTCGCCTCGGAGGCCGCCGGGCTGCGCTGGCTGGGCGAGGCCGCCGCGGTGCCCGAGGTGATCGACGTGGGGCCCGACCGGCTGGTGCTCTCCTGGGTACGCCAGGAGCGGCCCACCGCCGCGGCCGCCGAGCGGTTCGGGCGGTCGCTGGCCCGGCTGCATCGCTCGGGGGCGCCGGGGTTCGGCGCGCCGTGGCCGGGGTTCATCGCCGAGCTGCCGATGGACAACTCGCCCGCCGGCGACTGGCCGTCGTTCTACGCGGAGCGGCGGGTGCTGCCGTTCCTGCGGATGGCGCGGCTGCCCGCGTCGGACGTCGTGCTGGTGGAGCGGGCTGTGTCGCGCTTCGGCGAGGTCGCGGGGCCGGCCGAGCCGGTGGCGCGGATCCATGGGGACCTGTGGAGCGGGAACGTGTTGTGGTCCGGCGGCGACGGGGTGCTGATCGATCCGGCGGCCCACGGCGGGCATCGGGAGACAGATCTGGCGATGCTGGACCTGTTCGGGCTGCCGTACCTCGATCGGGTGCTGGGGGCGTACCGGGAGGAGTGGCCGCCGGCCGAGGGGTGGCGGGAGCGGGTGCCGCTGCACCAGCTCCATCCGCTGCTCGTGCACGTGGTGCTGTTCGGGGGCGGATACCGGGACAGCCTGATGAGCGCGGTGCGGCGGGTGCTGGCGCTCTGAGCCGATCCCGCCGCCTCAGCCGGTCCTGCGTTTGCGGTACGCGCGTTGCCGGCAGGCGCGGGAGCAGTAGACGCGAGGGCGGCCCGACTCGGCCGGCTCCAGTGGGGTGCCGCATTCCAGGCAGTTTTCGCCACGTGTTTCGTCACGCTCGCGGATGAGGGCCTCGATGCCGTCCAGGAGGCGGCGCAGGCCGAACTCGAAGGAGTCCTCCGGGTGGTCCCAGCCGCCGCTCTCCCAGAGGCCGGAGATCGTGGGGTATTGGTCGAGGCGCTCGAAGAGGGAGTCGCGGGCGCCCCACCACTCCTCCTCGGACACGCCGCTGCGGCGCTCCTCGCGCCGGGTCTCCAGCAGGAGCAGGGCCTCGGCGTCCACGAACCGGCCGACCAGGCCGATGACCGCGATCACCTCCGACGGCCGCAACGCGGTGCCGGTGAGGGTGGCCAGCATGTAGTCGTAGTGGGCGACGGCGTTGGGGCCGGGCAGGTGGCGGCTGCCGCGCACCTCGGCCAGCCAGGGGTGCCGCTCGCGGATCCGCCACGCCTGCCTGGCGACCGCCTCCAGCCGCGGCCGCCAGCCCTCCTGTGACGGGGGCTCTTTCGTGGCCCTCTTCGGGGGCTCGTCCGTGTGCTCGCCCATGGCCTCGTCGCGCATGAGGTCGACGAGCTGGTCGCGGCCGGGCACGTGGCGGTAGAGCGACATGGTCGTGAAGCCGAGCCGGTCGGCGACCTTGCGCATGGACAGGCCCTCCAGGCCCTCGGCGTCGGCCAGCTCGATCGCGGTGCGCACGATCCTGCCCAGGCTGAGGCCGGGGCGCGGCTCGCGCTCCTCCTCCCGCCACAGCAGCTCGACGCCGTCGTCCGGGTCCCGCGTCATTGGCATCTTCCTAGTTTATGGTGTACTAATTCGTGTACAGCATAAACATCGAAAGGCGGTTGGATGTTCCACTTCCACGTCGCGCCATCCGGGGACGACTCCTGGCCCGGCTCCGTCGAGCGCCCGTTCGCCGCCCGCGAACGTGCCCGGTCGGCGGCCCGCGAGGCCCCGGGCGAGGCCGTCGTGCACCTCAGGGCCGGGACGCACGTGCTGACCCGCCCGTTCGAGCTCACCGAGGCCGACTCGGGGACCGTCTATCGGGCGTACGGGCACGGGACCTCCGCGCGGGAGGAGGCCGTCGTGAGCGGCGGCCGGCGCATCGCCGGGTGGCGGGTGCGGGACGGCGTCTGGCGGGCCGAGGTCGGCGACCTCGAGACCCGCCAGCTGTACGTGGAGGGCCGCCGGGCCGTCCGCGCCGCCGTCCCCGGCCTGCCCGGGACGGCGGTCGTGACCGCCACCGGCTACGTCACCGACAGTGCCGCGCCGCGCGAGTGGCGGGACGTCGAGTTCGTCTACCGGGGCGTCTATCCGTGGACGGAGGCCCGCCTCGGGGTGGCCCGCATCTCGGCCGACGGTGACTCGACGGTGATCACCATGGCGGAGCCCGGCTTCGGGCGGGCCGTCGAGCTTTACAACTCCACCTGGGCGGGCAACATCTCCGCCGGTCCCGGCCTGCCCACCGCCGTCGAGAACGACGCGAGCTTCCTGCGCGAGCCGGGCACCTTCGTGCTCGACCGGTCCCGGCCGGGGCATCACGTGCTGCTGTACCTGCCCCTTCCCGGCGAGGATCCCGCGCGTACGCGGGTGGTCGCGCCGGTCCTGGAGACGCTGCTGAGCGTCGCCGGGGCGCGGGACGTCTCGTTCGAGGGGCTGGTGTTCGCCGACGCCACATGGGTGCGGGCCCGGCCGGCCGGAGGGCTTCCCGCACTATCACGGCAGCGGTTACCACGAGGGCGGCGGCGTCGAGACGGCGTTCGTGGGGGAGGGCGGGTCCGTGACGTATCCCGTTCATTCCGTCACGATCCCTGCCTGCGTGACGTTCGCCGAGGTGTCCGGCGTGGTGATCGAGGGCTGCCGGTTCACCCGCCTGGGAGCCTCCGGGCTGGGCGTCTCCGGGGGTGACGGCCTCACCGTACGCGGCTGCGACTTCGACACGCTGTCCGCCGGGGCGATCGTGGTGTCCGGGAGCCGGGCGACCACGATCGAGGACAACCGGGTGCGTCGCGTGGGGCTGGAGTACAGCGGGTCGCCGGGGATCTCCGTGACCGGCACGCGGGGCTGCGTCATCAAGGACACGCGCACGCCGTACAACTTCGGGCTCTACACCGACTACGGGGCCAGCTGGGTGACCGTCGAGGAGAACGTCGTCATGCGGGCCGACAACACCGCCGTGCTGCACGTCGGGCCGCCGCTGGAGAACGTGGTCTACCGGGGCAACTTCTGGGACGCCGACCCGCTGGGGCACGACGATCCGCCGGCCGGGGTCACGTACGAGGGGAACGCGACCATCAAAGATGAACGGGAGCTGAACGCCGCCACCGCCGGCATCCAGGCCAGGACCGGTCTGCTGCGGACCTAGCTCTTGACGGTGGTGCCGTTGAGGCGGTTGAGCACCTCGTCGTGCAGGACGCCGTTCGTGCAGACGAGGCTGCCGCCCTCAAGGCCCTTCACCCCGGCCACGTCGGTCCAGACGCCGCCGGCCTCCTCGACGATCACGGTGAGCGCCGCCATGTCCCACGGCGACAGCTCGGGCTCGGCCGACAGGTCCACCGACCCCTCGGCGACCATCATGTGCGACCAGAAGTCGCCGTACGCCCTCGTGCGCCAGCAGGCGCGGCTGAGGTCGAGGAAGTTGTCGAGCCGGCCCGTCTTCTCCCAGCCGCCGAAGCTCGAGTACGAGAACGAGGCGTCCTCCAGGACGGACACGGACGACACCTGCATGCGGGACGCCTTGGTCAGGCTCTTGCCGGTCCACGCCCCGCCCTCGGTCGCCGCCCACCAGCGCCGGCCGAGCGCGGGGGCCGAGACCAGGCCGACGACGACCTTGCCGTACTCCATGAGCGCGATCAGGGTCGCCCACACGGGCACGCCGCGTACGTAGTTCTTGGTGCCGTCGATGGGGTCGATGATCCACGACCGGGCGCCCCACCCGGTCTTGCCGAACTCCTCGCCCACGACCGCGTCGCGCGGCCTGGCGCGGCGCAGCGTGCCGCGGATCGCCTCCTCCACCGCGCGGTCGGCATCGCTGACCGGCGTCAGATCGGGCTTGGTCTCGACCTTGAGGTCGACAGCCTTGAACCGCCGCATGGTCATGTCATCGGCGGCGTCCGCCATGACATGCGCGAGGCGAAGATCATCGGAATAACCCTGCACGATCGCCCACGCTACCGTGTCGGGTATACCGAACATCAGTCACCATCGCCCCTTTTCTGGTAACCCGCATTCCAGTTACCGACCAGTAGCATGTCCATCATGTCGGTAGATGTCGGTGCGCTGATGCTCCAGTCGGTCCCTTTTGCCCAGACATTGGGCATCGTTTTTGATTCGGTGGCGGACGGGCGGGCGATTTGCCACGTTCCCGACCGCGCGGAATTCCGCAACCATGTGGGCGGGCCGCACGCGGGGGTGCTCTTCACGCTCGCGGAGTCCGCGTCGGGGGCCGCCGTGCTGTCGTCGCTGGGCGACCAGCTGAGCCGGGCGATGCCGCTGCCGACCACCGCCACCATCGAGTTCCGGAAGGTCGCCGAGGGAGAGGTGCGGGCCGAGGCCAGGCTGCTGGCGAGCCGGGAGGAGGTCGTGGCCCGGCTGGACGCGGGGGAGCGGCCGGTGTTCGACGTCGCCGTGGAGGTCACGAACGCCGACGGCGTGGTGGTCTCCGCCCTGACGGTTACGTGGACCCTGCGCCCGAACCGGCCTTGACAGCCGAAGGCGATCATGGGCGATGATCGGGTATGAACGCCTTGATCCGGATCGCCCTCGTGGGTGCGGTGATCGGGCTCGGTGAGTCCGTTCTCGTGGTCTGTGTGTCCGAGCGGAACGTCCTGCTCGCGTTCCTGGCGATGGTGTTCGTACCCTTCCCGGTGAGCATGGCGCTGTGCTGGTGGGGCAAATTGCCGCATTGGTGGCTGGTGTCGGTGCTGGGGCCGATGATTGTCATCTTCTACTTCTTGTTGACGCTCGCCGTCGGCGTCGATGCCTCGCTCGCCGGCGACTTGGGCATCGGTGAATGGGGCGGCCGCCTCATCCTCATGGGCGTCGGCGCGGGCGCCTTCACCTTCGCCGGGGCCCTGGTCATGCCGATGCACCTGGCCCTTCGCCTCACCACGCTCGGGGTGGTCGTCGCTCTGTGCACCGCCTCGTGGGTGGGGGCGGACGTGATCAGGATGGCCGGTGTGACGTGGCAGATGGCGTCGAAGGGGGTGCCCGTCGTCGCGCCCGACCTGCCGGAGCACCGACTGGTCTTCGCCGATCTGGAGGAGGGCGCCGTGGCGGACGTGCTCGGGCTCTCGTACGAGCGGCGATTCGATCAGGGTGATCTGTCCGTCTTCGTCGCATCGGTGCACGAGAAGACCGCTCGGGAGGCATGCGAGTCGCAGTCCCGGCTGGACGGCACCCGGGTGGGTGAGGGGCTGCCGGCCACCTGCCGGGAGGTTTGGGGCGGGAGCTGGGTCCGTACCGAGGTGGGCAGCACATCGGTGTTGGCCGTGCGGGGTGACGCGCTGGTGGAGGTCCATAGCGCGTGGGCGACGGAGGCGCAACTGCTCGCCGTGCTGCCGACCATCCGCCCCGTCGACGCCTGGGACCTGGCCGCCGCCATGCGACCGTGACGACCGTCAGGGAGGCGTCGCCGGAGACGGTCCTGCGGGGGGATATCTCTCGGCGTCGTCCGTGACGGCCGTGGGGCGGCGGCTCTCCTCGGTGCCGACCGTGACCGCATGGCTCCCTAGCGGCGGGTCTTCTTCGGTGCGTCCGGCGTGGGGCTGGGTTCGGCAGGGTTGTGTGCGGTGAGTCGGCCGCGGTTTCCGTCGGGGCTCTCAGCGTCGGGGTCCTCTGCGGGAGTGCCCTCTGCGTCGGGGCTCGTTGCTTCGGAGTCCTCTGCGTCGCGGTCCTCAGTGGGGGTGCCCTCTGCAACGGGGCTCTCTGCGTCGAGGTCTTCTGCGTCGAGGTCTTCTGCGTCGAGGTCTTCCGCGTCGAGGTCTTCTGCGTCGAGGTCTTCCGCGTCGAGGTCTTCCGCGTCGAGGTCTTCCGCGTCGAGGTCTTCTGCGTCGGGGTCCTCTGGGTCGATGTCCTCCGAGCCGAGGGCATCTGCGGTGGAGAGGGCGGCGGGGGCTTGGCGGCGGGTTTCGGTTGGGCCGTCTGGGGAGGTCGGTTCGCGGCGGGGTGCGGTGGGGTCGTCGGGGGTGCCCTCGCGGCTGGACAGCAGGCGGCGCAGGGACTCCAGGCGGGCCGGGTCGGCTTTGCCCGCCGCGACCAACGCGTCCAGCGCGCAGCCCTCCCCGAGATGGGTGCAGCCCTTCGGGCAGTCCACCGTTGCCTCGATCAGGTCGGGGAACGCCGCCAGCACCGTCTCCACCGACACGTGTGCCAGCCCGAAGCTGCGTACGCCGGGCGTGTCGATGATCCAGCCCCCCTCCGGCAACTCCAGGGCCACGGCGGAGGTGGAGGTGTGACGGCCGCGGCCGGTCACCGCGTTGACCTGGGAGACGGCGCGGTTGGCGTCGGGGACGAGGGCGTTGACCAGCGTGGACTTGCCCACGCCCGAATGGCCCACCAGGACGCTGATGCGGCCTGTCAGGTGATCGCGCAGCTCGTCCAGGGAACCGCCCTTGTGGACCACGACGTGCGAAACGCCCAGCGGCTCGTAGAGGGCCACCAGCTCGTCGGGCGAGGCGAGGTCGGACTTGGTGAGGCAGAGCAGGGTGTCGATCTCGGCGTCGAAGGCCGCCACCAGGATCCGGTCGATCATGCGGGGCCGCGGCGGCGGGTCGGCCAGCGCGGTCACGATGACGAGCTGGTCGGCGTTGGCCACGACCGGGCGCTCGATGCCGTCAGTGTCCTCGGTGTCGTCGGCCGAGCGGCGCAACATCGACGTGCGCGGCTCCACGCGTACGACCCGGGCCAGCGTGTCGGGACGGCCCGAGACGTCTCCGACCAGGGCCACCCGGTCGCCCACGACGATGCCCTTGCGACCCAGCTCGCGCGCCTTCATGGCCACCACGAGGCGGCGCTGGGGCTGCTTGCGCTTCTGGGCCGACCCCTTCGGGCGCTCCGGCTCGACCAGCGTCGTGTAGCGGCCCCGGTCCACGGCCACCACGAACCCTTCGACGGCG
The DNA here is from genome assembly GCF_040674815.1 of Nonomuraea sp. NPDC049709. Classification (NCBI taxonomy): domain Bacteria; kingdom Bacillati; phylum Actinomycetota; class Actinomycetes; order Streptosporangiales; family Streptosporangiaceae; genus Nonomuraea; species Nonomuraea sp. NPDC049709. The sequence continues at coordinate 14,617 of NZ_JBFANM010000039.1, forward strand.
TCTTCATGCGCAGGACGAATCCGGGTCCGGGGCCGGGAGCCCTTGCCCGGCCTGACCCGTACGTCGTCCTCGTCGTACTCCCGCTTTCTCAGCGGTCTGCTCCCATGCGCTCGCATCCCCTCTGTTGTGCTCTGTGCATGATTCCTTGCTGCGGGACGAGGTCGCCGCGGCATCTGGCCGCGGCCCCGCCCGCCGGACGGAACCCGTGACGCGCCAGGCCCTTGGGACCCGGCTCACTCACGCCGAAGTGCTCCGTGTTGTAGCCGGTGCCCCGGCCCGTGGTGCCGGTGCCTCGACTTGCGGTGGCGAAGCACCGGGCCGTGGTGCCGATGATCCGCCGGCCCCGGCACGCGTCGCCGGTGTCCGTGGTGCGTCGTTCCACGTGCCGGGTGCTCCGGCCCGTGGTGCCGGCGTTTCTCGTGCGCCGGCCCCCGTGGCCGGTGGCCGTGGTGCCCTGGCTCGTGAGGTCGGTGCTGCTGGTGTGCCGCCACACGTGGCCGGAGCTCTTCGTGAACCGGCACGTGTGGCCGGTGCCCGGGGCGCGCCGTCTCGTGTGGTCGGTGCTGGTGGTGCCTCGACCTGCGGTGCTGGTCTGTCGATATGGGAAGTCCGTGTTGGTGGTGCGGGTGCCACCTGGGCCTGGACAGGTGGCGGCGTCGTGCTGGTGGATCTTTTCATCGCCATGCGGGCAGCGCGCCGTCACGTGCCGCCCTTTTCCGAAGTGCCCGGCGCTTTCGCGGTGAAACCAGCGCCCGCGGGCCGGTGTGCGTCGGCCCTGCTCACGCCTGGAAGGACGTCTGTCATCGGGCTTCCAGCATCGCCGTCCACATCTGGACGAACTCCGGCAGGGTCTTGGCGGTCGTCGCGATGTTCTCCACCTCGACGCCGGGCACCGCGAGGCCGATCACGGCTCCGGCGGTGGCCATGCGGTGGTCGTCGTAGCTGTGGAAGGTGCCGCCGTGCAGCGGCCGGGGGCGGATGATCAGGCCGTCCTCGGTCTCCTCGGCGTCGCCCCCGAGGCGGTTGATCTCGGTGGCGAGCGCGGCCAGCCGGTCGGTCTCGTGGCCGCGCAGGTGGCTCACTCCCCGGATGCGGCTCGGCATGGAGGCCAGTGCCGCCAGGGCGGCGACCGTCGGGGTCAGCTCGCCCACGTCATGGAGGTCGGTGTCGATGCCGGTGATCTCGCCTGTCCCCGTGACCACGAGGTCGGTCGTCCGGGAGGCGGGACGCTGATCGCCTGCGCCCGCGGACGAGCCTGACTCAGAGCTTGATTCGGAGCCTGATGGGGCGCCGGTTTCGGAGGCGGGGGAGGAGCGGGTGACCGTCGCGCCCATGGTGGTGAGCAGGTCGCGCAGGGCGTCGCCCGCTTGCGTGGTGTGCACCGGCCAGCCGGGGATCGTCACCGTGCCGCCGGTCACCAGCGCCGCCGCCAGGAACGGGGCCGCGTTGGACAGGTCGGGCTCCACCGTCATGTCCCTGGCCGCGATCGGACCGGGCTCCACCCGCCACACGTCGCGCTCGCCGTCGTCCACCGTGACGCCGGCCGCCCGGAGCATCTCCACCGTCATCTCGATGTGCGGCTGCGAGGGCACCGGCGGGCCCACGTGGCGGATCGTGATGCCCTTCTCGAACCGCGCCGCCGCCAGCAGCAGGCCCGAGACGAACTGCGACGAACCCGACGCGTCCAGCGTGACCTCGCCGCCCGTCAGCGGCCCGCTGATCGTGAACGGCAGGGCGTCGTTGTCGATCCGCGCCCCGAGCGAGCGCAGGGCGTCGAGGATGGGGCCCATCGGGCGCTTGCGCGCGTGCGGGTCGCCGTCGAAGGAGACGGGACCGTCGGCGAGCGCGGCCACCGGCGGCACGAACCGCATCACCGTGCCCGCCAGGCCGGCGTCGATGTGCGCGCCGCCGCGGATCGGGCCGGGCGTCACCTGCCAGTCGACCCCCGTGGCGCTCTCCCGGGTGGACTCCAGAGTCGTGCCCATGGCTCGCAGCGCCGCCACCATCAGATCGGCGTCTCGGCTGCGCAGCGCCTGCCGCACGACCCCCGGGCCGTCGGCGAGCGCGGCGAGGAGGAGGGCACGATTGGTCACCGACTTGGAGCCGGGCAGCAGGACGGTGGCGTCGACCGGGCCGGTCGCCGCCGGGGCGGGCCAGTGCGGAGCGGGCATGGTCAAAGAGTACTGGCCGTGGCGGGGCGGGGGTCACAGCCTGTGGATAACGACTGGCGCACTGTTGTGTCCTGTGGATGAGGTGGGTGATGGGGACAGCGGGCACGACGGGGACGGCGGGCATGAAGGGGACGGCGGGTACGACGGGGACGGCGGGGACGGCGGGCGTGACGAGACGACGATGGGAGCGGCGGTCAGGCGGGTGGGGGCATGGGTGTCGGCGGTCCGGCGAGCGGGCGTGTCGCGGAGCGGGCAGCGGCGGCGGGCAGCGGGTGGGGACAGCGGGTGGGGACAGCGGGTGGGGACAGCGGGTGGGGACAGCAGGCGAGGACAGGGGAGGGTAGGGCGGGCGGACGGCAGTGGGTGGAGGTGGCGGGTGGCGGGCAGGGGGTGCGGGCAGAGGCCCGGGTTGGGCGGACATGCGAGCGAAAGCCGGACGTGGCAGTGTGGGGTCATGTGCGGTAGATACGCCTCGGCGCGCAAGAAGCACGAGCTGCTCGAGGAGTTCCAGGTCGAGCAGGACGGTGACCCCGAAAAGGAGCTCGGCGCCGATTACAACGTCGCGCCCACCAAGAACGTCTACGCCGTGCTGAGCCGCGTGCCCAAGGAGGCCGAGCGGGCGGTACGACAGCTCAGGATCGTGAAGTGGGGCCTGGTGCCGGCCTGGGCCAAGGACCCGTCGATCGGCTCGCGGCTGATCAACGCCAGGGCGGAGACGCTGGCCGAGAAGCCGTCGTTCCGGCAGGCGTTCGCGAAGCGCAGGTGCCTGCTGCCGGCCGACGGCTACTTCGAGTGGATGCCGGTCGAAGGCGAAAAGAAGAAGAAGCAGCCGTACTTCATCCACCCGGCCGACGGCGGGGTGCTGGCCATGGCGGGCCTGTACGAGTTCTGGAAGGACCCGTCGCGCGACGACGACGACCCGCTCAAGTGGCTGGTGACCTGCACCGTCATCACCACGAACGCCGAGGACCAGCTCGGCCGCATCCACGACAGGATGCCCATGATGATCGAGCGGGAGCGTTGGGCGGAGTGGCTCGACCCCAAGCTGACCGACACCGCCCAGGCCGCGGAGCTGCTGGTGCCCGCCGAGTCGGGGCGGCTCACCGCGTACGCGGTCTCCACGGATGTCAACAACGTACGGAACAATGGTTCAGACCTCATCAAACCTCTCCCCGAAGAGGAGGAAACCGCGCTTTTCTAAAGGTGTAAGAAGCACGGTAAGTGGGCATCCGGTGAGGAAAGCGATGCATCCGTTTACTCGATGTCACCGCCAAAAATGCCCCCAATTGCACCGGGCGGGACATCCGGGGAGTCCTAGCCGCGGGTTGCCCTCACTCACCCGGAGGTGCGGATTCGTGGACGTCACGACCGCTCGTGAGCGGCTGGAAGAAATGCTCGCGGAGCTGGACCGCTCGATCGGGGTCCTGCAGGGCGACCCTGTCGCCGTGCGTGAGCACTCGGCGGCGGACGCCGGCTCGGACCTGACCGACAACGACCGCGCCCAAGCCATGCTGACCGTGGCCACCGCGCAGCGCCGCGCCGTCATCGAGGCGATCAAACGCCTTGAGGAAGGCGTGTACGGCAGGTGCGTCGACTGCGGCACGCCGGTGCCGGAAGGTCGCCTGGAGGCCCGCCCTGAGGCCGCGCGCTGCGTGCAGTGCCAGGGCAAGAAGGAACGCCGTCGCTGAGAGCGCGTACGCCGCCGGACACGAAGAACGGCGGCGCCGCACCCAGCGGACGGGTCACCCCTTGCGGACGCTGGCCACCAGGTGGATGCCGACCGTGTCGTCGTCGTCCGGATGTGCCTCGAGCTCCGTGCGCACCAGGTAGTTGAGCGCCCGCGCGTCGGACCCGAGCACGTGGTCCACCGTGGACGGCGACAGCACCGTGCGCGGCCGCATCCACTCCACCTCGAGCCCGGCGCCCATCAGCAGCTCGCGCAGCTGCCCGCTGCTGAAGCAGCGCGTGATGCTGCCGTCGGGCCACGGCACGAGCATGACCTCACCGGTCTGCCGCAGGTGCTGCCACTGCTCCTGCTCGGCCAGGATCGCCATGCCGAGCACCAGCGAGTCGACGCACACCAGCGCCCGCCCGCCCGGCCGCAGCACCCTGGCCACATCGCTCATCGCCGACTCGGCCATCAGCTCGATCGACATCACCCGCTCTTCGGCGAGCACCGCGTCCACGCTCGCGTCGGGCAGGAACGCGAGATCGTCGGCGCGTACGTGGCGGACGCGGTCCGCGTCGCGCAATCGGGACTGCCCGTCGACGGTCCGGCGGAAGTCGAGCACCTCGATCACCCGGTGCCCCGCTCTCGCGGCCTGACCCGACCATCGCCCGCGGCCGCCGGAGAGGTCGAGGATCACGGAGGGTTCGCCGGGGAGCCATCGGTTGAGTTGTTCGGCGGCGACGGCGCGGTAGAAGGTCCAGTACGGCCCGAGCGTCCCTGAGCCGTTCAGTTCCTCGGCCGGAATGGGCAGCACACGCGACTCCTGGGTTCCGGAAAAAGGGCTACCAGCCGGTACGTATGACGTTCCCCGCACCGGGTCCTTCGTACCTTCTATCTTGCGGGAACAGACAAGGGCGCGGGCGTGTTGCGACGAGCATGCTCACATTGGTCGACCCCCAGCCCGCTGACCGACTGGTCACGGGCCAGCGGGTATCCTCCCCTGAGTACGGTGTTCCGCCACAGCCGGCCACCGGTGATCTTAGGGGGGTGGGTCCGGTGCCCGCGACAGGCGCGGAGACGCTGGAGCAGCGAAGCGAGCGATTCGAGCGCGACGTCATGCCGTATCTCGAGCAGCTCTACTCCGCCGCGCTCCGGATGACCCGAAATCCCGCGGACGCGGAGGACCTGCTGCAGGAGACCTTCGCCAAGGCGTTCGCGTCGTTCCATCAGTTCCAGCAGGGCACGAATCTCAAGGCGTGGCTCTACCGGATCCTGACCAACACCTTCATCAACAGCTACCGCAAGAAGCAGCGGGAGCCCAAGCAGTCGGGCACCGAGGAGATCGAGGACTGGCAGCTCGCGCGGGCCGAGTCCCACACCTCGAGCGGCCTGAAGTCGGCCGAGGTGGAGGCGCTCGAGCATCTCCCCGACGGCGACATCAAGCAGGCCCTCGCGGCCCTGCCCGAGGAGTTCAGGATCGCGGTCTACCTGGCCGACGTCGAAGGCTTCCCCTACAAGGAGATCGCCGACATCATGGGCACTCCCATCGGGACTGTGATGTCGAGGCTGCACAGGGGACGCAGGCAGCTGCGGGGCCTCCTTGAGGACTATGCTCGCGAGCGTGGCCTGGTCCCGGCGGAGGGATCGAAATGAGCTGTGGCAACCCGCACGACACCGACTGTCGCGAGGTGCTCGACAAGGTCTACGCCTACCTCGACGGTGAGCTGACCGAGGGCGACGTCGCCGGCATCCGCGTGCACCTCGACGAGTGCAGCCCGTGCCTGCAGGAATATGACCTCGACAAGGCGATCAAGGCGCTCGTGGCCAAGCACTGCGGTTGTGACCCGGTCCCCGCGGATCTGCGCTCGAAGGTGCTGGCCCGCATCGCGCAGGTGAGGTCGGAGCTGTCCGACTAGGATTCACCCCATGCGCGTGTTGGTCACCGGGGGTGCCGGGTTCATCGGTTCGAATCTCGTCGATCGCCTGCTGGCCGACGGCCACGAGGTGGACGTGGTGGACGATCTGTCCTCCGGCAGCAGGGACAACCTGACCGGCGCCGCGACCAGCGACCGGTTCAGGTTGCACGAGATGGACATCCGCGATCGGGCCCTCAGCGGCCTGATGGCGGAGTTGCGGCCGGAGGTGGTCTGCCATCTGGCCGCGCAGATCAGCGTGCGCAAGAGCGTGGCCGACCCGGCGCACGACGCCCGGCTCAACGTCGAGGGCACCGCGTCCGTGCTCGCCGCGGCCCAGGAGGGGCGCGCGCGCAAGGTGGTGTTCGCCTCGTCGGTGGCCGTCTACGGCCGCCCGGCGACGATCCCCGTGCCCGGTGACGCGGCGACCGACCCGCGCTCGCCGTACGCCGCCTCGAAGCTGAGCGGCGAGATCTACCTCGCCACGTTCCGAGCGCTGCACGGCATCGAATACACCACGCTGGTGCTCTCCAACGTCTACGGCCCGCGCCAGTCGCCGGACGGCGAGGCGGGAGTCGTGTCGATCTTCACCGACTCCCTGCTCAAGGGCACGCCCACGGTCCTCTACGGCGACGGCACCCAGACCCGCGACTACATCTACGTCGACGATGTGGTCGACGGCTTCGTCCGGGCGTGCGGGCAGGACGGCGACGGGCGCCGGTTCAACCTCGGCACCGGCATCCAGACCACCGACCGCCGCCTGCACTCGCTGATCGCCGACGCGGCCGGCGCCCAGGACAAGCCCGGCTTCGCGCCCCCGCGCCCGGGCGACCTGCCGGCGATGGCGGTCGATCCGGTGCCCGCCCACGACGGGCTCGGCTGGCAGCCGCGCACCGACCTGCCCACCGGGTTGAAGAAGACCGTCGAGTGGGCTGCCGCGCGTCGCACCAGGTAGTTGATTGATTACGCTTTGCTTGCGATTTCCGACTCCGCCCATACGGTTGCGTCGTCTTCTGTAGCGTGAACCCCAGAAGTCGACGTGGAGGCATGTGGATGTTGAAGGTGACGGTCGCCCGGCTGCTCACGGCCATCGTGCTGATCACTCCGGTGGTCATGGTGATCGGCGGGGTGGTTCCTCCCGGGGTGTCCTGGACCTGAACACCGTAGGGGGGCCGCAATGCGTGATCTGCCGTGGCCCGCAAGGGTCTATCTGGTCGCCGTGATCGGCGCGGCGGCCGCTCTCATCGCACGTGACGTGATCGTCTCCGGCACGCCCGTGGCCACGGAGGACCTGGACATCCTCCTGGTCCTCGCGCTGCTGTTCCTGGTGTGCGAGTCGATGCCGACGCTGCTCAACGTGGAGCAGTTCGCGGTGTCGGTCAGCTTCTCCGCCTCGCTGGCGGCCGTGGTGCTGATCGGCCCGGAGGGCGCGGCGGTGGTGGGGCTCACCGCGGTCCTCAGCGTGCGGCCGGGGCTGCCGCTGGTCAAACGGCTGTTCAACGGCGCCCAGTTCGCCATCTGCGGCTACGTGGCCGGGCGGGTGTACGAAGCGCTGCACGGCAAGGTGGGAGTGCCGGGCGTCAACGCGTTCGACGACCTCATCGGCCCCTACGCCGCCGCCACCGCGGTCTTCGTGCCGCTCAACATCGCGCTCACGCTCACCATGATCGGGCTGGCCACCCACGTGCGGGCCACAGAGGTGCCGCTGCGGGGGATGGCGCAGTTCCTGCTGTCCTACCTGGGATACGGCACGTTCGGGCTGCTCGTGGCGGGGTTGTGGGCCACCGTGGCGTCGATCTCGGCCGTGCTGGTGCTGCTGCCGCTGTTCGTGGCGCGCTGGGCGTTCGGCCAGTATCACGCGCAGCAGCGCTCCTACGACGCCACCATCGCCGCGCTCTGCCAGGCGGTCGAGACCAAGGACTACTACACCAGGGGCCACTGCACGCGGGTCTCGCACGCCTCCTCGATGATCGCGCAGGAGATCGGCATGGGGCTGGATCGGGTCCGGGCCATCCGCTACGCGGGCATGCTGCACGACGTCGGCAAGCTCGGCGTGCCGACCAAGGTGCTGCAGAAGGACGGGCCGCTCACCGAGGAGGAGTTCGCCGCGATCCAGCTCCACCCGATGCGGGGGCTGGAGATCGTGCGCGGGATCGGCTTCCTCGACGAGGCGTACGCCGGGATCATGCACCACCACGAGCGCCACGACGGCACCGGCTACCCGATGGGCCTGGCCGGAGACGAGATCCCCGAGTTCGCCAAGGTGATCGCGGTGGCCGACGCGTTCGACTCGATGACCTCCGACCGCTCCTACCGGGGCGCCAGGCCGGTCCCCGAGGCCGTGGACGAGCTGCGCAAGAGCGCGGGCACCCACTTCGACCCCGTGATGGTGGCGGCCTTCATCCGGGCCCTGGACCGCGAGCCGTGGCAGCCGCCGCGTCGCGTGGACCCGCCGCCGCCCGAGGCCACCGAGACCCCGATCAAGGACCACGACGACCCGACCATGCCCATCCAGGTCGTGATGGGGCCATGATCACCACAGAGCGCGTCAGGCGTACCGATCGGTCGATGAACACCGTCCTGCGCAGGCTCGACTCCGGGCAGCTGCTGCTCATCTGCGCGGCGGGCCTGGTCGCGCTCGTGGGCGTGGCGCACACCGCCGCCGTCGGACTCGACCGCCCGGAGATCGCGGTCGGGTTCGGGGCGTTGATCGCGGTGGGCGAGCTGGCCAGGCTGACCATGCCGGGCAACCGGGAGGTCGCGCCGATCGGCGCCGCCGCCGCGCTGGGCTACACGCTGCTGCTCGACCTGAGCCAGAACCCGCTGAGCCACTCCGCGCTGCAGGTCGTCGCCGTGATCGCGGTCGGCATGATCGCGGGAGCGCTGCCGCACCTGGCGGTGGGCCGCCCGCCGCGCCTGGACGCCATGGCCAGGCGGCTGCTCACCGGCGCGCTGCTGGCCTTCGCCTTCCGGCCGCTGGCCGGCCCGCTCTACGAGCTGACGAAGGAGCCGACCAGGACCTGGTGGCCGGCGCTCGTGGTCATGGTCACGCTCATCGCGATCACCCTGCTGATCGACGTGCTGATCGCCGCCATGCTGCGGGCCGAGCAGGTCCGTACGGCGTTCAGGGTGGCCGTGCGCGACGAGCTCAACATGGCCTTCCCCCTGGGGGCCGCCGTGGCCTCGTCGGGCGTGCTGCTGGCCCTGGCCACGCACAGCATGGACCTGGTGGCGCTGCTGGTGTTCGCCGCGCCGCTGCTGGTGACGCAGGTGGCCTTCCGCAAATACGCCGGGATCCGCGCCACCTACCTGCAGACCGTCCGCGCCCTGTCGCGCGTCACCGAGGTCGGCGGCTACGTCGAGCCCGGTCACTCGCGCCGGGTCAGCCGCCTGGCCGTGGCCATCGGCAGAGAGCTGGGCATGGCCGAGCCGGAGCTGCTCGAGCTCGAATACGCCGCGCTGATGCACGACATCGGCCAGCTCTCGCTGCGCGACCCGATCCCGGGCGGCGCCACCGTGCTGACCGAGCCGGAGCAGGCGCGCCGCATCGCCGAGCTGGGCGCGGAGGTGATCAGGCAGACGGGCGTGCTCGACCGGGTGGCCGAAGTGGTCAGCCGGCAGTGCGATTCGGTCACCGACGACCCGCCGCTGTCGAGCCGCATCATCAAGGTGGCCAACGCCTACGACGACCTGGTGGGGCCGTCGACCGACCGCGATCGCGGGGGTGCCGCGCTGGAGCGCATCCGACTGTCCTCGGGGAGCGCGTACGATTCCCATGCGGTCGAGGCGCTCGCCCGGGTGATCGACCGCGGGCGGGTCTGACTCCTACAGCCTGTCCGGCCTCCGGGAGGCAGCCTTTGTGGGGTTCCTACAGATCGTGCTCACCGGATCGGTGGTTAAGGGGGAAAGGGGTCAAGCCGGTCGCGGTCATAGGGTGGTCGGCGTGCTTATCGAGACGCTCGGACCCGTTCTGATCGCCAACCGGGGGGAGATCGCGCGGCGGATCATCCGCACGGTCAAGCGGATGGGGCTGCGCGCCATCGCGGTCCACTCCGAGGCCGACGCCGGCCTGCCGTTCGTGCGCGAGGCCGACGAGGCCGTGCTGATCGGCCCGGCCCACCCGGCGCAGAGCTATCTCGACATCGCGAAGGTGCTGGAGGCGGCCCGCGCGACGGGCGCGAAGTCGGTCCACCCCGGTTACGGGTTCCTCGCGGAGAACGTCGCTTTCGCCCGTGCCGTGATCGACGCCGGGATGGTCTGGATCGGGCCGTCGCCCGAGGCCATCGACCGGATGGGCGACAAGATCAACGCCAGGAACCTCATGGAGGCCGCCGGCGTACCGGTCGCCGCGGGCACCCGCGCGCCGGTCACCGATCTGTCGCTGGCGCTCAGGGCCGCCGATGCGATCGGCTACCCGGTCATGGTGAAGACCGCGGGCGGCGGCGGTGGCATCGGGATGAGCGTGGCCCACGACGACGAGGGGCTGGCCAAGGCGTACGAGCAGGCGGCCAGGGCGGCGGCCAGGTTCTCCGGCGACGCCCTGGACGGCCCCGCCGTGCTGCTGGAGCGCTATGTCGAGCGGGCCCGCCACGTCGAGGTGCAGATCCTCGGCCTGCCCGGCGGACGGGTCGTGGCGCTGGGCGAGCGCGACTGCTCGGTGCAGCGCCGCCACCAGAAGGTCGTCGAGGAGTCCCCCTCGCCGGGCATCACCCCCGAGCTGCGCGAGCGCATGCTGGCCGCCGCCGTGCGGGCCGGCGAGGCCGTCGGCTACCTGGGCGCGGGCACGGTCGAGTGCCTGGTCGACGCCGACGAGCAGGACTTCGTCTTCCTGGAGATGAACACCCGGCTGCAGGTGGAGCACCCGGTCACCGAGCTGGTCACCGGGCTCGACCTGGTCGAGCTGCAGCTGCGGGTGGCCGCCGGGGAGAGCCCGGAGGTGCGGGCCGAGCCCAGGGGGCACGCGATCGAGTTCCGCGTCTACGCGGAGGACCCCAAGCGGTTCCTCCCCGGCCCCGGCCAGATCACGGTCTGGGACGAGCCGAGCGGCGACGGCGTACGCGTGGACTCCGGCTACGAGGCGGGCAACACGGTCACGCCGTTCTACGACCCGCTGATGGCCAAGCTCTGCGTTCACGGCGCCGACCGGGAGGACGCGTTGGCCAAGGCGCGCAAGGCGGTCGCCGCGTTCACCGTTGAGGGACCCAAGAACAACCTGCCATTCTGTGCAGAGCTGCTGGAGAACGCGGAGTTCGCCACCGGCGACTACGACACGGGTCTGGTCGCGCGGATGCGCTCCTAGACCGCATGAGATCGTTGAATCATTGGAAGAGGGGAGTCCCCGTGGCTGAGGTACGCGCAGAGATGGTGGCGAATGTCTGGAAGGTCGTCGTCAACGAGGGCGACAGCGTCTCCGACGGCGACACGCTCGTCATCCTCGAGTCGATGAAGATGGAGATCCCCGTGCTCGCCGAGGACGACGGCGTGGTGTCGCAGCTCAAGGTGGCCGAGGGAGACGTGATCCAGGAAGGCGACCTGATCGCCGTCATCGAGTAGCGCGGGCCAGGAACTTGGCGCGATCGACCACCACGCGCTCGATCGTGCCCTTGCCCACGACGGCGTGCTTGTCGTGGGCCTCGAAGGCGAAGACCAGGCGCCGGCCGTCGACCTCGGTCAGCTCCACGCTGACCTGGACGTGGGTGCCGAGCGGGCTGGCGGCCAGGTGCTCGAGCTCGACCCGGGTGCCGACGGACGTCTCGCCCGGCGCGAGGTGCCGCTCGACGGCGCGTACGGTCGCCGCCTCGGCCAGCGCGAGCAGCCTGGGCGTGGCCAGCACCGGCACGTCGCCGCTGCCGATCCGCTTGGCGGTGTCCTCCATCTCGACCATGATGAGGACCTGCGAGCGGAGACCGGGAGCGAGCGTCATGAGATCAAGCTTATGGCGGGCCATATTGTGCGCCACCAACGGTCGCCGAGTTCTCGGAAACGCGGACAAGTGCGGGCGTAAGGCTCCAGGATAGGCTTTGTACGGCTTGAGGCATTTAAGTGGCATGTGGGACAGGTGAGTCGTACACTCTCTGAGTTCCGTGACCACTGTGTTACCTCACCGCGACAAAAGTTCGCTTTGTTGGAGAGCCGCGGGGTGGGAGAGGTTACAGAGGTAGGGGGGTAGCGGGGGAATCATGGTGGCCCAAGGGACGACGCTGGCGGGGCGGTATCGGCTGGACACCCGCATCGGCGCCGGTGGCATGGGCGAGGTGTGGCGAGGCGAGGACGTCGTGCTCGCACGCACCGTCGCCGTCAAAGTGCTGCTCCCCGGGCGCATGGAGGACCCCGGCTTCGTCGCTCGCTTCCAGGGGGAGGCGCGGGCGATGGCCACGATCAACCACTCCGGGGTCGTCGACGTCTACGACTACGGCGTCAGCGGCGACACCGTCTACCTCGTGATGAAGTTCGTCGACGGCGAACCGCTCGACCGGCTGCTGGGCCGGCTGGGCCGGATCCCGCCGCAGCCTGCCATGGAGCTGATCGCGCAGGCCGCGTCGGCGTTGCAGGCGGTGCACGACCGCGGGATCGTGCACCGCGACGTCAAGCCGGGCAACCTGCTCGTCCAGCGCGACGGCACGCTCGTGCTCACCGACTTCGGCATCGCGCGCTCCGACATGGCCAACCGGCTCACCGACGCCGGCATGGTGCTCGGCACGGCCGCCTACTGCGCCCCCGAGCAGGCCGAGGGCGCTCCCGTGACGCCCGCGGTGGACATCTACGCGCTCGGCGTGGTCGCGTACGAGTGCCTGGTGGGCCAGCGGCCGTTCGACGGCGACAGCGCGGTCACGATCGCGCTCAAGCACATCCGCGAGGCCCCGCCGCCCCTGCCCCAGGAGATCCCCCAGGCGGTGCGCACGCTGGTGGAGATCGCCCTGTCCAAGGATCCGGCCAGGCGCTACCCGAGCGCCCGGGCGATGAGCGAGGCCGCCCGCGCGATCGCCAGCGGCCAGGTGCCCGCCGTGCCGGAGCTGTCCACCGGCGCCACCATGGCGCCGCCTCCGGAGGCGTACCAGCCGCAGACGGCCCCGCACCAGGCCCAGCACCAGGGGCTGCACCAGGCGGGCCAGCAGCACGACCCGAACCCCTACCAGACGGGCGTCAGGATGGCGCACGACGACACGGCGGTGAGCGACCGCCGTGGGGGGAGCCGGCGCGCGGCCAAGGCGCCGCGCCGGACCGGGCTGATCGCGGGCATCGCCGCGGCCGTGGTGCTCGGCGCGGGCGCCACCGCGGTCGCCCTGACGGGCATGACCACCGGCGAGCCGACGCCGACCATGACCGGCGAGTCCGTGAGCAATACGAAGAGCACGCCGAAGACGAGCAAGCCCCAGGTCAAGACGTCGGAGCCGGAGCCGGAGGAGACGAGGCAGCAGCCGAAGCCGGCCACCACCCGGCCGACGCCGAAGATCACGCCCACCCCGGAGAAGACCGACGAGCCGGAGGAGTCGTCCAGCCCCTCGCCCAGCGTCACGAAGTCGCCGACGAAGTCGCCGTCGGGCACCCCCACGCCGACGGGGAACAAGGCGCTGGTGCCCAAGGTGGTCGGGATGAACTTCCTGATGGGGCAGGAACGGATCGAGGCCGCGGGCTTCCAGGCGCGCGTCGACGACCAGACCAGCACGACCAACGGCCTGCGCTGCGGCAGGATCACGCAGACCGTGCCGGCCGGCGGCGTGGCGCTCGAGAAGGGCAAGCCGGTCAAGCTCGTCGTCGTGGACGGCGTCTGCCCGGAGAACTCGCCGACGCCCACCCCGACCCCCACGCCCAAGCCGTAGGGCCGCTCACACCCCCGTCGTGTTGCGGGGGTAGGCGATCTGCGGGTCGGTCGCGATGTTCACCATGTACGGGATCCCGGAGTCGAACGCCCTGCGCAGCGCCGGCCCGATCTCCGACGGCTTCGTGACCAGCTCGCCGCCGCCGCCCAGCGCGGTCACGACCTGGTCGTAGCGGCACTGCGGCTGCAGCTCGGCCGCCACGTCGTAGCCGTACAACATCTGCATGGGGTGCTTCTCCAGGCCCCAGATGCCGTTGTTGCCGCAGATCATGACGACCGGGAGCCGGTGGCGTACGAGGGTGTCGACGTCCATCAGCGAGAACCCGGCGGCGCCGTCGCCGAGCAGCAGCACCACCTGCGAGGACGGCCTGGCCAGCCGGGCGGCGATGGAGTAGCCCAGGCCGGTGCCCAGGCAGCCGTACGGGCCCGGGTCGAGCCAGTTGCCGGGCTGCTTGGGCTCGACGTATTTGCCGGCGTAGGAGACGAAGTCGCCGCCGTCGCCGATCACCACGGCGTCGTCGGCCAGGACCTTGCCCAGCTCGCCGTACACGCGCATGGGGTGGATCGGGTCGGAGCCGGCGGCCAGCAGGTCGGCGTCGCCCGCGATGGCCGCGGCGGCGGCCGCGGACAGCTTCGACACCCACGGCGAGTACGAGTCCGGCTTGACCCCCGCCTCCCCGCAGGCCGCGCCGAGGCTCCAGAACACCACCGAGAGGTCACCGGCGGCGGAGGCGGCCGGCTGCATGTGCGTGGCGAGCTGCGAGGGCGCGTCGGCGATGTGCACCACCCTGGCCAGCGGCGCGCCGTCCTTGCCGCCGAACCAGCCGTAGCCGAGGCGGAAGTCGAGCGGCGTGCCGACCACGATCACCAGGTCGGCCTGGGCGAAGGCGAGGCCGCGGGCCCGGGTGACGAGCAGCTCGTGCCCGGAGGGCAGGATGCCGCGGCCCTGGCCGTTGGGGATGACCGGCAGCCGCCACGTCTCGGCGAAGTCGCGGGCGGCCTCCTCGGCGCGGTCCATCCAGACGTCGGACCCGTAGACCAGCACGGGACGTTCGGCCTCGGCCAGCAGGCTGGCGATGCTCGCCAGGTCGTCGGGGTCGGGCTCGTACGGGGAGGGGGTCTGCGTGTGCACCTCGTGCACCGGCGACGGGGAGAACAGGTGGTCCATGTAGAAGTCGAGGAAGACCGGGCCTCGGTGGGGCGCGACGGCCGTGCGGAAGGCCACCTCGACGTCCTGGCCGACGGAGTCGGCGCCGGCCGCGGTGAAGGAGAGCTTGGTGATCGGCTCGAGCAGCGGTGGATGGTCCATCTCCTGCAGGGCGCCGCTGCCCCAGCGCGACTGGGGTGCCCGGCCGCCCATGACGACCACCGGCGAGCCGTTGAAGTGGGCGGTGGCGACGCCGCTGACGCCGTTGGTGATGCCGGGGCCGGCGGTCAGCACCGCCAGGCCGGGGCTCCTGGTCAGCCTGGCCGTCGCCTCGGCGGCGAAGACCGCGCTCTGCTCGTGGCGTACGTCGAGGATGCGCATGCCCTCGTGCACCGCGCCGTCGTAGAGGGGGAAGACGTGCCCTCCCGACAGGGTGAACATGGTCTCGACGCCATAGGCCTTGGACACGGCGACGGCAGCGTCACCGGCGTGCTTCGCAGACTCCATGCCGGGAACTTACCAACCAGTCACACGCGTAAACAGTCTTTGGGGATCGCGTGGATCTTCATTCGCAACACACGGCGATGACGGACACCGCGCCGCCCGGTGCCCTGGCGGTGATCTTCCGGGCCGTGCCGGGCTTCCTTTCGACGTTGATCGTGGTGTTGGCGGCCACTGTCGTCACGTCGTACACGTCGCGCGGCACGTTCACGCTGACGTCGCCCGACGTCCGCACCACCGCCTTGACCTCCGTGGGCACGTCGGAGAACGACAGGTCCACGTCGCCGGAGCCGACCTCCACGTCGGCCTTTCCGCCGCCGCTGAGCTCCTTCGCGTCGACCAGGCCGGTGCCGGTCCTGGCCCAGAGGTCGCCGGAGACCGAGCGGACGCGGATGTCGCCGGACACGGAGGTCAGCCGCACGTCACCGAAGAGGTCGTCGACCATCAGGTCGCCACCGGCCGTGCCGGCCTCGAGGTCGGTCTCCGGCGGCACGTACAGCATGTAGTCCGCCTGGCAGATGGGACCCGTCGGCTGGTCGAAGCCGGGGCAGACCGCGTCCAGCCGCAGCGTCCTGGTGCGGGTGTCCCAGTCCTCGGTGACCGTCGGGCGGTCCTGCGACCACCGCAGCGACCTGTGGATGAGCAGCTCGCCCGCCCGGCCCGACAGGATGAAGAGGTTCACCTGGCCCTTGCCCGCCTTGATCCGCACCTCGGGGTACTCGAACGGGATGGACCGCATGGTGATGTCCGTCGGCGTCCTGGCCCTGGCGAACCCGCGCCAGAGTCCGACGCTGGACAGCACCAGCGCGGCGACCGTCACCACGGCGCCCGCCGTCAGCCACGCGGCCCTCATGGCAGGCTCCTGATCTTGAGGAACTGCAGGACGGCGAGCACACGACGGTGGTCGCCCTCGGCGGGCGACAGGTCGAGCTTGTTGAAGATGTTGCCGATGTGCTTGCCCACGGCGCCCTCGCTGAGCACTAGGGCCTGCCCGATGCCGGCGTTCGAGCGGCCTTCGGCCATCAGCTTGAGCACCTCGTGCTCCCTGGGCGTCAGCCGTTCGAGCGGGTCGCTGTTGCCGCGCAGCAGGAGCTGGGCGACCACCTCGGGGTCGAGCGCGGTGCCGCCCGAGGCCACCCGGCGCAGCGCGTCGATGAACTCTGCCACGTCCGCCACCCGGTCCTTGAGCAGGTAACCGACGCCCCCGGTCGCGGCGGAGGCGAGCAGCTGGGCGGCGTAACGCTCCTCGACGTACTGGGAGAGCACGAGCACGGCCAGCCCCGGCCGCTGGCGGCGCAGCACGAGTGCGGCCCGCAGTCCCTCGTCGGTGTGCGTGGGCGGCATCCGGACGTCCGTGATGACCAGCTCGGGCCGGTGCTCCTCGGCCGCCCGCAGCAGCCCCTCGGCCTCGTCCACGGCCGCCACCACCTCCATGCCGGCGGCGTCCAGGAGCCGGATCAGCCCCTCCCGCAGCAGCACCGAATCCTCGGCGAGCACTACTCGCACGGCAGCTCCACCTCGATCGTCGTCGGTCCGCCCAGCGGGCTGGACAGCCGTAGCGCGCCGTCCACGGCGTCGATGCGCTGGGCCAGGCCGCGCAGTCCGGTCCCGCCGTCCAGCCGGGCGCCGCCGCACCCGTCGTCGTAGACGAGCACGTGCAGGCGGTCCCGCTCGCGCCGCACGTTCACCTCGGCCCGGGTCGCGGCCGCGTGTTTGGCGATGTTGGTCAGTGCTTCGGACACGATGAAGAAGGCCACCGCCTCGATGGTCGGAGAGGTACGCCGCTCGATGTCGACGCGCAGCTTGACGGGGAAAGGGGCACGGGCGGTGACACCGGACAGCGCCGCGTCCAGACCCTGGTCGTTGAGCACGGCCGGATGCAGGCCCCGGACGAAGTCGCGCAGCTCCTTGAGCGCCTGTTTGGCCTCCTCATGGGCCTGCTCGATGGCCTCGCGGGCCGAGTCGGGCAGATCGGTCAGGGTGGCCCTGGCCAGGCCGAGGTTCATGGCGAGGGAGACCAGCCGCTGCTGGGCGCCGTCGTGCAGATCCCGCTCGATCCTACGCCGCTCCGCGTCGGCCGCGTCGATCACGCCGGCCCGGCTCTCGGTCAGCGTCTCGATCCGCTGCCCCAGCTCCGAGCGGCTGGGCCCGAGCAGCGTACGGGCCACCGACAGGTCCAGCGCCGCCATGCCGCGGGCCAGGAGCGGCGCGAGGAGCAGCAGGACGAACCCCACCGTCATGAACACGCCCAGGACCCGGCCGTCCCTGAGGTCGAACACGAACTCCAGCGGCGGCTTCTGCAGCTTCGGCGGCAGGAAGGCCAGCAGTCCCACCACCGCCCCGCCCCACACCATCGCCACCAGGAACGCCCCGGCCGCGCTCACGAACGGCGACAGCACGTGGTAGCCGATCTGCCGCCAGGTCGCCGGGTGCCGCCAGCTGCTCGGGGA
Organism: Nonomuraea sp. NPDC049709; assembly: GCF_040674815.1. NCBI lineage: Bacteria > Bacillati > Actinomycetota > Actinomycetes > Streptosporangiales > Streptosporangiaceae > Nonomuraea > Nonomuraea sp. NPDC049709. The sequence goes on from NZ_JBFANM010000039.1 coordinate 32,287, forward strand.
GGGCACAGGAGGGATGTGCGCCCCGAGGAAGGCGTCGAACCGCGACCGCTGCACCGAGGTGAACGCCGGTACGGCTCGCACCAGCACGGGCGGCGCCACGGCCAGGACGAGCGTCAGCCCGCCGAGCAGCACGCCGACCGGGACACCGATCATCACGTGGGCCGTGTCGAGCCAGGCCCGTGCCGACCACGGACGGGGGACTTTCATGCCCATAACGGTATTGACCGGTGGCGGGGTCGCGAAATGGGTCTGGTGTGCCGGTGAATGGTAGGGCTAGCCCCACCCCCTCAGACGCTCTGCCTGAACCCCGCCGGGTCGAACGCGCCGCCGAGCGGGGCGCCCAGCCCCTTGCGCGCCACCTCGGCGAACGCCCGCCTGTCAGCGAGGCGGCCCGCGCCCTCGGGCAGCACCCCGGCCAGGGGGCGGGCGGCCAGCATCTCCAGGTCGGCCACGTCACTCCGCTCGGCCTGCCCCGGCGCGGCGGGCCAGCGCCCGATGACGACCCCGGCCAGGTCGAGCCCGCGGTGGGCCATCGCCTCCAGCGTGAGCGCGGTGTGGTTGACGGTGTCGCCGCCCGCCCGCACGACGACCAGCACCTGCGCCTGGAGCGTACGGGCGAGGCCGGCGACGGTGGCGCCGTCCTCGTCGTAGCGGTCGAGCAGCCCGCCCGTCCCCTCCACGACCACCAGCCGGTTGCTGTCCGCCAGCTCCCGCACCAGCTCGGCGGCCCCCGCCAGCGACACGGGCGGCATCCCGGCGGCTCTCGCGGCGGCGGCCGGCGAGAGCGGGCCGGGGAAGCGGCCCAGCTCGAACGTGGTGGTGATGCCGGACAGCCGGATCACCTCGTCCACGTCGCCGGGCGCGCCGGCCGGGACGCCGGTCTGGGCGGGCTTGACCACGGCCGCCGTGGACCCGCGCGCCAGCGCGAGCGCCGCCAGGGCGGCCGCCACCACGGTCTTGCCCACGCCGGCGCCGGTGCCCGTGACGACGAGGATGCTCATGTGCCCAGCTTAGGAGTGCCGCGTGCGGTCTCAGGGGCGGCGCAGGCGGGTGACGAACTTGTACCGGTCGCCGCGGTAGAGCGACTGGGCCCACTCGACGGGGTTGCCGTCGGCGTCGAAGGCGTGGCGGGTGAGCAGGAGCATCGGCAGGCCGACGTCCACGCCGAGGGCCTTGGCGTCGTAGGGGGTGGCCAGGACGGTCTCGATGATCTCCTCGGCGTCCGTCAGCCGCACGTTGTAGGCGTTGTGCAGCGTCTCGTACAGCGAGGCGTGCACCTCCAGCTCGCGCCGCAGCCGGGGGAAGCGGCGCGCGGACAGGTGGGTGGTGTCGATCGAGACCGGCTCGCCGTTGGCCAGCCTGAGCCGGTGGATGCGCAGCACGCGACCGCCGGGGTTGATGGCCAGCCGCCGCGCCAGGGCCTCGTCGGCGGTGATGTAGCCGATCTCCAGGATCTTGGTGTCCGGCTCCAGCCCGGCCGTGCGCAGGTCTCCGATGTACGAGGTCAGCTGCAGCACCTGCGCGACCTTCGGTTGCGCCACGAATGTGCCCTTGCCCTGGATGCGCAGCAGCCGTCCCTCGACCACGAGCTCGGTCAGCGCCTGCCTGACGGTGGTGCGCGAGGTCTCGAACCGGACGGCCAATGTGCGCTCGGGCGGCAGCGCCGTACCGGCGGGGAGGGTCTTGGTGAGCTCGAGCAGGGCCCGTTTCACGTCGTAGTACTTGGGAACGCGGGGGCTGTCGTCTGTCACGCTCTCACCTTCACTTCTGCCACGGCGGTGAGGGCGTGTCTGATCACCGCGAGATCATCGGAACTCACTTCGGCCCGAGTGGTCAACCGCGGGCTGGAGCGGTGGACCGGCGCCGGACGCGTACGGGTGCCGGCACGCGCGGATCCGGGCAGCTCAGGTTGATTGTGAAGGATATCCACAGCAGCGTGCGCGATCACAACCGAGGCCGGTCCACGCGCCGTGTCGCGGTAGGAGCACCTGCCCGTGTGGATCACCTCCGGCCGACCGTGCCCTGCCTCGTCCTGAGATCCGGGCGGCTTCGCAGTGTGACGGTTCTCACAATATGAGATTTCGGGATAAGACCAGTTGGGTGAACGATGCCGTATCTGTCTTCACTGTGCGACTGAAGGGGCGTGCGCACGCCCTATGGTGATATGCCCCGGGAGCGGCGAAGTCTGCCCGCAAACGTGCCGGTCTCACCGGGGGTCGGTTTGGTTGTTGCGAGGAAAAGCACGCATGATGCACTCGTGCCGACTCTCAGCGACCTCGTAGCCCGCCACACAGCGCTCGACGAGGCGGACCTCGACTGGCTGCACTCGCTGGTCTCCGACTGGCAGTTGCTGGCCGACCTGTCGTTCGCCGACCTCATCCTGTGGGCGCCGCTGCTGGGGGAGAACGGCTGGATCGCGATCGCCCAGATGCGCCCCACCACCGGCCCGACCGTCTATCACGACGACATCGTCGGCAGCGTGGCCGCCAAGGGCGAGCGCCAGCTCATCGACACGGCCTGGAACGAGCGGCGCATCTGCCGCGAGGGCGATCCCGACTGGTCCACCGGCGTGCCGGTCAGGGAGGAGACCATCCCCGTGCGCCGGGCGGTCGAGGGCGGCGAGGGGCGCTTCCTGGCGGTCATCCAGCGCTCCACGAACCTCTCCTCGGCCCGCACGCCCTCCCGGCTGGAGCTGACCTACCTGCAGAGCGCCTCCGACCTGGCGCAGATGGTGGCCGAGGGCCGCTTCCCGTTCTCCGGCGAGGAGCCGATCCTCGTGCGCTCGCCGCGCGTGGGCGACGGCCTGCTCAGGCTCGACCGGGCCGGGCGCGTCACGTACGCGTCCCCGAACGCCCTGTCCGCCTACCGCCGGCTCGGCCTGCACGCGGACCTGGTCGGCGCCGAGCTGGGCCGGGTCACGGCCACGCTGTGCTATTCAGACGAGCCGATCAACGAGGACCTCATGATCGTGGCCAGCGGGCGCGCGGCCAAGGAGACCGAGGTCGAGTCGGGCGGCACGATCGTGCAGCTCAGGGCCATCCCGCTGATCGTCGGCGGCGGCCGCATCGGCGCGCTGGTGCTCATCAGGGACGTGACCGAGCTGCGGCGGCGCGAGCGCGAGCTGATGACGAAGGACGCCACCATCCGCGAGATCCACCACCGGGTGAAGAACAACCTGCAGACCGTGGCCGCCCTGCTCAGGCTCCAGGCCAGGCGGCTCCAGGTGCCCGAGGGGCGGGAGGCGCTGGAGGAGGCCGTACGCCGGGTCGGGTCGATCGCGATCGTGCACGAGACGCTGTCTCATGCCCCCGAGGAGTTCGTGGACTTCGACGAGATCGCCGACCGGGTGATCGCGATGGCCGGGGAGGTGTCGTCGCCCGAGGTGGCCGTCATGCCGCGCCGGGTGGGCGGGTTCGGCGTCCTGCCCTCGCTCATCGCCACACCGCTGGCCATGGCGCTGACCGAGCTGTTGCAGAACGCGCTGCAACACGGGCGCCCCAAGAGGCTGGAAGTGGTCGTCGAGCCTGCCCTCGAGCGGCTGAACGTGACCGTCTGGGACGACGGCCGGGGGCTTCCCGGGGGCTTCGATCTCGACAGCTCGACCAGCCTGGGGCTGCAGATCGTCCGTACGCTGGTGGAGGGGGAGCTGTCCGGGCGGCTCACCATCGAGCCGCGCCTGGAAGGCGGCACCGAGGTCGTGCTGTCGATCCCGCTCCCGTCCAGCTGACGGCCCAGTAGACAGCCCAGTTGACAGCGCCGGGTGCCGTCGTGTGTGAGGGGGTTCAGGCGGTGGCGCGGGCGCGGGCACGAGCGGAGCGGCGCTTGACCGCGCGGCGCTCGTCCTCGCTCAGACCGCCCCAGACGCCGGCGTCCTGGCCGGACTCAAGTGCCCACTTCAGGCAGGCCTCGACGGCCGAGCAGGAACGACAGACCTGCTTGGCCTCCTCGATCTGCATGAGTGCCGGGCCGGTGTTGCCGATCGGGAAGAACAGCTCGGGGTCCACGTCACGGCAGGCAGCTCGGTGGCGCCAGTCCATGCGTCCACTCCTTAGTAGATGGAACCTCTGGTCGGCTCCGTGCGGCTACTTTGTGAAGAGTTTCACTAACTCGCGCGAACAATTACCCGGATCCTGTGTGGGACCGGGGTCGTCCGCTGATCATCGGAGGACCTTGGGGTTGTTAAAGGTCCTACGTTCCGACATCCAGAGCTTTTCAGCCACGGAGAGTGCACGCAAGGGGGTTGACGGGAAGTTTTGGCGGTTATGGATGTCGGATGCGTCACACAATGACCGAATGTAACCATCTAGACCAGAACTTGTAACGCGTTCGGTGTAGAGCGGAATGTTACGGTTTCGCGTTCCCCCAGGTAGTCCCCGTCCAGCTGGAAGGCCACAGGGCGGCCCGCCGTGAGGGTGAACTCGGGCTCGTCATGGAGCTGTACGAGGTGCCGGCCGGACGGGAGGATGTCACTCTCCGTGAGGATGTGCCGGATCACCGGCGCCAGCGTCATGAGCCCCATGCGCCGTAGCCCCAGGAGGTCGAGCCCGGTCTCGAAGCCGGCCCACGGGGTGGGCCGGACGGGCCTGCTGCCCACGTAGGTCCACGGTGAGGTGTTGGAAATGATGGCCATGAACACCCCCCTGGCCGTCGGGATCCCGGGACCAGTCACGGTCATCGCGGGATGCCGCTTGTCCGTGGCCAGATAGTGCCGTAGAGCCGTGTTCACATACCTGGTCGGCGTAGCTTTACGGCCGGTGCCCCGCAGGCCCTCTACGGCCCGTACAACCTCTGCGTCGTATCCCATTCCCGAACAGAAGGTGAAATATCTGCTCTGGCCCTCCCAAAGGGCTTGGCCCAAACCCACCGTCCTGCGCCGGCCCTCCCTGAGCGCCTCCAGCACCACGCCCGTGGACTCCACCGGGTCGTTGGGCAGGCCCAGCGCGCGGGCGAAGACGTTCGCGCTGCCGCCGGGGATGACGATGAGCCCGGGCCGCCCGGCGCTGGGATCGCCGTCGGGCCGGACCTCCTCGCCGTTCACCGGGTTGAGCAGGCCGTTGACGGCCTCGTTGATCGTCCCGTCGCCGCCCAGCACCGCCACGACGTCGTAGCCCTTGGCGCGCGCGGTGGCCGCCAGCGACGCGGCGTGACCGCGGTAACGGGTCTCCTCGACGGCGAGCTCCACGGCCGCGCCGAGCGCGCGGATCAACACATTCCGCGTGCGGGCGTTCGTGGTGGTGGCCTTGGGATTGACCAGCAGCATTGCGCGCATAGCGCCAGCGTAACCGCTGATCCTTGTCCGCCTTATCGGCCGAACGTCCTATTTTCCGGCCCGACCGGCCCGAGAGGTAGGGTACGGACCGTGAACGGTCGCCCGCTTACCCTCCTCGTCGCCGCCGCAGTCGTCGCCCTGGAAGGCCTGATCGCGCTCGGACTCGGCGTCTTCGTCGTGGTGGAGACCCTGACCGGGACGCCCGACGACTTGACCACCGCGCTGGCCGAGGCGGTGTTCGGACTGCTGATCGGCGCCGGCCTGCTCTGGGTGGCCTGGGGCGGGCTGTTCAGGATGGAGCGGTGGGGGAGAGCGCCGGCCGTGCTGACCCAGATCTTCATGCTGCCCGTCGGCGGCACGCTCGTCACGTCGGACCAGCCGCAACTCGGGATCCCGCTGATCGTGGTCGCCCTGGCGGGGCTGGTGACCCTGCTGGCGCCTCCCACCACCCATGCTCTCTACGGCGACGGCTGATGCCCTTTCCGCACGTGACGTGCGGAAAGCCGGCTAGTCGTCGGCCGTCAGGCCCTCGCGCAGCTGGGCGAGCGTGCGGGCCAGCAGGCGCGAGACGTGCATCTGCGAGATGCCCAGCTCGGTCGCGATCTGCGACTGCGTCATGTTGCCGAAGAAGCGCAGCAGCAGGATGCGCTTCTCGCGCGGCGGCAGCCGCTCGAGCAGCGGTTTGAGCGACTCGCGATATTCGACGCCCTCGAGCGACTCGTCCACGATGCCGAGCGAGTCGGACACCGCGGGGGCGTCGTCGTCTCCCGAGTCGGGCGCGTCGAGGGACACGGTCGAGTAGGCGTTGGCCGACTCGAGCCCCTCCAGCACCTCCTCCTCGGTCATCTTCAGGTAGGAGGCCAGCTCGGCCACGGTCGGGGCGCGCCCCTCGCGCTGCGACAGATCGCTTATCGCCTTCGTCAGCGAGAGCTTCAGCTCCTGCAGGCGGCGCGGCACCCGGACCGCCCAGCCCTTGTCGCGGAAGTGACGCTTGATCTCGCCGACGATGGTGGGCGTGGCATAGGTGGAGAACTCCACGCCGCGATTGAGGTCGAAGCGGTCGATGGACTTGATCAGACCGATGGTGGCGACCTGGGTGAGGTCGTCGAGCCACTCGCCCCTGTTGCGGAAGCGGCGGGCCAGGTATTCGACCAGAGGAAGGTGAAGCTCGACCAGCTCATCCCTGATGCGCTGGCGGCGCGGCTCCTCGGGGCCCAGCTCGGCCAGCTCGGCGAAGAGCATGCGGGCGCGCACCCTGTCGGGCACGGCGTGTTCGCTGGTGGCCATGGCTCCAGTCCTTTCCGTCACGCCGGCCCCGCTGCACTCTGGGCCGCGCCTCGGCGCTTACGCAGGACGATCGCCATCCGATCGGCGGAGTCGGTCACCGCGTCGACGTCGTCGGCCAGGGCGGTCAGCACCATCCAGGCGAAGTCGTCGCGCTTGGGCGCGGAGCTGCCGACGGTGGCCACCTCGACCCTGACCTGCATCTCCTGCCCGGTGAGCTCGAACTCCGCGGTCAGGTCGGTGCCCGGCACCGCCTCGCTGAGCAGCATCGCGCAGGCCTCGTCGACCGCGATCCGCAGATCCTCGATCTCGTCCAGGGTGAAGTCAAGCCGGGCCGCCAGGCCGGCGGTAGCCGTACGCAGCACAGACAGGTAGGCACTCGCGGCGGGGAGCCTGATGCTCACCACATCGCGGATGCCGGCCACGCCCTCCGCGCGCGTCTCGGTTTCCTCGGTCACGTTCCTCCTCGCGAATCCGACGCTGACTGCAACTTACCGCCCCTGAGCGGTGCTTGGACTATTCAGACTCGCCATCAACGGAAAAGGCTCTGCGCGGCAGGTCGCCGCACAGAGCCTTATGTGCCGTTTTAGGCGGCCTTGGTCTCCCAGAAGATCTTGGAGATTTCGTCGATCTTGCCCAGGAGGTCCTCAGCCTTGGCGACCTCGACCGTGCCCTTGGCGCCGGCGGCACCCGCCAGCTTCGTGGCGTCCCAGAAGAGCTGGTGAAGCTGCGGGTACTGCTCGAGGTGCGGCGGCTTGAAGTAGTCGGTCCACAGCACCCACAGGTGGTGCTTGACCAGCTCGGCGCGCTCCTCCTTGATTTTGATCGCGCGGGCGCGGAAGACCGGGTCCTCGTTGGCCGCGTACTTCTCCATGATCGCCTTGACCGACTCGGCCTCGATGCGGGCCTGAGCGGGGTCGTAGACCCCACAGGGCAGGTCGCAGTGTGCGGAAGCGACATGCTTGGGTCGTAGCAGTCGTGCGAGCATCAGAAAGTCCTTCCTGGATGCTGAATCAGCTTGGTCCACAACCGACCTTACTCGTGTCCCAACGCCCGTGGAGTAGGGGGTCACAGCCCATGAGAGTGCGTGTCGAAGGGGATTCGATGCGTCCCGCGCTGGTGCCCGGTGACTGGCTCCTGGTCCGCCGGGGCGCCACCGTGCACCCGGGTGACCTCGTGGTGGCCAGGCTCCCGGACGATCCCGGCCGGCTCATCGTGAAGCGGGCGCAGTGGCACGGAGAGGACGGCTGGTGGCTGGAGAGCGACAACCAGCGGGCCAGCGGTCGCCGTGACAGCTGGGACTTCGGCCCCGTGACCGACATCGTGGGCCGCGTGGTGCTGCGCTACTGGCCGCTCGTGCGGCGGGCCCGTTAGCGGCCGTTCAGGCGTCGCTCGTGCGGCGGGCTCGTCGTTCAGGCGCCGTCCCTGGGGCGGCTCCGTCGTTCAGGCGCCAGTCCCTGCGGCGGGTCCGTCGTTCAGGAGCCGTCCCTGCGGCGGGCGCGGAAGGCGGCCACGTTCGCGCGGCTGGCGCAGCGGGCCGAGCAGTAGCGGCGGGAGCGGTTGGAGGAGGTGTCGAGGAAGGCCAGCCCGCAGTGCGGCTCCCGGCACCGGCCGAGGCGGTCCACGCCCAGCTCGGCGACGACCGCGGCCAGGCCCATCACGGCGGTCGCGGCCGGGTCCTCGGCGAGGTGGAGGTGCCAGCCGCGGCCGTCGTGGTCGGACAGCTGGGGGCGTACGGGATAGCGGTCGAGCAGGGCGTTGAGCCGCTCGGCCACGGCCCGCTCGTCGCCGGCCGCGTCGAAGACGGCGGTCAGCTCGTCGCGCAGCCCCCTGAGCTCGGATGGCGGGCCAGGGTCGTTCGCCAGCCGGACCGCCCACTCGGCGTAAGAGGTGAGGTCCATGCCGGTCTATTACAGCAGAGAGCGGGGCGGCCGCGCGCGCCCCGCCCTCCGCGGTGGGCTACTCCTCGGGATGCAGGACGCGGCGCAGGAACGCACGGGTGCGCTCATGCTGCGGGTCGCCGATCACCTGGGCGGGCACGCCGTCCTCGACGATCACACCGCCGTCCATGAACACCACCCGGTCGGCCACCTCCCGCGCGAATCCCATCTCGTGGGTCACCACGAGCATGGTCATCCCCTCCTCCGCCAGCTTGCGCATGACGGTGAGCACGTCGCCGACCAGCTCGGGGTCGAGCGCCGAGGTGGGCTCGTCGAAGAGCATCAGGTCCGGGTTCATGGCCAGCGCCCTGGCGATCGCGACGCGCTGCTGCTGCCCGCCCGAGAGCTGGCCGGGCAGGGAGTCGCATTTTGCGCCGACGCCGACCTTGTCCAGGTTCTCCCTGGCGACGATCTCGGCTTCCTTCCTGCTCCGCTTCAGCACCCGCTGCTGGGCGATCATGACGTTCTGCAGCGCGGTCATGTGCGGGAACAGGTTGAACTGCTGGAAGACCATGCCGATGCGGCGGCGTACGGCGTCGATGTCCACGTCGGGGTCGGTGACCTCGATGCCCTCCACGAACACCTTGCCCCTGGTGGGCGTCTCCAGCAGGTTCACGCAGCGCAGCAGGGTGGACTTGCCCGAGCCCGACGGGCCGATGACGCAGACCACCTGGCCGGGCTCGACCGTCATGTCGATGCCCTTGAGCACCTCGTTCTTGCCGAAGTATTTGTGCAGGTCCCTCAGCTCGATGGCGTGCGTCATCGTGTGCTCCCCTTACGTCCCTCGAGCCGGGACGCGAGGTATCCCAGCGGGATGGTGACGATCAGGTACGTCACGCCGGCGACCATGATGGGCGTGGCGTTGGCGTACTGGGAGGCCAGGTCGTTGCCGAACTTGGCCAGCTCGACGTACTCGCCGGAGACGCCGAGGAACAGCACCAGCGACGAGTCCTTGAGCAGGGCCACGAACTGGTTGGTGGTCGGCGGGATGACCATCCGGACGGCCTGCGGGATCACCACGGTGATCTGGGACCGGGTGGCCGACATGCCCAGCGACCTGGCGGCCTCCGTCTGGCCCTTGGGCACGGCCTGCAGGCCGGCCCGGAACACCTCCGCCTGGTAGGCGGCGCCGACCAGGCCGAGCCCGAGGATGCCCTGTCCGTACGTGCCGAAGGGCACCTGGAATCCCGGCAGTGCCAGCGGCAGGAACGTGATCATCAGGAAGATCAGCAGCGCGGGCAGGCCGCGGAAGATCTCGATGTAGACGATCGCGATCCACCGGTACGGCCGGACCTGCGAGAGACGCATGAGCGCCAGCAGCAGGCCCAGCACGAACGAGCACACGAATCCGCCGACCGCGTAGATGATCGTGTTGCGCAGCGCGACGGTGAACAGGTCGGGCAGCGCCTCACGCGCCACCTCGGGCTTGGCGAAGTTCTGGGCGAGGCTGCCCCAGTCCGCGTACAGGACGACGCCGACGAGCGCGGCGACCAGGACGAGGTACTGGATACCGCGGCTGACCTGCTGCTTCTTCCGAGGGCTGAGCCTGGCGCGCCCAGGCTCAGCCGTCTTCGGCTGGTCGGCCATGGATCAGCCCAGCTCGCCAGGCTTCTTGCCGAACCACTTCACGTAGATCTGCTCGTAGGTGCCGTCCTGCTTGGCCTTGGCGATCTCGTCGTTGATCGTCTTGAGCAGCGTCGGGTCGGAGCCCTTCTTCAGGCCGATGCCGTACTGCTCACCGGTGTCGAGGCTGCCGATCAGCTCGAACTTCGCGGCGACATCGGGCTTCTTCAGCCAGGTGAGCACGACCGGGAGGTCCTGGATGATCACGTCGGCCTGGCCCGCCTGCAGGGCCAGCAGTTCCTTGGCCGAGTCGGCGTACTCGGTGGGGTCGAAGCCGTTCTTCTTGACGTACTCGAGGCCGGTCGTGCTGGCCTGGGCGCCCAGCTTGAGCCCCTTGGCCTTGACGTCCTCCAGCGATGTCGCGCCCGTTCCCTTCTTGGCCAGCAGTGCCTGCGTGGCGTCGAAGTAGGGCTCGGAGAAGTCGATGTTCTGCTTGCGCTCGTCGGTGATCGTCATGCCGGCGGCGGCCACGTCGCACTTGCCCGCGGCCATGGCGGCGCCACTCTTGATCACGGCGAAGTCGATGTCCACGATGTTCTGGGTCACGCCCAGCTTCTTCGCGGCGAGGTCGACGATGTCCACGTCGAACCCGACGATCTTGCCGCTCGAGTCCTTGAACTGGAACGGCTCGTACGGGATGTTCGTGCAGACCGTGAGCTTGCCGGGCTGCACCAGCTTGACGCCGCCCGCGGCGGAGGCGCTCGCACTGGTGGTGCCGCCGGAGCTCGAGCCGGTCTCGCTGCCGCACGCGGTCAGCGCGAGAACAGCTGTCAAGGCGAGCGCGCCGGCGGCGTAGCCACGGCGGCCCTTGGGTCTGAGGGCCATGTACGGCCTCCTCGATGTGAAATACCACGAAACTTGCGTTTTGTGCAGTTTAAGGGGGGTTTACCAGCGCTCCGTCATCCGGCGTTTAACGATGCGTCAACAGAACGGCGTCGTCTCCGACACCGAACACCATCTCACCATGTGGCAGTATGGGAAGACGGGTGACCCCCGAACCCCCTCTCGAGACGATCGGCGAGGGGATCCTGGCAGCTACCGAAGCCAGCCCGCTCGCGCTCGTCCGCCGAAGGTCTCTTCCGCTACCAATGACTACAGGGGTCGCTGTGGCTGCCACGCCCGCTTCTGCTTCCGTCGAATCACTCGACCTCGATCCGGCATTCGCGCTGCACCGCGGAGGCAAGATCGAGATCCGCTCCACCGTTCCCGTCCGCGACGCGGACGACCTGGCCCTCGCCTACACGCCCGGGGTCGCCCGGGTCTGCACCGCCATCGCCGAGACGCCTGCTCTGTCCGACGACTACACCTGGGTCTCCAGGGTGGTCGCCGTCGTCTCCGACGGCACGGCCGTGCTCGGCCTCGGCGACATCGGCCCCTCGGCCGCCATGCCGGTCATGGAGGGCAAGGCGCTGCTGTTCAAGGAGTTCGCGAACGTCGACGCCGTCCCCATCTGCCTCGACTGCACCGACGTGGACGCGCTCGTCGAGACCGTGGTGCGCCTCGCGCCGTCGTTCGGCGGCATCAACCTGGAGGACATCAGCGCGCCCCGGTGCTTCGAGATCGAGGCCAGGTTGCGGGACCTGCTCGACATCCCCGTCTTCCACGACGACCAGCACGGCACCGCCATCGTGGTGCTGGCCGCCCTGCAGAACGCCGCCCGTCTGACCGGCCGCTCGCTGGGCGACCTGCGGGCCGTCGTGGCCGGCGCGGGCGCCTCGGGCGTGGCCGTCACCCGCATCCTCCTGGAGGCGGGCATCGGCGACATCGCGGTCTCCGACTCCAAGGGCATGATCTACGAGGGCCGTGAGGGCCTCAACCCGGTCAAGGAGGCGCTGGCCCGCGACACCAACAAGGCCGCCCACGCCGGCTCCACGGAGGAGGCGCTGGCCGGCGCCGACGTGTTCGTCGGGCTGTCGGGATCGACCGTGTCCGAGCAGGCCATCGCCTCCATGGCGGCCGACTCCATCGTGTTCGCCCTGTCGAACCCGACACCGGAGGTGCACCCCGACGTGGCCGCCAGGCACGCCGGCGTCGTGGCGACCGGGCGGTCCGACTTCCCGAACCAGATCAACAACGTGCTGGCCTTCCCCGGGGTGTTCCGCGGCGCCCTCGACGTGCGGGCCACCACGATCACCGAGAACATGAAGGTGGCCGCGGCCAACGCGCTGGCGGGCGTGGTCGGTGACGACCTCTCGACGACGTACGTCATCCCCAGCCCGTTCGACGAGCGCGTCGCGCCCGCCGTGACGGCCGCGGTGGCCGCCCAGGCCCGCGCGGACGGCGTCGCGCGCCTCTGAGCCTGTGAGCCTGTGAGCGGGGGTCTTTCGGCCCCCGCTCCCCCTTTTTGCGGCTCCGCCCAGCTCGTCGGGGTTTTCGGGTTACTAGGCCGAGCCATGGGTAGGTGAGGTCCCCGTCCAGGAGTAAGAGCCGTCGGCCTGACCATGCGCAGAACCGGCGAAGGGTGTGGGTTGGAGTTGGAGTTGGGGTGACCTTTGGGAACTGCCGTAAATCCTTAACGCAAGGTGCTATAACAGTAGCTCTCTGTAAGGATGTGGGCGCCGACTCCTGTGACGAGGAGAGCGATGGAACGCGAGCCGAATCGACTGCTGCAGCAGCTCATCGCAGAGGCGGGTTTTTCCCACAAGGGATTGGCCAGGCGCCTCAACGATCTGGGAGCCGCACGCGGTACACCGGGCCTCAAGTACGACCACAGTTCAGTGCTGCGCTGGATCGGAGGTCAGAGGCCGCGTGATCCGGTGCCGTGCTTGCTCACCGAGATTTTCGCCCTACGGCTCGGCAGGCAGATCACCTCGGAGGATCTGGGCATGCCGGCCGTCATCACGCCCCTCGACCTCGGACAGGAGTTCACGCACACGTGGCAGGAGGGGGTCGCGACCGTGACGGCGCTGTGGCGGGCCGACGTGGAGAGACGGAGGTTCCTGATCGATTCGACGTTCGCGATAGGAGCCGGCTCCGTTGGAGCCGTACGCTGGTTGACGTCCCCTTCCGAGGGACGCCCGAGCGGTATGGGCATGCGGCGGGTGGGCCGCGCCGACATCGCCGCCATCCACGAGGTCACCCGATCCTTCGGTGAGCTCGACAATCGCTTCGGCAGCGGCCGGGTCCGCTCGTCCGTGGTCAAATACCTCGACACCGCCGTCTCCCCCCTGCTCAAGGACGGCTCGTACGGCGACTCCACCGGCAGGCAGCTGGCCGCCGCCGCGGCCGAGCTCACCCGGCTGGCAGGCTGGATGGCCTACGACATGGAGCAGCACGGCCTCGCCCAGCGTTACCTGATCCAGGCCCTGCGCCTGGCCAGGGGCGCCGACGACCAGACCCTGGGCGGGGAGATCCTGGCCGGCATGGCCCACCAGGCCATCTACATGGGCCAGCCGGCCCACGCCCTCGACCTGGCCAGGGCCTCCCAGATCGCGGCCCGCAGGGCCGGGGTGCAGACGCTCCTGGCCTCCGCGCACGTCCTGGAGGCCCACGCGCACGCCGGCCTGGGCGACGCCCGTGCCTGCGGTATGTCCCTGCACGAGGCCGAGTGCGCCTTCGAGGCCCGCAAGCCCGCCGAGGAGCCCAAGTGGCTCAGCTACTTCGACGAGGCTTACCTGTCCGCCAAATTCGCCCACTGTTTCCGCGACCTCGGGGAGGGCGAGCGGGTCGTACGGCAGGCGCGCCGCTCCCTCGACATGGACTCCCGCTACGTACGGGGCCGCATGTTCAACCTGTCACTGCTGGCCGCCGGGCTGCTGCAGTGCGGGGAGCTGGAGGAGGCGTGCTCGGCCGCGGCCGGCGCGCTGACACTGGCCAGCGACCTGCAGTCGGCCCGGTCCCGCTCCTACGCCGCGGATCTGCGGCGGCGGCTGGAGCCGTACAAGAACGAGCGGCCGGTGCTGGCGCTGCGCGAGCGCACACGGGAACTCACGGCCGTGTGACCACACGGGACGGCCCGGGCCTCATGGGCCCGGGCCGTTGTGCGGGTTACTTGAGCAGTTCGCCGTTGGGACCGACGATCGACTTCGTCTCCGCGTAGTTGGCCTTGTCGTAGACGGCGGCGGTCTCACCGTCGAAGATGGCCGAGCTGATGTAGTCGATCCGGTTGTTGCGGTCGTTGTCGTGGAACATGCTGGTCACGCCGTTGACGTAGCCGGTGCGCTTGCCGTTGTTGTACTTCATGAGCCAGGGGCCGCCGTCGGCGCCACCGGTCATGGAGCACTTGAGCACCTGGTGGGTCTCCACCTTGAACGTGTTGACCTGATAGCTCTTGGTGTTGGTCTTGCCCGCGCACCACTTGGGGGTGACGCCCGAGAACGGGCGGTCGCCGTCGGGGTGAGGGGCGCTGGGGTAACCGAAGACGGTCACCGGCTGGCCGAGCGGCTGGTTCCAGGCGAAGCCCTGCCCGCCGACCACGTCACCGAGACGGCCGAGGTCCTTGGCGATGCCGATGAAGTAGTGGGCCTCGTAGTACTTGCGGGAGGTGCCTGGCTTGACCCACTTCTGGGTGTAGTAGTGGGTGATGGTGTAGTTGCCGACCTTGTCGGGGCCGGCACCCTTGCTACCGGGACCCTGGTACGCGTCCCATGCGGTCTTGGTGACCTGCTCCACGACGGGCTCACCGAACTTGAAGCCCTGTCCCTTGCCGATCTTGGCGTCGTCATAGGCCTGCTTGGAGACCTCGACCTTCTCCAGGACGGCGCCGGGGTAGTCGGGCCCGACCAGGTCGGCGGGCTTGTCCTCACCCTCGGACCAGCACTCGCCGAGGTTCAGCTGGCACTTGAGGAATTCGGCGGCGCTGATCTCGCGCGGCTTGACCCACTTGTCACCCGCCCACGCCTTGAACGCGTTGTGGGTCACTTCCTTCTCGCCGGCCAGCGCGAAGCCGTTGTGGACGGCCACGAAGGCGTAGTCGCCGTCGTAGTCGTCATAGGTGTCGAGGTCGAAGTGGGTGAAGGCGTAGGCGCCCGCGTAGACGCCCCAGGGAGCCTTGCCCTGGTAGTAGCCCGGTACGAACACCCACTTGTCGTAGACGTCGTCCTTGCCGTTCTCGTAGACGCAGTGGCCGGCGGTGGCGACCAGGTTGCGGTGCCTGGACTGGATGGAGGTGGCCGAGCACCACCGGTAGTTGCCTCCCTTGTCGAGGAAGAAGACCTTGCCGATGGTCTTGGGGAGGTTGACGTTCTTGCTGGCGGCCGGCTTGGCGGCGGTCGTCGGGCCGGTCATGCCGGGCTTGCCGTCGGGCGCGCCCTGGCTGCCCGAGGAGACGAGCTTGGGGACGTCCTTGGCGTCGACACGATATTGGGTCGCCTTGCGGAGGGCGGCGCCGTTGGCGTCCAGCCAGAAGTAGGCGGCACCGTACGCGTCGGCCGGCTTGGGGAGAAGGTTGTCGGTCGCCCAGTGCGGCTCCGCGCTGGCGGGCGCGGCGAGGACGGCGGCGCTCAGGCCGGCGGCGGCTAGGGGGATGAGCAGGCGCTTCACGAGAGGCTCCACAGTTGTCAAAAGGGGTGTAAAGACCCTATCGACCCATTAGTCACTCTGGTAAGGGGAATTATCAATTTTCACCAGAAAGGCCAAAGGGCCCGGCAGGATGCCGAGCCCTTTGGTACTGCTACCGAACGAAGACCAGGTCGACGTTCCGATCCGCAGCGAACTACGGGATGAGCTTGCCGGACCACACGGCCGCAGCGGCCTTGTAGATCACGTTGGTCTCACCGTCGAAGTACGCCGAGGTGATCGTGTCGTAGCGCTTGTTGTCGTCGGTGTCAGCGATGAGGCTGGTGACACCGTTGACGTAGCCGAGCCGCTTGCTGTTGCTGTACTTGTACAGCCACGGGCCACCGTCGTAACCGGCGGTGACGGCGCACTTCAGGGACTGCTGCTCCTCGACCTTCTTGGACGGGATCAGCAGAGCCTTGCTCGCGGTCTTGCCGTAGCACCACTTCGGCGTAACGCCCGTGTAGGGGCGGTTGCCGTCCAGGTGCGGGCCGTACGGGTAACCGAAGGTCCGGACGTACTTGCCAGCGGAGGGCTGGTTCCAGGCGAAGCCCTGGCCACCCACGTTGTCACCGAGACGACCGACGCTCTTCACCTCGTGAACGAAGATGAAGAAGTCCGTGCGGAAGTACTTGGTGTCCGAACCCGGCTTGAACCACGCCTGCACGTAGTAGTGCGTGATCGTGGAGTTGGTCCGCTCGTCCAGCTTGACGGTGCCGGGGAACTTGGCCGGCTCCTTCTTCTGGCTCTCGAGGTAGGCCAGAGCCTGGTTGTAGGTGACGTTCTCGACGATGGGCTCGCCGAACTTGAAACCGTTGCCCTTGCCGACGCCGGCAGCCTTGTAGGCAGCCTCGGTGACCTCAACCTTGGTCACCTCGGCACCGGGGTAGTCCGGGCCGGTGGCCTCGGCCGCCGTGCCCTTCTGGCGCCAGTAGTAGTCGGTGGTCTTGGGGTCGAGCTTGCCCTTGCGGTACTCTTCCCGGCTGACCTCGACGTCCTTGGCGTCCTTGTTGCCCTTGTAGGCGTCGAACTCGGCCTTGGTGACCTGCTTCGGCTTGTTGACAACGCCGCCGATGCCGTCGTAGACGGTGACGAAGGCGTAGTCGCGGTCGAAGTCCTCGTAGACGTCGAAGTCGTAGTGGGTGAAGGCCTGCTTACCCACGTAGATGCCCCAAGGAGCCTTGCCCTGGTAGTAACCGGGGACGAAGACCCAGCGGGACACGACCTCGTCGTTGCCGGCGATGTCGTACACGCAGTGACCGGCCGTGGCGACCAGGTTGCGGTACTGCGCCTGGATCGAGGTACCGGAGCACCAGTACAGCTTGCCGTCGCGGCCCTCGAAGAAGACCTTACCGATGGTCTTCGGCAGGTTCACGTTCTGAACCTTGACGGCCGCCTTCTTCTCCTCGCCAATCGGGGCGGTGGAACCCGGCTTGGTGTCCGAGGTATAGCCACCACCGCTCTTGATCTTGGAGACCTCGAGGGCGTCGGGGTTGAAGGCGATGGCGCCCTTGAGCGCCGCGTTGTCGGACTTGGTCCAGAACTCGATGACTTCCGCCGCCTTCGCCGCGGAAGCAGCCAGCGGGTCGGTCGCGACGGTGTCGTCAGCCTGGGCGGTGCTGGCCAGACCAGCAGCCAGCAGACCAGTGGCCAGAATGGCGCCACCGGCGGGGAGGAGGATGCGCTTCAAGGTAACTCCTTGCGCTGTCGTGGAACGCCTCTTGCGTCCCATGCGTCAGTAAAGGGATAGCCAGGAACATACAGTGTCGATCTTGATAACCGGAAGCCGCTTTGGTGGGAAAAGATGCGACAAGCCGGTCGTGATCGTTCTGTGATGTTTAAAGGGCTGATGCGCAGGAGTCGAGGGAAGCTCGTCTTGCCGTCGTTTGCCCTGATCAACATAAGGAAGTTGTCAGTGTGACGCGCGGGGTGCGGGTGTCCTCATGATCCGGATCCCAGCTGCTATGTGACGCAGATCACACCAAGTTCATGGCACCGTCTGAGCGCCCCATGCGTCCAAACGCCCTTCACTTTCGGGCCGAACGCAGAAGGGCCCGGCGGGATGCCGGGCCCTTCGCTTGCAACGGTTACACGGACCGTCTAAGTCCGGTCGCTATCCGTTACTTAGACAACCTTGCCGGACCACGCGACAGCGGCGGCCTTGTAGACGACGTTGGTCTCGCCGTCGAAGTACGGCGACGAGATGTAGTCCACGCGGCCGTTGCCGTCCTGGTCGTTGAAGGTGCTGATGACACCGTTCAGGTAGCCGAGACGCTTGCTGTTGCTGTACTTGTACAGCCACGGGCCACCGTCGGCGCCCTCGGTCATGGCGCACTTGAGGGCGACGTGCTCCTCGATCTTCTTGGCGGCCGAACCCACGAGCTTCTTCGTCGTGGTGCCGTAGCACCACTTCGGCGTGACGCCCGTGTAGTTCTTGTTGCCGTCGGGGTGAGGAGCCGCCGGGTAGCCGAACACGCGAACCGGCTTGCCGGTCGGCTGGTTCCAGGCGAAGCCCTGACCGCCCACGTTGTCACCGAGGCGGCCCGCGTCCTTGGCGAAGCCCTCGATGATGTAGAAGACGGTCTTGTAGTACTTGGTGTCCGAGCCCGGCTTGTACCACTGCTGCACGTAGAAGTGCGTGATGGTCCAGTTGCCACGGGCGTCCTTGACGACCTTGGCCGGGTACTTGGCGGCGTCCTTCTTCTGGTTCTCCAGGTAGGCGGCGGCCTGGGTGTCAGTCACGATCTCGGTGACGGGCTCACCGAACTTGCGGCCGTTGCCCTTGCCGACCTTGGCCGCCTTGTAGGTGGCCTCGGAGACCTCGACCTTGCCCACCTCGGCACCCGGGTAGTCGGGACCGGTCGCCTCGGGCGCCGTGCCCCTCTTGACCCAGTAGGCCTCGGTCGACGTCGGGTCGAGCTTGCCCTTGCGGAACTCTTCCCGGCTGATCTCGACGTCCTTGGCGTCCTTGACGCCCTGGTACTTCTCGAAGTCGGCCTTGGAGACCTGCTTGGCGGTGCCGCCGTCCAGCTTGACGCCGTTGTACACGGTCACGAACGCGTAGTCGCGGTCGTAGTCCTCGTAGACGTCGAAGTCGTAGTGGGTGAAGGCCTGCTTGCCCACGTAGATGCCCCAAGGCGACTTGCCCTGGTAGTAACCGGGGACGAAGACCCACTTGGACATGACGTCCGTGTTGTTGGCGGTGTCGTAGACGCAGTGGCCGGCCGTGGCGACCAGGTTGCGGTACTGCGACTGGATCGAAGTGGCGGAGCACCACTTCTTCTCGCCCTTGCTGTTGATGAAGAACACCTTGCCGATGGTCTTCGGCATGTTGACGTTCTGCACCTTGGTCGAGGTCTTCTTCTCCTCGCCGATCGGAGCGGTCGAGCCCGGCTTGGTGTCCGAGCTGTAGCCACCCTTGCTCTGCAGCTTGGCGACGTCCGCCTTGTCCCAGACGTTCGACTCGGTAGCGGCCTTGAGGGCGGCACCGTTGTTCTCCGCCCAGAAGCTCGCGATGGCCTTCGCGTTGGCCGCGCTGGTCGCCAGGTTGTCCTTGGCGACGTCGCTGTCGGCGGAGGCCGTACCGGCGAGGCCGGCGGCCAGGAGGCCGGTGGCCAGGATGGCGCCACCGGCGGGGATGAGGATGCGCTTCAAGGGAACTGCTCCTTGCTCTGTCGTGGGTCGCAACATGCGTCCCATGCGTCAGTAAAGGGATAGCAAGGAACATAGCGTGGTGATCTCCGCAGGTGGAACCCGCTTTGGGCGGTTCGGCAGGCGCCGTTACCGCCGTGACCTTCCTGTTATCTGTCAGAGATCTTTGCGCGTTGTGATCATTGCGTTACGTTTTCGCAGGGTATGAAGGGGTTGTGTCTGCCGGTACGAAAGTGCCGTTAGGGACTCGCCACATAACGTAGCCATCGAAACGTGACTTAGATCACAGGAACCAGATTGACGCCTGCCCCGTCTAAGATGGCTCATTTCTCACAGGTGATCTTCAGGTTCGCGTTTCAGGCATGCGGATTTCGGCGCCGGCGGGGGGGCGCGGGGCGCTGTGGTGGGGCTCTGAGCCGAGCGTTCCGTTGCCCGTTACGGAGTTCCCGGTTGCAGGCGGCTCCGCTCGTTGTGGTCGCAGGCGCGCCGCCCCGCGGTCGGCCGGGTTCACTGCCTTCTTGGCTGGACCACGCTGCCGAGGAGGGCCTGGAGGCTGGCCAGGACTGCCGCGTCCCTGAGGTGGGAGAGGGGTGGCGGGGCGGTGTGGGGGCTGTCGTGGGGCGGCTGGTGCGTCCTGGGGGAGGCGAAGTCCGGTGGGGTCGTCGCCGTGCTCGTGCGGTCGCCGCTCGTCCGCAGGGCGAGGGTGAGGCGTTGCCAGGTGCCGTCGGCGGTCCAGCGTCGGTGGCGCTTGTAGGCGGTGACCCAGCAGCCGTACCGGTCGGGCAG
This sequence comes from Nonomuraea sp. NPDC049709, assembly GCF_040674815.1. Classification (NCBI taxonomy): domain Bacteria; kingdom Bacillati; phylum Actinomycetota; class Actinomycetes; order Streptosporangiales; family Streptosporangiaceae; genus Nonomuraea; species Nonomuraea sp. NPDC049709. The sequence goes on from NZ_JBFANM010000039.1 coordinate 52,336, forward strand.
GGAGCGCCAGCGGACACCGGTGCGGGCCTGATAGAGCAGTGCGTTGATCACCATGCGGTCCTCGGGCGACCGGTCGCCATGGTCGCCGTGCGTGGAGAGCAGCGGCGCCACCCGTTCCCACTCGGCGTCTGTCAGATCATCACGACGCATGCGCCCATCGTGACAACGTAAACACTGTCTGTCAGTAGTTCAAAGAAAGATCTCCGTGGAACGCCGAAGCGAGGACCTCGGACGTGTGCCGAGGCCCTCGCTTCTGGATGGTTCTGAAGGGCTCTGAAGGGTTCTGCGGGGGCTTACTTGTACAGCTCGCCGTTCGGGCCCACGATCTTGCCGGACCACACGTTCTTGGCCGCGTTGTACACCGAGGCCGTCTCCCCGTCGAAGTACGGCGAGGTGATGTAGTCGACCCTGTCGTTGCCGTCCTGGTCGGCGAAGGTGCTGGTGACACCGTTCACGTAACCGAGGCGCTTGGCGTTGCTGTAGTTCAGCAGCCAGGGGCCGCCGTCGTAACCGGGGGTCACGGCACACTTGAGGCCGATGTGCTCCTCGATCTTCAGCCAGGAGGCGCCGACCGTCTTGGCGGTGGTGTTGCCGTAGCAGTGCTTCGGCGTCACGCCGCTGTACGGCTTGTTGCCGTCCGGGTGCGGGGCCGCCGGGTAGCCGAAGGCGCGTACGGGCTTGCCGGTGGGCTGGTTCCAGGCGAAGCCCTGGCCGCCGACGTTGTCGCCGAGGCGGCCGGCGTCCTTCGACAGCAGGATGTAGTAGCGCCCGCCCCACGACCGCTTCGGGCCGGTGAAGCGCTGGAAGTCCTTGCGGTCCACCTGCTTGACGCCGTTGAAGTGGATGCCGTTGTAGACGGTGACGAACGCGTAGTCGCGGTCGTAGTCCTCGTACGTGTCGAAGTCGAAGTGCGTGAACGCCTGCTTGCCCACGTAGATGCCCCACGGAGCCTTGCCCTGGTAGTAGCCGGGAACGAAGACCCAGTTGTCCATCGTGGCGGCGTTGCTGTCGGTGTCGTACACGCAGTGGCCGGCCGTGGCGACCAGGTTGCGGTAGTTCGACTGGATGGAGGAGGCCGAGCACCAGCGGAACTTGCCGCCGGCGTCGACGAAGAAGACCTTGCCCACGGTCTTGGGGAGGTTGATGTTCTGGGCCCTGCCGGTCGACTTGGACTCGCCGGTCGGCGCCGTGGTGCCGGGGCGGCCGTCGGGGTCGGCGCCGCCCTTGGAGACGACCTTCCGAACTTCTTTGGAGTCCCACGGGTACTGGGTCGCGGACCGGAGCGCGGCGCCGTTCGAGGCCAGCCAGAAGGAGGCGACGGAGACGGCGTCGGAGGTGTTGCGGGCCATCGGGTCGTGGGCGACGTCGCCGTCGGCCTGCGCCGTGCCGGACAGGCCGGAGGCGAGCAGACCGGTAGCCAGGAGGGCTCCGCCGGCGGGAAGAAGGATTCGCTTCAAGGTAACTCCAGGTTGCGCTGACATGAGGCGCCTCGTGCACCCCCAAAACTCAGCAAACGGACAGCCCGGAACCTACAGCTTTGACTATGTGTATGTGAATTTTCGGTAGATCATGTCAACGCTCCCAAGTGGCGTCGTGACCTTGCCGAGACAAAGAACTGGCTGATCACCCGTAGTGACCAGATGGTTGCTATGACTTACGTCACATTTGGGATGGTGGTCAGCCCCGCGGCGCGTCGGTAGACCTCGCCGGTGGTGGTGTCGAAGTAGGGGGAGGACACCGCGTCGTAGCGGCCCTTGGCGTCCCTGTTCCAGGTCAGGCTGTTGACGCCGTTCAGCGTGCCGAGCCTGCGCGAGTCGTCGTAGCCGATCAGCCACGGGCCGCCGCTGGCGCCGGGGCTGAAGTCGCACGGCTGCAGCTCGACACCCTTCTGCAGGTCGCGGCCGGGGGCCACGGTGAAGCGGGTGGCGCGCTCGGGGCACTTGCGCAGCGTCTTGCCGTTGAACGGGGTCGAGCCGTCGGGCTGCGCTCCCGCCGGGTAGCCGAACGCGGCCACCGTGTACGAACCGGGCTCCTCGTTCAGGTCGATGCCCAGCCCGCCCACGTTGTCCTGGAGCCGGCCGACGTCCTGCATGACGTAGCCGCCGTCCTTGGCGACCCAGGTGAAGCCGCGGTGCACGGTCACGAACGCGTAGTCGTAGTCGTAGTCGGCCTTGCCCGACCAGTCCTCGTGCATGCTGATCGAGGCGCCCACGTAGATACCGTCCGGCGTCTCGCCGTTGGGGCCGGGGTTCGGGACGAAGATCCAGTAGTCGGCCGGCTTGGCCTGGCGCGAGTCGTACGCGCAGTGCCCGGCCGTGGCGACGACGCTGCGGTTCTTGGCCGCGACCGCGCTGGCGGAGCACCAGTACTCCTTGTCCCCGAACCGGAAGAAGACCTTGCCCATCGTCCTGGCGGTGCCCTTGCGCGGCGGCACGGGTGCCACGCCCTGTGCGGCGGTCGCCTGCTTGACGACGGCGACGGGCGCACCGGGACCGGAGGCGGCGGCGGCCGACGAGGTCGTCGGGGCGGCTGCGGCGGCGGGCGTGGCCGGGCTGTAGTTGTCGGCCTGCTTGAGGCGGTCGGGCCGCCAGTAGCCGGCGACGCGCTTGACGTCCGAGAGGGTCTTGGCCAGCGGGACGGCGAACACCTTGCTGGCGGGCGCGGCATCGGCGACCCCCGTGAAGGCAGGCAGCATCAGCAGCGCGCTGCTCAAGGCAGCGGCAACGAAGTGCCTGGCCCGGGGGATCATGAAATGCCTTTCTTGGGGTCGTAAGGGTGGATTTTTCCAGATGTACAGACTGTATTGCAGCTTGGATAGAGATTCGTTACCTGATCAAGGGTGCATCGCGAACTATAAGGATGCCGTCAGCCGAACGGTCCCGATACGCGTAAACGATCATTACTTGATGACGTTTCCGCAGGTGGGAGCGGATGCCGGGTGGCGTTCGTACGGATGGAATTGCACCCATTACCGGCCTCTTTCGAGCCGGTCGAGTGGCACACGCCACGTCGTCGCCATCCCATTCCGATCCCAGGGGAAGGCCCCGGATCCCGAGGGAACCGGGGCCTGGTGCCAACTTGATCACGGCATGTTGCCGGTCCACCGGTTGGCGGCGGCCTTGTAGACCTTGTAGGTGTCGGTGTTGAAGTACGGCGACGAGATGTGGTCGTAGCGGTCGTTGCCGTCGGTGTCCCACGCGACGCTGTTGACGCCGACCAGGTAGCCGGTGCGCGACGCGCTCTTGTAGTTGTAGAGGAACGGTCCGCCGCTCGCGCCGGCGGTGAAGGAGCACTTGAAGCCGATGTGCTCCTGCAGGTTGTACTTCTTGGCCTCGGGCATCGCCTTGGTCTTGCCGTAGCAGTACTTCATCGTCCGGCCGGTGAACGGCTTGTCGCCGTCAGGGTGCTCGCCCGCCGGGTAGCCGAACGAGAACACGTTCAGCTTCGTGCTCCGGTTCCAGGTGAAGCCCTGGCCGCCGACGTTGTCACCGAGCCGTCCGACGTTCTTGACGGTCCACTTCCAGCGGCCGTTGACCTTCTCCCAGCTGACCTTGATGCCGTTGTAGACGTTGACGAACGCGTAGTCGAAGTCGTAGTCCTCCTTCACCACGAAGTCGTCGTGCGCGTTGAAGGTCTTGGCGGCGTAGATGCCGTAGGGCGCCTTGCCGTTCCAGACCTTGTCGCCGTCCCAGTACGACGGGATGAAGATCCAGTTGTCGTAGAAGGTGTTCTTCTTGGTGTCGTAGACGCAGTGGGCGGAGGTCGCCACCAGGTTGCGGTACTTGCTCTGCACGGAGCTGGCCGAGCAGTAACGCCAGTTCTTCGGGTCACGCGGGTCGGCCTTCGGCAGCGTGAAGAACACGCGGCCGACGGTGTTCGGCAGGTTGACGTGCTTGCTCTTCTTGCTCGTCGTCTTCTCCGCGCCGATCGGCGGAACGGAGCCGGGAGGTCCGTCAGGGGTGTCGTTGCTGCCCTTGACGCCCTTGGACGACAGGTCGAGCCCGTCGTCGTAGTCACTGGCCAGCTTGATGCGGTCGGGCGTCCAGAACTGAATCGCCTGCTCCGCGGGGGTCGCCGCATTCTTGGACACGACATCGGAGGGTGCGGTCGCGCCCGCGGCGCCGCTGACCATGCCCGCCGCCAGCCCTATGGCCACGAGGCCGGCGAGGGGGATCGCGATGCGCCTTGCTCGGGAATACATGGAGCTCCTCTCAGCTTTCGGCGGCCCAGAGCGGGGTACTGCGCCCCGGTGGGCCAGGAAAACGATGGGAACGTTAATGAATGGCTCGATCCGGCGGCCAGGAAACGACGTGAAAAAGCATGGGCCGGTTCCGTTCCGTTATGGAAATAGCGAGATCGCATGTATTCCTGATTGGCATTTCTGCAGGTGGAGGCGTTGTTAATTCTTCTGCAGTAACATCGGTAACGTTTATTATCAGACGCCACTCATCGTTTGTTCTGGATGTTTGGGCTCATTGGGCCCGCCAATCTCTTTGCGGTCGGGGGTAGGTGAGTGTGGCGGCTTGGACAGTCCCGGGCGTCATGTCACAGGCGTACGCGGCCAAGCACGGGCGGCGGGACATGGAGCACCACGAGCAGTGTCACGCGCTCCTCGTGGACCTGCTCAACGGCGACGAGGCCTATGCCGTAAGTGACTTCGCGATCAACGGCTTCATGCGCGTGGTGACCGATCCGCGCATTCCGGCCGACACGTCGTTCGAGGTCGCTCGTGAGTTTGCGGAAAATGTCGGGCACCAGCCGCATGCGCTCGTCGTGCACGCCGGTCGGGGCACTGGGAAATCTTCGTCAAGCTCTGCCGCCACGCTGATGCCATCGGCAACCTCATCCCCGACGCCTATCTCGCCGCACTGGCCATCGAGCATGGTTGTGAATTCGTGACCTGCGACAAGGATTTCGCCAGGTTCCAGGGCTTGCGCCGGCGGTCGCCGCTCAATTGAACTGAGCATAAGGGCGCAAGCCGGCACTACTCGGCTAGGAACGTCGTGGCTGACCAGTTCGACGTCATCGAGGCAGGCGAGCGCGGCCGTCGCCGGTGGGTCGGGCTGGTGGTGGTTCTGGCGCTCCTGCTGATCCCTGTCGTCAGCCTGCTCGCCAGCCGCGACCCGGTGCCCGAGGCGTTGCCCGCGAGGCCGACGCCCGAGCCCATCCGGTCGCTGACCAGGCTCGACAACGCGCCCAACACCATCGACGTGCCCGCCGTCGCCAAGGGGGGCGACGAGGTGCTCCCGGTCGTGTTCCCGCACGGTGTGCGTGCCGAGGTGCGCTATCCGAAGGAGCTCGATCTCGACGAGATGGGGTCGCGGCCGTTCCAAGGGGGCTGGGTCGGGGGGAGATATCGGCAGTTCGTCGCCCCCTATGGCGGCGAGGTCGAGATCACGCGGGGCGGCCGGCCGATCAGGAACTACACCGACAACGTGACCCTCTGGCCGCGCCAGGCCGGGAGCGGGTTCTATGGGCAGGTGCTGCTGTTCGCGTTCGGGCCGTGGCGGCTGGCGATGTACGACCGGGGGCAGGGGCTGACGTTCGAGCAGCGGATGGCTCTCGCGCAGAACCTCAAGGGGAGGGTGACGAAAGAGGGCTATCTGGTCCTGTCAGCCGAAGGGGACCTGCGGCTGGCCAAGCCGGGGGAGGTCGCGGAAGACGAGCCGATCGGGCCGCAGTTGTGGTTCGGCGGTGGCGCGGGGCAGATGGTCGCGCTCGTGCCCACGCCCGGTTGCGAGAAGCGGGCCAGGATGCCGGATGTGATCGAGGGGCGCGGGCGGCCGACCGACATGGTGTGCCGCGGGGATGTGCTGGTCGCCGTCACCGGGCCGACGCGGTTCCGGGAGATGGCGATTTCGGGCATCCGGATCACGATGAAGTGAGGGTGCGCTTCCGCTTCAGGGCAGGCTCCGGCGGGGTCGGGGCAGGGGTGGGCGTCCTCGGAGTCGTCGGTGGGGATCGGGGGTGGACGGGGGCAGGGGTAGGAGGTCTTGGGGCGCGTGGGGTTCGGGGGTGGGTGGTCTTGGGGCGGTGGGGGTTCGGGGGAGGGCGTCGGGCTGAAGTAAGGTGCGGGTTCGGGGGAGGGGCGTCGGGCTGAAGTAAGGTGCGGCCATGTTCGCCGTAACCGCCACACAGACCGATCCCGACAACCCGCTCGCCGGACTGACGCTCGGCGAGCACCCCGAGCCGAAGGTGCCGGACGGATGGACGACCGTCTCCGTCCGGGCGGCCGCGCTCAACCACCACGACCTGTGGACGCTCAAGGGCGTCGGCATCAGGCAGGACCGGCTGCCGATCGTGCTCGGCTGCGACGCAGCCGGGGTGGACGAGGACGGCAACGAGGTCATCGTGCACTCCGTGATCGGCACGGGCGCCGACGAGACGCTCGACCCCAAGCGCACGCTGCTGTCCGAGATGTACGACGGCACGTTCGCCGAGCGCGTGGCCGTGCCGCGCCGCAACCTGGTGCCCAAGCCGGCCGCCCTCAGCTTCGAGCACGCGGCCTGCCTGCCGACGGCCTGGCTGACCGCGTACCGGATGTTGTTCGACAAGGCTGGGCTCGAGCCCGGCTCCACCGTGCTCGTGCAGGGCGCCGGCGGTGGCGTCGCCACTGCGCTCATCGCGCTCGGCCGGGCCGCCGGCTACCGGATCTGGGCCACCAGCCGCTCCGAGGGCAAGAGGGAGCGGGCCCGGCAGCTCGGCGCCGACCAGGTGTTCGAGCCGGGCGCGCGGCTGCCCGAGCGGGTGGACGCGGTCATGGAGACCGTCGGGCAGGCCACCTGGGACCACTCGCTCAAGTCGCTCAAGCCCGGCGGGCGCATCGTCGTCTCCGGCGCCACCAGCGGCGCGGTCCCGCCCGCCGACCTGAACCGGGTCTTCTTCCTGCAACTGTCCGTGGTCGGGTCCACGATGGGGACGCGCGAGCAGTTGCAGCGGCTGGCGGTGTTCCTGGAGCAGACGGGGCTGCGGCCCGAGATCGACCGGGTGCTGCCGCTGGCCGAGGCGCGCGACGGGTTCGCCGCCATGGCCGCCGGGGAGATCTTCGGAAAGATCGTCTTTGCCGGCTGAATAAGTGAAGGGTTACTTCTGACCTTCCTGGGTGATACAAGAGATGTGGGGTTGTATCACCCAGGAGGCAGTCATCATGAACATTGAGCCCTTCGGCCCAGGTTCGATGCACTGGGACACGGCTGGCGAATACCGCAATCTGCTCGTGGCCGGCAGCGCGCTGGTCCTCCAGACGATGCACCCGGCGGTCGGCGCGGCCGTCGCGGAGCACTCCACGTACAAGGACGATCCGTGGGGGCGGCTGGAGCGCACGCTCGCGTCCGTGCAGAAATGGGTGTACGCCGGACCCGGCGGCCCCGCCGAGGGACAGCGGCTCAGGGAGCTGCACAAGCCGATCAGCGGGGTGGACGAGCAGGGCAGGCACTACCACGCGCTGAACGGCGAGGCGTGGGCGTGGGTGCACCTGACGTTGTTCGAGCGGTTCATCGCGCTCAACCGCTATTTCGGCACCCCGTTCACGCGCGAGCAGGAGAAGCGGCTCTACGCCGAGTCGCGGCAGCTCGGGGCCATCCTGCGGGTGCCCGAGCGGGAGATGCCGGACGACCTGGAGGCGTTCTGGCGCTACTTCGACGACATGGTGGCCGAGCGGCTGGAGGCGCATCCGACCGCGCTCGACGTGCTGTCGGTCATGCGCGGCACGCCGGCGCCGCCCGGACTGCCCGCTCCGCTGCGCCGGCTGTGGACGCCGGTGGGGGTCGGGGCGGGGGAGTTCAACTACTTCATCACCGTCGGCACCCTGCCCTCCGCCGTACGCCGGAAGCTGGGGCTGCGCTGGACGGCTCGGGAGGAGCGGCGGTTGCGGCACCTCGGACATGCGGTGGCGATGTTGACGCCGCGGTTGCCGGAGCGGCTGCGGTACATGCCGATCGCGTACCACGCTCGTAAGGCGGCGCGGGCTTCGCGCCGGGTGGAGCGGCTTTCGTCGGCTGCTCGCTCCGCATAGCCCCGTCTAGGTTTCGCCCGTCGCCCGCTTGCCGAGACGTCTCCCGCCACCGCACCGTACTTCGGCGGGGTCCTTCGGGTGCGTGAGGGGTCCTTGCCGGCCGGTCGGCCTGTGCGGTGGGGCGCGGGCCGGAACTGCGCGGCGACCGCTCTTGCCCTGCGCTGTGTGGCGCGTGCGGGCACGGTGAGGTGGCCGGCGGGGCAGCGCGGTAAGTGGCACGTCCCCGCGCTGAAGGTGCGATGTGCGGGGCGCAGGGCTGCGTGGCGGGCTGCGTCCTGAAGGTGCGGCGTGAGGGGCGCAGCCCTGCGTTGCGGGCCCTGTGGGAGGTACGACGCGCGCGGCGGCGGTCAGGCCGACGCCGCGCGAGGGGTGGAGGCCCGCGTGGTGGGCCGTGTGGTGAGAGGTGCGGGGCTGGGCGGGCGATCTCACGCCGGGAGCAGGGCACGGCGGCCGCGTGCGGTGCGTCGTGATGTGGTAGGGCGGTTGGCGCTTGGTCCGGTCAGCGTTCGAGGATGTCGCGGATGCGGCGGCTCGCCTCGTCCAGCGTCGTACGCAGCTCGGCCAGCTTCTCCGGCGTCAGCCGCGCCTCCGATGCCTCCTCGCGAGCCTCGGCGACGAAGTCGGCCAGCAGTTCGCCCAGCTCCGCGTCGAGTTCGGCCCGGTTGGAGGGCGCGTCGGACGGTGCGCCGCCGAGCGTGGTCCAGACCTCGGACCAGATCCGGCGCCACTCCATGCTCAGCCGCTCGCCCGAGTCCTGCCAGTGGTTGGCGTGTTCCATCCACTGGCGCTTCTGCTGGTCCCTGAGCCGCCTGAGGTCCTCCTTCTGCTTCTCCCGCAACCGCCGGGTGTCATCGGTGGCCCCCGTGCGTACGTCCTTGGCCATCCGCGTCAGCTCGTCGCGCAGCGACTTGACCGTGTCGCGCACGTCCTCCTTGACCTCGCGGGCGATGTCGCGCACCGAGGCGGAGATCTCCTGCTCCAGGTCGTCGAGCTCGTCGAGCCGGGCGTTCAGCTCCTCGCGGCCCTTGTCGGTGATCGAGAACACCTTCTTGCCCTCGACCACCTCGTGCGTCACCAGGCCCTCCTCCTCCAGGCGGGCCAAGCGCGGATAGATCGTGCCGGGAGAGGGCGAGTAGACGCCGAGGAAGCGATCCTGGAGCAGCCGGATGACCTCGTAGCCATGGCGCGGGCTCTCTTCCAGCAGCTTGAGCAGGTACAGCCGAAGCCGGCCGTGACCGAAGACAGGGCTCATTCCTTCTCTCCCTTGAGCAGCGTGACCTCGCCGGAGACCGTGATCGCCGACAGAGATGCCATGCCGCCACCCAGCCGTCCCGACAGCACTTTCATGCCGGGACCGCTCTTGTCTGACAGTTCCTCGAACGCGCTGACCAGCCTGCCGGAGGTGGACCTGGCGCTGATGTCCGCCTCGACGTTCTCGGGCAGCCTGACCAGGATGTCACCGGAAACGCTGTTGAACGTCACGTGACCCGTCGGTCGCAGCATGAGATCTGCCGTGATGCGGCCGGAGACGGTGTTGGCCTTCAGCCGGTGCGGCGTGCCGCCCGCCACGGTCAGGTCGCCCGAGACGCTGATGAACGACAGGTCGCCGTCCATCGCCCGGCTTTCCACGGCTCCCGAGACGGTGTTGGCGACCACGTTGCCGCTGACCGCGTCGAGCACGATCTCCCCGGAGACGCCCTTGACGTGCGTCACCCGCTCGAACCCGGCCAGCACGGCGGATGCGGACACCACGCCCGCCTTGACCTTGCAGGTCTTGGGCACCGCGATGGACAGCACCGTCCTGCGCCGGTCCGGTTTGAGCCAGCCGAGCAGGCCGTCCCAGGTGAGCTCGCGGTAGGTGATGGTGAGCTCCCTGGCCTCCTCGTCGTACGTCACGAGGAGCGGCGAGGCCGAGTCCATCTCGGCGATCTCCAGGGTGGGCGGGCCCTCACTGGCCAGCACGTCCAGCCGGCCGGCGACGATGCGTACGTCGAGTGAGTCCACATCGCCGAACGTCAGTTGCCCGGGCTCGTCGATCGTCCACTGCTGCATTGGCTCCCCCGCCCCTCTCTGATGACACGTCCCTACATCAATCACGATATGTCGCGTTTCGTGAAAACTCAAGATGTATCGCGTTATCCAGCATAGGGCTTTCCGGAGGGAAGGGCCGTCCCACCGTGATGAGCACAGCGGGAGTGTCGGCGTCTTACCAGGTGAGGACCGGGGGCGGCGGGCGTGGGGGAGGCCCGTCCCCGCTCAGTCGTCCTCGTCGTCCAACCGCGCCAGCCACGTGGCCAGGCGCTCGATCGGGGTCTCGAACTCGGGGTTGAGGTCCACGAACTCGCGCAGCCGCTCCCCGAGCCACAACAAGCTGACCTCCTCCTCGCCGCGCCGCTCGACCAGCTCCTCGATCCCCCGATCGGTGAAGTACATCGCTCTCCATTCATCACCGGGGCACCGCGCCCCGCCTGACTTTAACCTGCCTGAACAGCAGCGAACCCCCGGCCGTGGCACGGCCGGGGGCTCACTGGTGGTGGCTCAGCCGAAGATCTGGTGCAGGATCTCCTCGAGCTCCGTGTCGTGCGAGTTGTGCGAACCCGTGGCCGGCGAGCTGTTGGGCGTGCGCGACACGCGCCGCAGCGCCCGGCCGCCCAGCGTCTGCGGGTCCTCGGCCAGCTTGAGCGTCAGGTACGGCCACGGCCCCATGTTGGCCGGTTCGTCCTGGGCCCAGAACAGCTCCACCTGCGACCCGTAGCGGGCCAGCTCGGCGGCCAGCTCCTCCGACGGGAACGGGTAGAGGCGCTCCAGCCGCACGATCGCCACGTCGTCGCCGCCGACCTTGTCGCGGTGGGCGGCCAGGTCGTAGTAGAGCCGGCCGGAGGTCAGCACGACCTTGGTGACCTTGGCGGCGTCGACGGTCGTGTCGCCCAGGACCGGCTGGAAGGCGCCCGAGGTGAAGTCGGACGACTTCGACGTGGCCGCCTTGTGGCGCAGCAGCGACTTGGGCGTGAAGACCACCATCGGCTTGTGCCGCTCCGACTCCACCTGCCAGCGCAGCAGGTGGAAGTAGTTGGCCGGCGTGCTGGGCTGCGCGACCGTCATGTTGTCGAGCGCGCAGACCTGCAGGAACCGCTCGATGCGGGCCGAGGAGTGGTCGGGGCCCTGGCCCTCGTAGCCGTGCGGCAGCAGCAGCACGACGGAGGACTTCTGGCCCCACTTCTGCTCGCCCGACGAGATGAACTCGTCGATGATCGTCTGGGCGCCGTTGACGAAGTCGCCGAACTGCGCCTCCCAGAGGACCAGGGCGTCGGGCCGGACCACGCTGTAGCCGTATTCGAAGCCGAGCGCCGCGAACTCGCTGAGCAGCGAGTCGTAGACGTAGAACTTCGTGGTGCCCTCGTTGAAGGTCTTGAGCGGCGTGTGGTCGGCGCCGGTCATCCGGTCCACCAGGACGGCGTGGCGCTGGGTGAACGTGCCGCGGCGCGAGTCCTGGCCGACCAGGCGCACCGGGTGGCCGTCCATCAGCAGCGAGCCGAACGCGAGCGTCTCACCCATCGCCCAGTCGATCGCGTCCTGCTCGACCATCTGACCGCGGCGCTGCAGCACCGGCGCCAGGCGCGGATGCGGCGTGAAGCCGTCGGGGAGGTTGAGCTGGGTGTCGACGATGCGCTTGAGCGTCTCGTGGCTGATCGCCGTCGGGGTGTCGTCGTGGGACCACTTGACGACCTCGGCCGGCGGCACCCGCATGGCGCCCGCCTCCAGCGGCTTCTTCGCCGCCTCGCGGGTCTCGGTGAACGCCTGCTCCAGCTTGACCTGGTAGTCGCGCAGCGCCTGCTCCGCCTCCTCGACCGTGATGTCGCCCCGGCCGATCAGCGCCTCGGTGTAGAGCTTGCGGGTCGAGCGCTTGGCGTCGATCAGGTCGTACATCAGCGGCTGGGTGAAGGCCGGGTTGTCGCCCTCGTTGTGACCGCGGCGGCGGTAGCAGATGAGGTCGATGACGACGTCCTTGCGGAATGCCTGGCGGTATTCGTAGGCCAGCTCGCCCACGCGCACCACGGCCTCGGGGTCGTCGCCGTTGACGTGGAAGATCGGAGCCTGGATCATCCGCGCCACGTCGGTCGCGTAGACCGAGGAGCGGGACGAGGCGGGCGAGGTCGTGAAGCCGACCTGGTTGTTGACCACCACGTGCACGGTGCCGCCGGTGCGGTAGCCGCGCAGCTGCGACAGGTTGAGCGTCTCGGCCACGACGCCCTGGCCGGCGAAGGCCGCGTCACCGTGGATGAGGACCGGCAGGACGGTGAAGCCCTCCTCGCCGCGCTCCAGGAGGTCCTGCTTGGCGCGGACGACACCCTCCAGGACCGGGTTGACCGCCTCCAGGTGGGAGGGGTTGGCGACCACGGAGGCAGTGATCGTCTTGCCGCTCGGCGCGGTGAACGTGCCGGTCGCGCCGAGGTGGTATTTCACGTCGCCCGAGCCGTGCGCCGTGCGCGGGTCGATGTTGCCCTCGAACTCGCCGAAGATCTGCGCGTAGGACTTGCCCACGATGTTGGCCAGCACGTTGAGGCGGCCGCGGTGGGCCATGCCGATGACGACCTCGTCGAGGTCCTCGTCGGCGGCGTCGCTGATCACCGAGTCGAGCAGCGGGATCAGGGACTCGCCGCCCTCCAGGGAGAAGCGCTTCTGGCCGACGAACTTCGTCTGCAGGAACGTCTCGAACGCCTCGGCGGTGTTGAGCCGCGACAGGATGTTGAGCTGCTCGTCGCGCTCGGGCGACTTGTGCGGCTTCTCGACCCGTGCCTGGATCCAGGCACGCTCCTCGGGGTTCTGGATGTGCATGTACTCGATGCCGACGGTGCGGCAGTAGGAGTCGCGCAGCACGCCCAGGATCTCGCGCAGCTTCATCAGCGGGCGGCCGCCGAAACCGCCGGTCGCGAACTCGCGCTCCAGGTCCCACAGCGTCAGGCCGTGCGACTGGATGTCGAGGTCGGGGTGCTTGCGCTGCTTGTATTCGAGCGGGTCGGTCTCGGCCATCAGATGGCCGCGTACGCGGTAGGCGTGGATCAGCTCGATCACGCGAGCGGACTTGGCCACGTCGTCGTCGTGGGAGGCCGAGATGTCCTGGACCCAGCGGACCGGCTCGTACGGGATCCGCAGCGCCTCGAAGATCTCGTCGTAGAAGCCGTCCTCGCCGAGCAGCAGCCGGTGGATCTGCCGCAGGAAGTCGCCCGACTGGGCACCCTGGATGATCCGGTGGTCGTAGGTGCTGGTCAGCGTCATGACCTTGGAGACGGCCAGGCGCGAGAGCGTGTCGGGGGAGGCCCCCTGGTATTCGGCCGGGTATTCCATCGCACCGACGCCGATGATCGTGCCCTGGCCGGGCATCAGGCGCGGAACGGAGTGGACGGTGCCGATCGTGCCGGGGTTGGTCAGCGAGATCGAGGTGCCGGCGAAGTCGTCGACACCGAGCTTGCCGGCCCGGGCCTTGCGGACGACGTCCTCGTAGGCCATCCAGAACTGCCGGAAGTCCATCTCCTCGGCGCCCTTGATCGAGGGCACGAGGAGCTGGCGCTCGCCGTTGCTCTTCTGTACGTCGATCGCCAGACCGAGGCCGACGTGCTCGGGCTTGACGAGCGTCGGCTTGCCGTCGATCTCCGCGTAGGAGTAGTTCATCTCCGGCATGGCCCGCAGCGCCTTGACGATCGCGAAGCCGATCAGGTGCGTGAAGGAGACCTTGCCGCCGCGACCCCGCTTGAGGTGATTGTTGATCACGATGCGGTTGTCGATGAGCAGCTTGGCCGGGATGGCCCGGACGCTGGTCGCGGTCGGCACCGACAGCGACAGGTCCATGTTGGCGGCAGTGCGTGCCGCCGCGCCGCGCAGCTTGACCTCTTCGGCGCCCTTGGGCACCGGAGTGGCCGGCTGCTTCGGCTTCTCGGCCGCCGGTGGCGCCTTGGGAGGTGCCTTGGGGGCCTGGGGAGGAGCGGGGGCGGTCACAGTGCCGTTCGCCGCCTCCCTTACCGGGGTTCGACCCGGCCCGTAATCAGGGTTGTAGTCAGCGAAGAAGTTCCACCAGGCCTTGTCGACAGACTCGGGATCTTGGAGGTACTTCTGGTACAGCTCGTCGACAAGCCACTCGTTCTGACCAAAGCTTGCCAGCGGGTTTGTCCGCGACGACTCAGACGACACGGCGGAAATCGCCCTCTTCCGCAGATCGGCGTTGATGTTAGAGAACCTGTCCAAGGCTACTCGCCCGGACCGGCAGCGCGCGCCGAAGAGCCCGTGCCGCCTCGAACGATCCTCTCAGGACTGCGCAAAGAGGTCACGCCCGCCTAGTCAATCCGGGTGGTGCAGCCTTTATTACTCTTTGGTATCAACGCCGCTCCAGGAGGTTTATTTCCCATTGGACACGAGTCTGCTTGTGATCTGCACCTCTGGCGACAAGGCGGACAGAAGGTCCGCCAGCTCCTCGCCCGCCTGCTTGAGCTCCTCCAGCGACATCGGCTCCAGGCGCTCGAGAAGGAAGATCGCGTTGGTGGTCTCCTCCGTGAGACGGGTGCGCACGACCTGACGCCAGTTCCACCGACGGCAGGTGACGCCGAGGTCGTCGCGCCAGATCACCTCGCCGGGCTCCGGCTGCCCGAGCGCCTCCTCCGACGCCTCGTCGCCGGTCGCCCGCACCAGCCGCGCCGTGCCGACGTAGTGGTCGAGGTCCTCGCCGCCGATGGGCAGCGCGTGCTTGACGCTGATCGAGTTGTACGCGTCCACGGCCCGGTTGATCTCCGGCAGCGGCATCCGCCGGGTGAGCGCGTCGACCGACGGCCGGGTCCGCTGCGGCTTGGCCCCGAAGGCCCGGTAGGCGTCCTTCCAGGCGTCGATCTTGTCCGCCTGCACCTCCACCGCCGACGCCTCCGCCAGCCAGGCGCGGGTCCGGTCGTCGGTGGGCCCGTTGCCCAGGCCGTGTGCGGTCATGATGAGCACCGCGAAGTCGGGTCGCAGTGCGAAGACGGAGTCGTCCACCCAGATGTCGTCGAGCATCCCCCCAGTTTAGAAGCGCGTGGCAACCGCAAAATTCATTTTGCAAAATTGATTTTGCGGTCTAGGGTGAGGACATGGAGGAGCGCTACAAGATCACGGACCCCCAGGTGCTGAAGGTGGTCGCCCACCCGCTGCGCAGCCGGCTGCTCGGCCTGCTGCGCACCGACGGCCCGGCCACCGCCAGCGAGCTGGGCCGCAAGACGGGCGAGAGCTCCGGCTCGACCAGCTACCACCTCCGTGAGCTGTTCAAGCACGGCTTCATCGAGGAGGACCCCGACCAGAGCGACGGCCGCGAGCGCCGCTGGCGGGCCCGCCACCGCTACACCTCGTGGAACAGCCGCGAGCTGGTCGGCTCCCCGGGAGGGCGCGAGGCGGTCGAGGTCATCCGGCTGCGGCAGGCCCAGGTGCTCGCGGAGGGCATCCGGGAGTTCGACGAGTCCGCCTGGTCCCCGGAGTGGGTGGAGGTGGCGGGCCTCAGCGACCACTTCCTCGCGCTCACACCGGCCGCGATGGCCGAGTTCATGGCGCGTACCGAGGAGATGCTCAACGAGCTCGCCGCACGCGACGCGGGCGCTCCTGATGCGCGGGACGTGCACGTCTGGGTGGGGGGCTTCCCCCGAATGCGAAAGGAGGGGCCGTGACCGCGCGTTCGGCCTTACGGCGTTACATGCTCGTCAATTTCCTGACCTGGCTGCCCGTGGGGCTGATGGTGGCCAGCATGGTCCTGCTCATGACCGAGCGGGGGCTCAGCCTGGTCCAGGTCGGGGTGACGGTGACGGTGTTCTCGATCGTGACCGTGAGCCTCGAGCTGCCCACGGGCGGGCTGGCCGACGTGGTGGGGCGGCGCGTGGTGCTGGCCGCCTCGGCCGCGTTCACGGTGGCGGGGCTCGCGCTGATCAGCGTGTCCACCGCGTTCTGGATGTTCCTGGTGAGCGGGGTGTTCAAGGGCGTCGCCCGGGCGCTGTCCAGCGGCCCGGCCACCTCCTGGTACGTCGACACGCTGCACGGCATCGAGGGCCCCGACGCCGACCTCAAGCCCGGCCTGGCCAGGGGCGGCGCGATGGAGTCGGTGGCCCTGTGCGTCGGCGTGCTGGCGGGCGGCGCCGTGCCGCTGCTGGTGCCGCCCTCGCTGATCTTCCCGCTGGCGGCGCCGCCCCTGCTGGGTGCGGTGGCGGCGGTGGTCCTGCTGGTCGTGGTGGTGTTCGCCCTGCCCGAGCCGGCCCACGGGCGCCGCTCCCTCAAGAGCGTGCTGCGCGAGGTGCCCGCCACGGTGGCGAGCGGGCTCCGGCTGGCCATGGGAGGCGTGACCCTGCGCAGGCTCATGGCCGCCGCCGCGGCGTCCGGCGTGGTGCTGACGACCATCGAGCTGCTCACGCCGGGCCGGCTGGCCGAGCTGGCGGGCACGGCCGAGCTGGGCAGCCTGGCCTACGCGGTGGTCGCGGCGCTCGGGTTCGCGGGCAGCGCCCTGGGCAGCGCGCTCGTCCCGCGCGTGGCCCGCCTGGCCGGCGGCTCGGTCGGCGGCGCGATCGGCGGGACGGTGCTGACCGCGCTCTCCGTCGGGGCGCTGGCCGTGACGGCGGGGCTGGGCGGCCTGCCCGGGCTGCTGAGCGCCGGGCTGGCCTACGTCCTGCTCTTCGTGGGCGGCTCGGTGACGGGCCTGCTGTGCCTGGAGATGACCCACAAGTCGGTCACCGCCGCCGAGCGCACCACGGTCACCTCGACGAGCTCGCTCTCCCTGCAGGGCGGCGGGATCCTGGCCAACCTGTCGCTCGGCGCCCTGGCCGCCCAGGCGGGCCTGGCCGCCGCCTGGGGCGTCGCGGCCGTGGTGATGCTGTCGTCGGTCCTGCTGTTCGTGCGGATGCCGGCGGCTACGAGCTCCAGTCCAGCTCAGGCCCTACCGGCACGATCCGGCTCGGGTTGATGTTGGTCTGGGTGATGTAGTAATGACGCTTGATCTGGTCGAAGTCGGTGGTTTCCCGGAAAGCTGGGATGGCGTACAACCTGCGGGCGTACGCCCACAGCGCCGGATAGTCCACCAGCCGCCTGACCGAGCACTTGAAGTGCGCGTAGTAGACGGCGTCGAACCTGGCCAGGGTCGTGTAGAGGCGCACGTCACTGTCGGTGAGCGTGTCGAAGAGGAACTCCGACTCGGCCAGGCGCACCTCCAGGAAGTCGAGGGTGGTGAACACCCGCGCCACCGCCTCCTCGTACACCTGCTGGTCACGGGAGAAGCCCGCCTCGTAGACCGCGTTGTTGAGGCCGTGGTAGAGGCGGTCGTTCATGATGTCGATGTCGGGGCGCAGACGCTCCGGATAGAGGTTGGGCGAGGTTCCCCATGACGTCTCCAGATCGAGGGTGATCCGGGGGAAGTCGTTGGTGACGATCCGCTCGTCCCTGGTGTCCCAGACGCACGGGACGGTGTAGCGGCCCACGTAGCCGGGGTCGGTGGCGTGGTAGAGCTCCGACAGGTATTCCGGGTCGCCACCCGGGACACGCCAGCCCTTCTCGTCGCGGATGGGGTCGACGATGGTGACGTCCAGCAGGTCCTCCAGGCCGAGGAGTGCCCGGACGATCAGCACGCGCTGTGCCCAGGGGCAGGCGTAGGAGGCGTAGACCCGATAGCGGCCGGGCTCGGGTGGTCCGAGCCGATCCGTGAAACGGTTCGGCTGCCGGACGAAGCGGCCATCTTCGGAAAGCTCGCGGCTCAGCTTCATGACCCCTAGTAGAACACGATTCGGATACAGAACTATATTCGGGCATGTGGCGAAATTCGTAGTGACACCCTCGAACGCGGCACAGCGAGAGGCGTGGGTCGGCGGGGCCATCCCCGAAGTCGAGCGGGTACGCCCGGGGCTGTGGTCGGTCCCGGTGCCGATCCCCATCAACCCCCTCCGGTACGTGCTGGTCTACGTCCTCGAGCTGGCCGACGGCGTGGCGATCATCGACGCCGGCTGGAACACGGACGAGGCGTACGACGCGCTCGTGGCCGGCCTGGGCGTGGCCGGTTACGAGATCACCGACGTCAAGGGTGTGCTCGTCACCCATATCCACCCCGACCACTACGGGCTCGCGGGGCGCGTGCGCGAGATGTCGGGCGCCTGGATCGCGCTGCACCCGGCCGACGCCCGCCTGGTCCGCGAGCGGTACGACGACGAGGCCATCGACTCCCTGGTCCAGCGGGAACGGGCGCTGCTGCGGCGCTGCGGCGTCCCCGAGCTGACGCTGGACGAGCTGGCCGGGGCCTCCATGATGATCCGGCACATGGTCTCGATGGCCAAGCCCGACCGCCTGGTCGAGGACGGCGACGACCTCGGCCTGCCGGGCTGGGACCTGCGGGCCGTCTGGACGCCCGGCCACTCGCCGGGGCACCTGTGCTTCGTCTCGCCGGAACGCAGGGTGCTGTTCTCCGGCGACCACGTGCTGGCGAAGATCACGCCCATCGTGGCCGTGCACCCCCAGTCGGGGCCGAACCCGCTGGCCGACTACCTCGACTCGCTGGCCGCCGTGCGCAAGCTGGAGGTGGAGGAGGTGCTGCCGGCGCATGAATTCCGGTTCCTGGAGCTGGCCGAGCGGGTGGACACCGTGATGGCCCACCACGACGCGCGGCTGGCCGAGATCGAGGGCGTCGTGGGCGCGCTCGACGGGGTCGCCTGCTGGGAGGTGGCCACGCGGTTGACCTGGTCGCGGCCGTGGGAGACGATCCCGCCGTTCATGCGTCGCTCGGCCAACAACGAGACCCTGGCGCACCTGGCCTGGCTGGAGGCGAAGGGCCGGGTGATCAGGGAACCTGGTGAGCCGGACCTGTGGCGACCGGCCTGAGGCGGTTATCGTACTCGTACTAGAATGTTGTTCTCCTGCGTAGGAGGTTCGATGCTTCGGTTCGATGACAGGGTCGCGATCATCACGGGGGCCGGGCACGGCCTCGGGAAGTCGCACGCGCTCATGCTCGCCGAGAGGGGTGCCAAGGTCGTGGTGAACGACCTCGGAGGCGCGCTCGACGGCACGGGCGCCTCGGCGGGGCCCGCCGCCGAAGTCGTCGATCTCATCACGAAGAACGGCGGCCAGGCCGTGGCGAACGCCGACAACATCGCCACGCCCGAGGGCGCCAGGGCCGTCGTGCAGGCGGCCGTGGACGCGTACGGCAGGGTCGACATCGTCGTCAACAACGCGGGCATCCTCCGGGACAAGTCGTTCGGGAAGATGACGGTCGAGGACTTCGACGGGGTGCTGGCCGTGCACGTACGCGGCTCCTACCTGGTCAGCCAGGCCGCCTACCCGCTGATGAAGGAGGCCGGCTACGGGCGGATCGTCAACACCTCCAGCCCCGCCGGGCTGTTCGGCAACTTCGGCCAGGCCAACTACTCCACCGCCAAGATGGGCCTGGTGGGCCTGACCAAGACGCTCGGGATCGAGGGCGCGCGCAGCGGCATCAGGGCCAACGCGATCGCCCCCATCGCCTGGACCCGGATGACGGAGGCCCTGCTGCCTGCCGAGTTCGAGGCCAAGTTCACGCCGGAGCGGGTGAGCGCGCTGGTGGCGTACCTCGTGCACGAGTCGTGCGAGGCCAGCGGCGAGGTGTTCAGCGTCGGCGGCGGCCGGGTGGCGCGGGTGTTCGTGGCGGAGGGGCCGGGCTGGAAGACCGACGACCTCACGCCCGAGGCGATCGCGGACAACTGGGAGTCGGTGATGGCCGAGCAGCCGTACGTGCTGACGGCGGCCGACTCCATGAAGGCGATGCTCTAGGACGGGGCTCTGGACGGGACCCATGCGGCGCCGGTCTCCTCGTACGAGGGGGCCGGCGCTTTCGCATGCCGCGACAAGTGCCGAAATGTCGGTGAAAGCGGGCTTTGTTCGATCTTCGGCGGAAGTTGGGGGAGTTTGGTCGATTCTCACTCTTGATTTGCCGCATCGGTGATCTTATTGTCGCGACATGACCCCCCAGCCGGGCTCGGCCGGCGACGTGCTGACGCTGATCAGCGCGGGCTCCGCAACGACCCGTTCCGATCTGGCGAGGCTTACCGGCCTGGCCAGATCCACGATCTCCCAGCGTGTGGACGCGCTGATCGAGCGCGGCCTGGTCGAGGAGACCGAGAGCGGCGAGTCCACCGGCGGCCGCCCACCGCGCCAGTTGCGCCTGCACACCGAGGACCACGCCTTCGCGGGCGTGGACCTGGGCGCCACGCACTGCCGGGTCGCGCTGATGGACATCTCCGGCAACGTGCTGGCCGAGTGCGAGGACGGGCTGCTGATCGGCGAGGGCCCCGAGAAGGTGCTCGCCCATGTCGACCAGCGGCTCGACCACCTGCTCGGCCGGGTGGGACGCCCCCGTGCGGCGCTGCGGGCGGTCGGGATCGGGGTCCCGGGGCCGGTGGAGTTCGCGACGGGACGGCCGAACAACCCGCCGATCATGCCGGGGTGGAACGACTATCCCGTCCCCGAGTACTTCGCGGGCGTCGAGGTCCTGGTGGACAACGACGTCAACGTGATGGCGCTGGGCGAGCACCGCAACGCCTTCGCCGGCACCAGTCACCTGCTGTTCGTCAAGGTCGGCACCGGCATCGGCTGCGGGATCATGGCGGAGGGCAAGCTGCACAGGGGCGCCCAGGGTTCGGCCGGCGACATCGGGCACATCCGGGTCAGCGGCCACGAGGACGCCGGCTGCCGGTGCGGCAACAGCGCCTGCCTGGAGGCCGTGGCCGGCGGCGCCGCGATCGCGCGGCGGCTGACCGAGCTGGGGCTGCCGGCGGAGTCGGGCGCCGACGTCGTGGCGCTCGTGCAGTCGGGCAACACCCAGGCGCTGCGCCTGGTCAGGGAGGCGGGCCGGCTCATCGGTGAGGTGCTGGCCAGCCTGGTCAACTTCTTCAACCCCGAGGTCATCGTCATCGGCGGCGCGCTGTCGCGGGTGCACGAGCACCTCCTGGCCGGGATCAGGGAGACGGTCTACCGCAGGTCGCTCCCGCTGGCCACGCACCACCTGTCGATCACTCCGAGCCGTACGGGGATCAACGCCGCCACACTCGGCGCCGGGATCCTCGCCATCGAGCACTACCTGTCACCGGACAACATCAACCGCATCGTCAACGCCTGATACAACGCCTGAAGGGACTTCCCGATGCTGGTCATGCAGGGCATCGTCAAGCAGTTCCCCGGCGTGCGCGCGCTGGACGGGGTCGACCTGGACGTACGAGCAGGCGAGGTGCACTGCCTGCTCGGCCAGAACGGCGCCGGCAAATCCACATTGATCAAGGTGCTGGCCGGAGTCCATCAGCCGGACGAGGGCACGATCCTGTTCAACGGCGCGGAAGTGCGCCCCGGCAGCCCCATCGACGCCATCAAGCTCGGCTTCGCCACCATCTACCAGGAACTCGACCTGGTCGACGGGCTCAGCGTGGCCGAGAACATCTTCCTCGGCCACGAGCACGCCCGCCTGGGCTTCGTGAACCGGGCCGCCGGCCGCCGCGCCGCCCGCGAGGTGCTGGAACGGCTGGGCCACCCCGAGATCCGGCCGTCGGCCGAGGTCGGGCGGCTGTCGCCGGCGGCCAAGCAGGTCGTCTCGATGGCCCGCGCGCTCTCCCACGACGCCCGCCTGATCATCATGGACGAGCCGTCGGCCGCCCTCGCGCACGACGAGGTGGCCAACCTCTTCCGCATCATCCGCGAGCTCACCGCCCAGGGTGTGGCCGTGGTCTACATCTCCCACCGCCTGGAGGAGATCCGCGAGATCGGCGACCGGGTCACGGTGCTGAAGGACGGCCGTACGGTCGCCGTCGGCCTGCCCGCCCGCGACACCCCGACCACGCAGATCGTCTCCCTCATGACGGGAAGGAACGTCGAGTACGTCTTCCCGCCCAGGGGCGGGCGCGAGCCGGGCGAGGAGGTGCTCCGCGTCGAGGGCCTGACCTCGCCCGGAGTGTTCGCCGACGTCTCGTTCTCCGTGCGGGCGGGCGAGATCGTGGGCCTGGCCGGGCTCGTCGGCTCGGGCCGCTCGGAGATCCTGGAGGCCGTGTACGGCGCCCGCCCCGCCTCGGGCCGCGTCCTGCTCGAAGGCCGCCCGGTACGCCGCGGCGTCGTCAGCATGGTCAGGAACGGCATGGGCCTGGCCCCCGAGGAACGCAAGGCCCAGGCCCTGATCCTCGACCAGAGCGTCACGGCGAACATCACGCTGGGCACCCTGCCGGCCTTCTCCAGGTTCGGCTGGATCGACCGCAAGCGGGAGCGGAGCGAGGCCAAGCGCCTGTCGGAAATGCTGGACATCCGACCACCTGACCCCGAACGACCGATCAGGAACCTGTCGGGCGGTAACCAACAGAAGGCCGTGCTCGCCCGCTGGCTGCTCGGCGGCCGCAAGCTGCTCCTGCTCGACGAGCCGACCCGCGGCGTGGACGTGGGGGCCAGGGCCGAGCTGTACGCCGTGATCCACGACCTGGCCGCGAAGGGCATCGGCGTGCTGCTGGTCTCCAGCGAGGTGCCGGAGGTGCTGGGCCTGGCCGACCGGGTGCTGGTGCTGCGCGAGGGGTCGGTCATCCATGAAGGAGAGGCGGCTGAGCTGGACGAGCACCGCGTACTTGACATGATCATGAATGGGAGGGCGGCGTGATGAGCGAGCCCACGACGGATCGGCCCGCCGGGAAGGCGGTCGCGCCGGTACTGAGATCGACGTGGGGCCTGGGCGAGATGCGGCATCTGGGCCTCTTCGGAGCGATCGCCCTGCTGGTCGTGGTCGGCCTGGTCACCCGGCCCGACAACTTCGCCACCGCCTCGAACCTGGTCAGCATCCTGTCCCTGGCCGCCACGATCGGCGTGATCACGGTCGGGGCCACGTTCGTGATCATCGGCGGCGGCATCGACCTGTCGGTGGGGGCCGTGATGGCCCTGGCCAGCGTGTGGGCGACGACGCTGGCCACGCAGTCGTACGGGCCGGTGGTGATGGCGATCTGCGCCATCCTCGTCGGCACGGGGGCGGGGCTGGTCAACGGACTGCTGATCGCGTACGGGCGGCTGGTGCCGTTCATCGCCACGCTGGCCATGCTGGTGGCCGCCCGCGGGCTGGCACAGCGCATGTCCGACCGCAAGACCCAGCTCATCCAGTCGGACAACACGGCCCTCGTGGACCTGTCGACCACGCGCCTGGCCGGCATCCCCCTGCTGGTCTACATCTTCGCCCTGGTGGTGGTGCTCGGGTGGGTCGTGCTCAACCGCACGACCTTCGGGCGGCGCACGTACGCGGTCGGCGGCAACCCCGAGGCGGCCCGCCTGGCCGGGATCGACGTACGCAAGCACACGATGCTGCTCTACGCGCTGTCGGGGCTGTGCTGCGGCATCGCCGCCATCCTCATCATGGCGCGCACCACGACGGGCTCGTCCACCCACGGCGACCTGTACGAGCTCGACGCCATCGCCGCCGTGATCATCGGCGGCACCCTGCTCACCGGAGGGCGAGGGACGATCATGGGCTCCATCCTGGGCCTGCTGATCTTCACCCTCATCACGAACCTCTTCATTCTCAACGGGCTCAACACCAGCGACCAGCTGATCGCCAAGGGCCTGATCATTGTCGTCGCCGTCCTTCTCCAGCGGCGGAACCTGAAGGAGAGAGCACCATGAGTGACAACGTCGCGCGCCGGGGATTCCTCGTCGGCGGAGCCGTTCTTTTAGCAGCAGGTTGCACGAGCAACGAGCCCGCGGCCTCGCCGACGAGCGCGGCCCCGGCTCCCGCTCCGGCAGCCAGCGGCAACGATCAGCCCGGGACGAAGGTGGTGATCGGCTTCTCGGCCCCCGCCGCGGACCACGGCTGGATCGCGGCCATCGCCAAGAACGCCGAGAGCGCCGCCAAGCAGTATTCCGACATCGAGTTCAAGCCCGTCGAGCCGACGAACGACATCAACCAGCAGATCTCCGCGGTCGAGTCGCTCATCGCGGCCAAGGTGAACGCGCTGGTCATCCTGCCCAACGACGGCCAGCAGCTGAACCAGGTCGCGCTGCAGGCCACCGAGGCGGGCATCCCGGTCATCAACCTCGACCGCATCTTCCCCGACAAACTGGCCTACCGGACGTGGATCGGCGGCGACAACTACGGCATGGGCGTGGCCGCCGGGCACTTCATCGGCAAGCAGCTGAAGGACAAGGGCGTGTCGAACCCCGTGATCGTCGAGATCCAGGGCATCGCCACGCTGCCGCTGACCCAGGACCGCAGCAAGGGGTTCGCCGACGCGCTGAAGACGTACGGGTTCAGCGTCACGGCCAAGCAGGACGCCAAGTTCACGGTCGAGACCGGCAACCAGGTGGCCACGTCGCTGCTCCAGGCGCACAAGAAGATCGACGCGCTCTGGAACCACGACGACGACCAGGGCGTCGGCGTGCTCGCCGCGATCAACGAGGCGAGCCGCAAGGAGTTCATCATGGTCGGTGGCGCCGGCTCGCTCAACGCGATGAAGGAGATCCAGTCGGGCAACTCCGTGCTGCAGGCCACGGTCACCTACAGTCCGACCATGGCCTCCTCGGCGATCAAGCTCGCGCGTCTGATAGCACAGGGGAAGGGCATGAGTGATCTGGTGGAGAACCAGGTGCCACAGTCGATCACACTCGCGTCCGAGACCATCACCAAGGAGAACGTCGAGAAGTACCTGGCGCTCGGCTTCGAATCCTGATCCTGATCGGGGGTTGCATGTCAGACAGAACCACCATCGGCGTGGGCATGGTCGGCTACGCCTTCATGGGCCGCGTCCACTCCCAAGCCTGGCGAAGCGTCGGCGCGTTCTTCGACCTGCCGCTGGCACCGCACATGGCGGTGCTCTCCGGCCGGTCGAAGGAACGCACCGAGGCGGCCGCAGCGCAGCTCGGCTGGGCCGACATCGAGACGGACTGGAGAGAGCTGGTCAAGCGCGACGACGTGCAGATCGTGGACATCTGCACGCCCGGCGACTCCCATGCGGAGATCGCGATCGCCGCGCTGGAGGCCGGCAAGCACGTGCTCTGCGAGAAGCCGCTGGCCAACACCGTCGCCGAGGCCGAGGCCATGGTGGCGGCCGCCGCTTCGGCGACGGGCAAGAGCATGGTGGCCTTCAACTACCGGAGGGTGCCCGCGGTGGCGCTCGCCCGCCGGTTCGTGGAGGAGGGCCGGATCGGCGAGGTCAGGCACGTACGCGCCGCGTACCTGCAGGACTGGATCATCGATCCCGAGTTCCCGCTGGTCTGGCGGTTGCAGAAGGACAAGGCCGGGGCGGGCGCGCTCGGCGACATCGGCTCGCACATCATCGACGCCGCGCAGTTCATCACCGGCGAGCGCGTGGTGGGCGTGTCGGCGCTGACCGAGACGTTCATCAAGGAGCGCCCGCTGGCGACGGAGTCGGCGGGGCTGGGCGCCACCGGCTCCGCCGCCAGGGGACCGGTGACCGTGGACGACGCGGCGCTGTTCATCGGCCGGCTGTCGGGCGGCGGGCTGGCCTCGTTCGAGGCGACCCGCTTCGCCGGCGGGCGCAAGAACGCGATGCGCATCGAGATCAACGGCTCGCACGGCAGCGTGGCCTTCGACTTCGAGGCCATGAACGAGCTGTGGTTCAGCGAGGGCAGCGGACCCTTCGAGCGCATCCTGGTCACCGAGCCCGACCACCCGTACGTCGGCGCCTGGTGGCCGCCCGGCCATGGCCTCGGCTACGAGCACACCTTCACCCACGAGATCAAGGACTTCCTGGAAGCGGTCGCCTCCGGAGCCGACCCGACGCCGTCGTTCGCGGACGGCCTGCGGGTGCAGCGGGTGCTGGAGGCGGTCGAGCGCAGCGCGGCCGAGGGTAGCCGCTACACGGACGTGGAGGACTGATGAGACCGGTCACGCTGTTCACGGGACAGTGGGCGGACCTGCCTTTCGAGGAGGTCTGCCGGCTGGCGGCGGAATGGGGCTACGACGGGCTGGAGATCGCCTGCTCGGGCGACCACTTCGACGTGGCCCAGGCCGTGGCGGACCCGTCGTACGTGGAGCAGAAGCGCGCCCAGCTCGACAAGCACGGCCTCAAGGTGTGGACGATCTCCAACCACCTCGTCGGCCAGGCCGTCTGCGACCACCCCATCGACGAGCGCCACAAGGCCATCCTCCCGGCCCGCATCTGGGGCACCGGCGACCCAGAGTCCGTACGCCAGGCTGCGGCCGAGGACCTGAAGAACACCGCGCGTGCCGCCGCCCTGCTGGGCGTGGACACCGTGGTCGGCTTCACGGGGTCGTCGATCTGGCACACGGTGGCCATGTTCCCGCCGGTGCCCGCCTCCATGGTGGAGGCCGGCTACCAGGACTTCGCCGACCGCTGGAACCCGATCCTGGACGTCTTCGACGAGGTGGGGGTGCGCTTCGCCCACGAGATCCACCCGAGCGAGATCGCCTACGACTACCACACCACCGTGCGGACCCTGGAGGCCATCGGCCACCGGCCGGCGTTCGGGCTGAACTGGGACCCGTCCCACATGGTCTGGCAGGACCTGGACCCGGTGGCGTTCATCCTGGACTTCAAGGACCGCATCTACCACGTGGACTGCAAGGACACGCGGGTGCGGGTCGGCGACGGTCGCAAGGGCCGCCTCTCGTCCCACCTGCCGTGGGCGGACATGCGCCGGGGCTGGGACTTCGTCTCCACCGGCCGCGGCGACGTGCCCTGGGAGGACTGCTTCCGGGCGCTGAACTCCATCGGGTACGAGGGGCCGATCTCGATCGAGTGGGAGGACGCCGGGATGGACCGGCTCGACGGGGCCAAGGAGGCGCTGGGCTACATCCGCAAGCTCAACTCCATCACCCCGCCGACGACGGCCTTCGACGCGGCCTTCTCCACCACCTAGGCTCCTGCGGGGGCGGGGGGCAGCCCATTGGCCTTCCGCCCCGCAGGTAGGACAGCCCTGTAGGGATCTCAGCCGGCCCGCGAGCCATGTCGGGCCTGGTTTTCTTTCATCCACGCCGCGACCGTGAAAGAGTACGGATTATCCTTTCACGCCGACGGGAGAGGTGAACGGATAACGGGGTGGCGGAATACCTCGAGGCGTCGTGGTCTGCGGCGTGGGATGCCCCGAGCAGGCGAAACAGGCGTGGGGGCGTCTATCGCCCCTATGTGCCCGACAGGCTGACGGGCGGAAGCGTCCTCGTATGCTGCTGTCCATCAACCGGTATCGCAAGGACGCCTTCGTCTCCGGCATGGCGCGGCAGATGAGCGACGGGCTGTCCTGCTATCTCGTCCGGATGGGACGTCCGGTGCGGCCGCCGCGCCGGGTCATGGGCAGTCTCGACGCGGCGCCGGTGCGGCGTGTCGCCACGCGTGACGAGGCCGACGCCTACGTGCGGCGGTGGATCGAATCCTGCCGCTGAGCGGGGCGAGGGCCGATCCTCCCCGAGGAGAGGATCGGCCGTAGGGTCAGTCCATCAGGACGATCTGGCGCAGGACCTCGCCGCCTCGCAGGGCCGCCACCGCGTCGTTCAGGTCGCCGAGGCGGATGCGGGAGCTGATCATCGACTCGAGGTCCAGCAGGCCGGTCTTGTGGAGCTTGGCGAAGTAGGGGAAGTCGTGCCGGACGTCCGCCTCGCCGTACAGGCTGGAGAGCAGGTTCTTGCCCTCGAACAGCAGGCTGAACGCCGAGATCGACACCATGTCGTCCATCGCGCCCGCCCCGACGACGATGACGTCGCCGCCGGCCCGGGTGATCTGCCAGGCGCTCTGGATCGTGGCCGACTTGCCGACGACCTCGAAGCCGTAGTCGAAGCCGCCGCCGCCGGTGAGCTCGTTCAGCGCCTCGGGGACCTGCTCGGGCGTCACCGCGTGCGTGGCCCCGACCTTCCTGGCCAGCTCGTGCTTGGACTCCAGCGGGTCCACCGCCAGGATCGTCCTGGCGCCGGAGACGCGGGCGCCCTGGATGACGGACAGGCCGACGCCGCCGCAGCCGATCACCGCGACCGTGGAGCCCGGGCGTACCTTCGCCGTGTTGATCGCGGCGCCCACCCCGGTCGTGATGCCGCAGCCGATCAGGGCCGCCGCCTCCCACGGCACGTCATCGTCGATCTTGATCGCGCCCTGCCAGGGCACGATGATCTCCTCCGCCCAGGTGCCGCACCCGGCCATCCCGAACACCGTCGCGTCGTCGCCGCCGAGCCGGAAGTTGCCCTTGCTGAAGGACTCGATGACGTACTTCATGCACAGGTACGGCTGGCCGCCCACGCACGGGTCGCACTCCTGGCAGGCCGGGCGCCAGCTGATGACCACGTGGTCGCCCGGCTTGACCGAGGAGACGTGCTCACCCACTTCGACCACCTCGCCCGCGCCCTCGTGGCCGGGGACGAGCGGCACGGGTTGCGGCAGCACGCCGGACATGGCCGACAGGTCCGAGTGGCAGACGCCCGTGGCTCTGATCCGAACGCGTACGTCCGTCGGCCCGACCGGGGCCAGGGTGACGTCGTCCCGGATGTCGAGCTTGTCGTTGCCTACGGCGTGCAGGATCGCGGCGCGCATGGGGGTTCCTCCTCGTGCCTGGGGCTATTCCTCGAAGGACAGAGCGGCTTTCGGGCAGGACCTGACCGCGTGGCGGACGCGGTCCTGCAACTCGGGGGGTGGTTCGGGAAGAAGGATGTGCAACTGGTCGTCGTCGTCCACGTCGAACACCTCGGGCGCGAGCCCCATGCACACGGCGTTGGCCTCGCAGACCAGCTCGTCCACCTTGACCTTCATCGCAGCCTCCTGTGGTCCCATGAGACCACTCTGGTGCGCTCGACGACGTACGCGACCCGCTTGAGGCCGGTTTTCTCCACGTACGGACGGAGCAGCTCGTCCGGCACACCAGGAGTCATCCTGCGGGCGATCAACAGGCCGATGGCCATGACGCGGTCGCGGTCGTCCACCTGCCGGGCCTCGCCGTACAGCAGGACGCCGCGGAGCTCGTCGTAGTCGTCGCCGGTCTCGATGAGGCAGCTCACCCGGGGGTCGCGGGCCAGGTTCCGGGCCTTCTGCGCCTTGCCGTAGGTCCAGAAGGCGATCCGGCCCTCGTCGAGGCCGTAGAACATGGTCACCAGATGCGGGGTGCCGTCCGGGTTGATGGTGGCCAGCTGCAGCTTGCGCGAGTTCTCCAGGAACGAGGTGACGTCGTCGTCCGACATGGCGATGCGAGCGCGCTGATTCACGCTGCCAAGTAGAACAGGTTGCAGAACGGCCCGGCAAGAGTCCGCTGGAATGTTATTCGGTTCGGCTAGGGTGCATCTTCATGACGATGCCGTCAGAGCTGCTGTACGCGGCGAAACATGCCAAGGGATTCATGCCGCCCGACGAGGGTCTGGCCCTGTTCGAGACCGCCTGCCGCTACGGGAAGGTCGGTCCCATCTGCGAGATCGGCACCTACTGCGGCAAGTCGGCCATCTATCTCGGTGCGGCCGCCCGGCAGGCCGGGTCGGTGGTCGTCACCGTGGACCACCACCGCGGCTCCGAGGAGATCCAGCCCGGCTGGGCGCACCACGATCCGACCCTGGTGGACCCCAGGTTCGGGAAGATGGACTCGCTGCCGACGTTCAGGTCCACGATCGCGGCGGCCGGGCTGGAGGAGGAGGTGATCGCCATCGTCGGGAGGTCGGAGCGGGTCGCGGGCCTCTGGAACACGCCGCTGGGCATGCTGTTCATCGACGGGGGTCACTCCGAGGAGCCGGTGACCCGCGACTACGAGGGCTGGGCGCCGCACGTCCTGGCGGGCGGGGCGCTGGTCTTCCACGACGTCTATCCGAACCCGGCAGACGGGGGGCAGGCCCCGTACCGGGTCTACCAGCGGGCGCTGGAGTCGGGCGCGTTCGACGAGGTGGCCGTGACGGGCTCGCTGCGCGTCCTCGAACGCGTCGGTCCGGGGATCTAGCGGGAGGGCCTCAGCGCGGCCCTCAGTAGCGGTGGCGGCGGGTCCAGGAGCGGCGGGTCTGCGACTGCCAGCTCTGGAAGTCCTCGTGCGTGTGCGCCTCGTGCCCGAGCGCGATGAGCGCCCGGTCGGTCCACGAGGCCGCCTCCTCGGGCTCGGCGTCCGCCAGGATCGGTACGGCCTGCGCCACGTGGTCGGGCAGCTCCCCGGACCGCAGCCGCGCGGTCACGGCGAAGGCGCACCCCTGGGCCAGGTACGCGCGGAACCCGTCGGCCCCCGCGTGCTCGGTCAGCCACCAGAGCTCGTCGGCCTCGGCCCCGCCCGTGTACGTGGCCGCGAACCCGACCCCGCTCCACAGGTCGGCCCGCCGCGCCGGCGGATACCCGCTGATCCGGGCGCCGACGTCGTCGGGCGAGGCGCAGTCGTGGTACCAGAGCAGCCGCCCCAGCCCCTGGTCGAACACCGCGCAGTGCGCCCTCGTGAGCAGGTCGGGCATCGTGCGCTCGCCCACCATGCGATCGGTCCTGGACAGGCCCCACTGGAAGCCGAACCCGTCCACCGCCAGCCACCGCAGCAGCGGATGGGCCCGCCGCGCACCCCAGACCGGGCGCAGCCGCAGCAACGCGTACCCGCGCCCGGCCCCGAGGTAGGCGGCGTGGCGGTGATGTTGGGCGGGGCCGGCCAGTAGCTCGTGAAGGCGCCGGCCCCGAGTCAGGGTGAGCAGGTCGAGTACGGTGCAGGCAGCGGCCGCCCCCTCGTAGCCGAAGGGCCGCTGCTCATCCGGAATCTCCTCGACCTTCTCCACTTCTCGCGACATCACCGCGTTGTAACCGAAGACGTAGGACTTCTCGGCCTTCGTGAAGACCGTCCGCGGTGCTCCGCCCCTGAGCCGGAACCTGCGCCGGCTCAGATCAGACTCCAGCGGATCTTTCGCCAGGAACCTCCGCAACCCTCTGGCCCGCGACAGCGTCGGCCCGGTTGTCGGCTCGGTCCTGACCTGGTCCAAGAACGATGTTGTGCCCGTGTCGCCCACGCTTCCCCCGAAGACGCCTCGTACGGCCAGACACGAAGCTAGTAAGCGCATTGCGCCTTTCATCGGCGGCACACCGGATTTCCCCGGCAAAGAACCCGCAAAAGCCCTTGTGCCCCGGGGTCAGCGACCCTCGTCGGCCCCCTGCGGAGGCACCCGTACGGCGGCGCACCCGCACACCTCGGGATCGGACACGGCCGTCCCGTCGATGTCACGGAACAGCCCGGCCCCCGGCGAGAAACCGAACAGCGCGTCGGCCGCCAGGACGGTCGCGGCGGCGGTGTAGCCGGAGCGCTCGTGCGGGAAGTGCTTGCGGTTGGCGAACTGCCACCCGGTCCAGTACGAGCCGTCCTCGTGCCGCAGGTGCTGCATGTCGGCGAACAGCGCGAGCGCCCGCTCCCTGTCGCCCAGCGCGTCCAGCGCCAGCACCAGCTCGCACGTCTCGGCCCCCGTGACCCACGGCTGGTCGGAGACGCAGCGGATGCCGAGCCCCGGCACCACGAACGTGGCCCACTCCCGCTCCAGCAGCTCGAACGCCTCCCGCCCGCGCACCGCGCCGCCCAGCACCGGGTAGTACCAGTCCATGGAGAAGCGGCTCTTGTCCGCGAACGCCTCGGGGTGGGCCGACAGCACGTGCGCCAGCCGGTCGGCGGCCAGCTCCCAGTGCGGCTGCGGGTCCCCCAGGTCGTCCGCGAGCAGCACGCCGCAGCGCAGCCCCTGGTGGATGGAGGAGCAGCCGGTGAGCAGCGCGTACGTCGAGGCTCGGCCCCGCGCGTCGCGCTCCCAGACGATCTCGCCGCGCTCGGTCTGGAGCCCCGCCACGTAGTCGAGCGCCGCCTTGACCATCGGCCAGCTCTGCTCGGTGAAGCGCCGGTCGCCGGTGACGAGATGGTGGTGCCAGACGCCGACGGCGATGTAGGCGGCGTGGTTGGTCTCGCCGCCCAGCTCGGTGGGCACGCCGTCGACCAGCTTCATCGGCCAGGAGCCGTCGGGGCGCTGGTGGCGGGCCAGCCAGGCGTAACCCCGGCG
Source organism: Nonomuraea sp. NPDC049709 (assembly GCF_040674815.1). Classification (NCBI taxonomy): domain Bacteria; kingdom Bacillati; phylum Actinomycetota; class Actinomycetes; order Streptosporangiales; family Streptosporangiaceae; genus Nonomuraea; species Nonomuraea sp. NPDC049709. Next base: position 84,297 of record NZ_JBFANM010000039.1, read on the forward strand.
CACCGGCTCGGACAGCCCCGCCACGGACATCGCCATCAGGCACTCGATGTGGTTCCAGGCGTCGACGTGGCCCTCCGGCCACGGCACGCCCCCGTCGTCCCGCTGGATCGCCGCGATGCTCTCGGCCGTCCTGACGACCTCCCCGCGGGAGATCATGGCTTCCTGACGTAGAGGACCACGCTCTTGCCGATGATCGGGTTGAGCAGGGTCTCGGCGAGCCTGGTCGCCGCCGGGCGCTTCATGATGTCCCACACCAGCAGCTCGTGGTACGCCTTCGCGAGCGGGTGATCGTCGTTGTTGACGCCCACCGCGCACTTGATCCACCAGTAGGGGGCGTGCAGGCCGTGGGCGTGGTGGTGCGGGCCGATCTCGAACCCGGTGGACTTGAGCTTGGCCGACAGCTCGGCGAGCGTGTAGATGCGTACGTGCCCGCCGGGAGCGGTGTGGTAGTCCTCGTCCAGCGCCCAGCAGATGCGCTCGGGCAGGAAGCTGGGGACGGTGATGGCCGCCGTGCCGCCCGGCTTGAGCACGCGGAAGATCTCGCTCATGGCGGCCATGTCGTCGGGGATGTGCTCCAGCACCTCGGCCGCGATGACCCGGTCGAAGCTGCCGTCCTCGAACGGCATGTCCAGCGCCGTGCCCTGGACGATCTCGCCGGTGGCGCCGTCGGGCACCTCGCCCGCCTTGTCCATCGCCACGAACATGGCCGCCACGCCGTCCAGCTCCGACTGGTCCATGTCGAACGCGATCACGTCCGCGCCCCTGCGCAGCACCTCGAAGGCGTGCCTGCCGCCGCCGCAGCCCAGGTCGAGCACGCGCACGCCGGGGCCCACGGGAAGCCGGGCGAAGTCCACGGTCAGCACTTGTCGCTTCTCCTTGTGATCATTTCCGGTGGGCCGAGATGGCCTCGTGGTAGGCCTCGACGGTCCTCTTGGCCACGACGCGCCAGGTGTAACGCTCCATGACGCGGTCGTATCCGGCCTTGCCCACCCGCTCGCGCTCCTCCGGCGAGTCGTGCAGGCGGCGCAGCACCGAGGCCAGCTCCTCGGCGTCGCCCGGCGGCACCTGTACGGCCGCGTCGCCGACGACCTCGGGCAGCGCGCCCGTACGGCTGGCGACCAGGGGCGTGGCGCAGGCCATGTGCTCGACGGCGGGCAGCGAGAAGCCCTCGTACAGCGAGGGCACGACCGAGATCTCCGAGGTGGCGATCAGCTCGCCCAGCTCGTCGTCCGAGATGCCGTGCACGAAGCGCACCCGGTCCTGGAGCGAGAGCTCCTGGACGAGCTGCTCGGTCGGGCCGCCCGGGGTGGGCTTGCTCACGACGGTGAGGTTCACGTCGCGTTCGGTGGCCAGCTTCGCCACGGCCCGCAGCAGCGTCGAGACGCCCTTCATGGGGGAGTCGGCGCTGGCCACGGCCACGATCGAGCCCTTGCGCCGGGGCTTGTCCGGGCGCGGGTGGAAGTAGCGGGTGTCGACGCCCAGCGGGATCAGGCGCATGTTGGCCTGGGGGACGTTGAAGTCGCGGTGGATGTCGGCCAGCGAGGACTCGCTGACGGTCAGGATCGGGCTCAGCCGGGGCGCGACGCGGGACTGCATCTTCACGAAGCCGTACCAGCGGCGCATGGTCAGCTTCTTCGCGCCCTTGGCGGCCTCGAGCTCGATGCGCCGGTCCACGCTGATCGGGTGGTGGATGGTCCCGACCACGGGGAACAGCTTCTGGATCCCGAGCAGGCCGTAGCCGAGGGTCTGGTTGTCCTGCACGACGTCGAAGTCGCCGACCCGCTTCTTCAGCTCGCGGTAGGCCCGCAGCGTGAACGTCAGCGGCTCGGGGAAGCCGGCGGTCCACATGGTGCCGACCTCGAGCCAGTCGATCCAGTCGCGGTATTCGTGCAGCTTGGGCGTTCTGAACGGGTCCTCGTCGCGGTAGAGGTCGAGGCTGGGCACCTTCCGCAGGATGACGCCCTCGTCCAGCTCGGGGTAGGGCTGGCCGGAGAACACCTCGACGTGGTGCCCGAGCGCGACCAGTTCCCTGCTCAGGTGACGGAGATAGACGCCCTGGCCGCCGCAGGTGGGTTTGCTGCGGTAGGACAGAAGCGCGATCCGCAGGGTTCGTTCCCGCACGGACACCCCTTTCTCCGCCGGTAGGGCCCGAAGTCGGGCGTGTACCGTGAAAGATGACCTTAGTCCGAGAAGGCTACCATTCGGTAGGTCGGCTGGAATTGTTCACAATGGCCGTCGCAGGTCGTGCGAACTGCGACGTTACCGTAACCGAGCGTGGTTCGGTGGAACGTGTTCTAGGTGGCTTGATGCCCTATTGGGGTGCTTGGCTGTACATTCCCGTCCCAAAGGGCACGGCGTCGGTGGCCGTGTCCAGCAGTGATAGTTGGAGGACCCCTTGGCCAGGCGCGCTCTGATCACCGGCATCACCGGCCAGGACGGTTCCTACTTGGCGGAGCACCTGCTGGAGCAGGGATACGAGGTGTGGGGCCTGGCCCGGGGTCAGGCGAACCCGCGCGTGTCGCGGATGCGCAGGCTGCTGGCGGACGTCCAGGTCGTGCGTGGTGACCTGCTGGACCAGGGATCGCTGATCTCGGCGGTGGAACGCGTTCAGCCGGACGAGGTGTACAACCTGGGGGCGATCTCGTTCGTGCCCATGTCGTGGGAGCAGGCGGAGCTCACGGCTGAGGTGACCGGGATGGGCGTCCTGCGGATGCTTGAGGCGATTCGCGTGTGTTCGGGCGTGTCGCGGGGCGGGACGGGCGCGGCGGGGCAGATCCGCTTTTATCAGGCTTCGTCGTCAGAGATGTTCGGTCAGGTCAGCGAGACGCCCCAGAACGAGCGCACCGCCTTCCACCCGCGCTCCCCGTACGGGGTGGCCAAGGCGTACGGGCACTTCCTCACGCAGAACTACCGCGAGTCGTACGGGATGTTCGCCGTGTCCGGGATCCTGTTCAACCACGAGTCGCCGCGCCGCGGGGCCGAGTTCGTCACCAGGAAGGTGTCGCTCGGGGCGGCCCGGATCAAGCTGGGACTGGCCACCGAGCTGCGGCTGGGGAACCTGGAGGCGCGCCGCGACTGGGGCTTCGCCGGGGACTACGTCAAGGCCATGCACCTGATGTTGCAGGCCGGCAACCCCGAGGACTACGTGATCGGCACCGGGCGGATGAAGTCCGTCAGGGAGCTGGTGGAGGCGGCCTTCAACGCGGTGGGGCTGGACTGGGAGCGGTACGTGGTGACCGACCAGACGCTGCACAGGCCGGCCGAGGTGGACCTGCTGTGCGCGGAGCCGAAGAAGGCGCGGACGCAGCTCGGGTGGGAGCCGCGGGTGGCGTTCGACGAGCTGGTGGCGATGATGGTCGAGTCGGACCTGCGGCTGCTCACCGACGGTGGCGACCCCCACGAGGACAGCTCCTGGCCGTGATGCGCCTGGCCCGGGCCTGTCCCGTCAGCTGACGGCCCGGCGGTAGGCGCCGGGGGTGAGGCCGAAGTAGCGGGTGAACCAGCGGGTCAGGTGGCTCTGGTCGGCGAAGCCCGTCGCCGCGGCCGTCTCGCTGATGGGGGTGCCGGCGGCGATCAGCGCGCGGGCCCTTCTGAGGCGGAGCTGGCGCTGGTAGTCGCTGGGCGGGAGGCCGTACTCGGCGTGGAAGGCGCGGTAGACGGCGTACCGGCTGGTGCCGGTCTCCCTGGCCAGGTCGTCGATGGTGAGGTCGTCCGTCATGCGGTCGTGCAGGAGCTGCCTGGCCGCCCTTGCCGAGGCTGATCTCTCTCGCCTTTCCCGGACGGGGGAGGCGGCGGCTCTCCGTACGATGGCCGCGATCGTGGCCGTGAGCAGCTCGTCGCGGCGCAGGGCGGGCGTGCCGCCGTCGAGGAGGGCCGCGTGCAGGGCGCGCAGCGCGCCCGCGAGTGCGGGGTCGGCCACCACCGGGGCGGCGAAGAGGGGCAGGCCCGTACGGCGGCCCGACACGTCCGCCAGGGCACCGGCCACCAATTCCGGACCGATGTGGACGATGCGGTAGGTGAAGCCGAGCGCGTCCGTGGCGTGGCCGTCGTGCGAGTCCTCCGGGTTGAAGGCCATGACCATGCCCGCCGCGCTCGTGTGCGCCGAACCCCGGCACGAGAACGACTGCGCGCCGGCCTCCGTGACCCCGAAGGAGTAGGTCTCGTGGCTGTGCCGGTGGTAGACGTGCCGCTCGAAGTGGGCGTGCATGGCCTCCAGCGGCCGGTCGGGTGACCGCCAGTATCGGGACCAGTCATGCGCCACCCCTCCATTGTGCCGCCGCATTGACAAAGAGGATTTTTACGTAAAGGATTGTTTTTGCGATGAGAGACGTCCTGTATCTGGAAGAGATCGAGCAGGCCGAGGCACTGCTCAAGCCGCAGCGCGTGGAGGTGCTGCGGCAGCTGGCCGAGCCCCGCACCTGCTCGGAGGTCGCCGAACGGCTCGGGCAGACGCCGCAGCGGGTCTACTACCACGTCAAGCGGCTGGTCGAGGCGGGGCTGGTCGAGCTGGTGTCCGAGCGCAAGGTGCGCGGGGTCCACGAGGGCATCTACCAGGCAGGCGCGCGGTCCTACTGGCTGTCGCCGCGCCTGGTCGGGCGGATCGGGCTGCGCAAGGCCCGCGACGAGCTGAGCCTCGGCTACCTGCTCGACCTGATGGAGGAGGTCCAGGCCGACATCGCGGCGCTCGACCGGGCCGCCCCCGAGCTGCCGTCGATCGGACTGTCCGGGGAGATCCACGTGCGGCCCGAGAACCGGCAGGAGTTCCTGACCGAGCTGCAAGGCCTGCTGCAGGACCTGTTCACCCGGTACGGCGGGTCGGAGGGCGACGCCTTCAAGCTGGCCCTGGCCTGCTACCCCAAGACAGAGCCCAGAGGAGAAAGAGACGATGACTGAGCCCATGATCCTTCGCGCCCGCATCCCGGCACCGGCCGATCAGGTGCGCCGCGCGCTGACCGACCCGGCCGCCATGCGGATCTGGCTGGCCGAGCACGTCGAGGTGGAGCTGCCGGAACGGTTCGGGTTCTGGGGGCGTACGACGCCGGAGGGGGACGCGCCGCACCAGCGGCTGCTGCACGCGGACGAGCGTACGGTGCGGTTCGCGTGGCTGCTCGACGGCGAGGAGACGACCACCGAGCTGACGGTGGAGGCGGACGGGGCGGATCGGACGATCCTGACCCTGTCGCAGACGCACTTCGACTTCGAGGACGTCATCACGGGCAAGAGCATCCGGGGGGTGCTGCAGACGTACTGGTGCCAGGTGCTGACCAACCTCGCCGAGCACTTCGAGGGGCGGCCCCTGACGCCGATGCAGGACTACACCTCGACGGAGATGCGGGTCGAGATGGAGGTCGGGGCGTCGCCTTCGGAGGTGTTCGAGTCGATCACCTCGTCCGAGGCGGTGACGAAGTGGTTCGGCTATCTCGTCGAGATCGAGCCGCGCGTGGGCGGGCGGCTCGCGATGGGCGGCTTCGACAACAACCCCGACCCGGCGAAGGTGCTGGAGCTCGAGCCCGACCGGAAGTTCGCCGTCGACTGGGGCGATGCGGGGGTCGGGACGTGGGAGCTGGCGGGGTCCGGCGGGAAGACGCGGCTGACGCTGGTGCAGAGCGGGTTCGACGAGGCGCGGCCGCCGTACGCGGCCTGGGGCGGGTTCCTGTCGGGCTTCGCCGAGCTGCGGCGCTACCTGGAGGTGCCCGACTGGCAGCCGGTCATCATGGCGTAGGCGTACGAACGGGGTGGGTTGGGCTGCTGGGCTGGGCGGGTCGCTGGGCCGGGTGGGCTGTCGGGCCGGACGGGCTTGCTGGGCTTGCAGGCTGGATGGGGCGCTCGTGCGCTCACGATGACGTGGGCGCACGAGCGTTCAAGACCGGAAGTGGGCGGGGCGGCGAGACTGGCGGCCATGCGTTTCGACACCAAGATCGGCATTGTCGTCCGGTCGGACCTGGCCACCTGGCAGCGCCTCAACGTCACCGCCTTCCTCGCCGGCGCCGTGGCCGGCGGGGTGCCCGGGATGGTGGGGGAGCCCTACTCGGACGCGTCGGGGAACTCGTACCTGCCGACGTTCCGGCAGCCCGTGCTCGTCTACGAGGCGGACCTGGCGTCGCTCCGGAGCGTCCGGGAGAGGGCCGTGGGGCGGGGGATGGACGTGGCCGTGTACATCGAGGAGATGTTCAAGACCGGCAACGACACGGACAACCGGGCGGTTGTGCGGGGGGTTGTGGCTGGGGAACTGGAGCTGGTGGGGGTGGCCGTACATGGGGCGAAGAACGGGGTGGACAAGGTCCTGAAGGGCCTGCGCCTGCATCCCTGAGGTTGCGGTCGGACGTTCGGCATTGGGTGTTGGGCTGTGGATATCGCCCCGTCCTCCACAGAACCACGTTCGGCCGCCCTTCGCCCCGCCCCGCCGGACCATCCTTACGGCCATGAACCACCCGCTCCCCGCCCCGTCCTCTTCACCACCAGACCACCTCTCCCCACTCCACAAACCACCCACCCCAACTCACAATCCCGCCAGCGCAACCCGCAATCCCCTCAGCCCAACCCACAAGCCCGCCACCACAACCCATAGTCCTCCCACCCCAACACACCATCCCGGCGCTCCCACAGCGCCATCGGACACTTCGGCAAGTCATTCGTGGGCCGGCGCGCAACAGCCCCCGACCTCAGACACCGGAGCCTTGATCGCACGCGCCGGCCGCATCACCTGCGTGGTCCCACAGGTCGTCGCCTGCCGCCAGACGGCGGCGCACCTCTGGGGCCTCCAGGTCCTCCCCGTCCCGGAAGCCGACTGGCCCGTCGAGCTGACCGCCCCCGACCACCTCGCCATCCCGGGCTGCGTGACGTACGTGGCCCCTCTCCTCAGCGAGGACGTCACCGAGCACAAGGGCATCCGGATCACCACGATGGAGCGCACGGCCATCGACTGCGCCCGCTGGCTGCCGCGCATGGAAGCCGTGGCCGCCCTCGACCAGTTCGCCCGTCGGGGAGTCGACCTGGAGGCCCTGTGGCATCGCCCGCTCAACACGTGGCGCCTGCGCGACACGCTCAGCCTCGCCGACCGGGGAGCCGCCTCACCAAGGGAGAGCTGGCTCAGAGTCATCCTGGTGGACGGCGGCCTCCCCAGACCCACCACCCAGATCAGGGTGGAGTTGGGAGAGGATCGATTCGCCTACCTCGACCTGGGCTGGGAGGAGTTCAGGGTCGCGGTCGAGTACGACGGGCAGGAGCATCACACCTCGATCGCCGACCAGCAGCACGACACGGACCGGCGGGAGGAGCTACGGCGGCGGGGCTGGCGGGTGATCGCCGTCCGGAGGGACGTCATCCCCGGCCAGATCGCCGACCTCCTTCACCACGTGGCCGACGCATTGATCGAAAGCGGCTGGCAGCCGGGCCCTGAGCGCACCAACCGCATCCTCGCCCGCATCCGCGCAGCCCGCCGCAAACCCCGCTACCGGTTACCCAGCCGGGACCCGGCCAGGACCTTCGTCAGGACCTGGCCGGGACCCGCCCGCTCACGCCGCTGACGCGCCCCCATCACCAGCACGACCAACCACATCCGACAACCGCCCCGTTCGTCGGCCACGTCCTCCGCCACGTCCTCCGCCACGTCCTCCGCCACGTCCTCCGCCACGTCCTCCGCCACGTCCTCCGCCACGGTCACGTCTCCTCCACCGCCACCGCGACGGCCACGGCTACGCGGCGGTGACGACGGCGGCCACGGCTGCGCGACGGTGACGACGGCGGCCACGGCTGCGCGACGGCCGCCGCAACCGCCACGGCCGACTTCACGGCCGCAGCTGTCGTCACGGCCACCGTTACGGCTATGGCCACCATTGCCGCGTCACCACTGGTGGTGCCAGTTCGCCTGCGCCGTCATTGCCGTCGCTGCGACGCGACTGTCCGACGCGCCGCTGGGACCCCGGCGGCGCGGGGGATCAGCCGATGGTCACCGGCAGTTCCTTGATGCCGTTGATGAAGTTCGAGCGCAGTCGCCGGGCCTCGCCGGACTGGTGCAGGCGGGGGTGGCGGCGGGCCAGTTGTTCGAAGAGGATCCGGAGCTCCAGCTTGGCCAGATGGTTGCCCAGGCAGAAGTGGGCGCCCCCGCCGCCGAAGCCGATGTGCGGGTTGGGGTCGCGGCCGATGTCGAAGGTGTCGGCGTCGGGGAAGACGGAGGTGTCGCGGTTGGCCGAGGCGTAGAAGACCACGACCTTGTCGTCAGCCTTGATCTCCTGCCCGCCCAGCACCTGGTCCGTCGTCGACGTACGGCGGAAGAGGTTGACCGGGGAGACCCAGCGGACGATCTCGTCGGCGGCCGTCTTCGCCAGGGCCGGGTCGGCGACCAGGCGGTCCCACTGGTCGGGGTGCTCGAAGAGGGCGAGCATGCCGCCGGAGGCCGCGTTGCGGGTGGTCTCGTTGCCGGCCACCACCAGAAGGAGGACGAAAAGGTCGAACTCGTCCTCACCGAGGGTTTCGCCGTTCTCATCCGGCTGGAGGAGCTTGGTGACGATGTCGTTCCTGGGGTTGACCTTGCGCTGGGCGGCGAGCTGGTTGGCGTAGGCGTAGACCTCCATGGCGGCCGCCGAGCCCTCCTCGGGGGAGGAGGAGTAGTCGGGGTCCTGGGCGCCGATCATGCGGTTCGACCAGTTGAACACCTTGTCGCGGTCCGTCACCGGGGCCCCGAGGAGCTCGCAGATCACGTAGAGGGGCAGGGGCGCGGCGACTTCGGTGACGAAGTCGATCTCGCCGGTCAGCTTGTCGAGGAGGTCGTCGCAGATGTCGCGGATGTGTTGTTCGAGGGCTCCGATCGTGCGCGGGGTGAAGCCCCGGTTGACCAGGGAGCGCCGCCTCGTGTGCTCCGGCGGGTCCTGGTTGAGCATCATGAGGCGCTGCAACGCGATCTGGTCCTCGGGCAGGTCGTCGAAGAGTGCGAGCTTACGGTGGGAGGAGAAGAGGTCGGAGTGCCGCGAGATGTGCACGACATCCTCGTAACGGGTCACGGCCCAGAACCCGGGCTCGCCCTCGTGCCAGTGGACGGGGGAGTTCGCGCGCAGCCAGGCGAGTTGGTCGTGGGGTGGGCCGGCTGTCGCGTAAAGGTCCCTGTCGACAAGGTCGATGTGCACGCGGTTTCACCTCTTGATCAAGCGCTTGGTTACGCTGTACTGAAACGTGTTCTATTACGTGTCTGTACGGTCGTCAAGGACGGCGGTGGATCGTTCCTCCTCCATCGGGGCCCGGAAATGGGTCCGGCAGGGGTCGAAGCCGCCTCGCGGTGACCATACGCCGGTTCGAATGGGGTCTGTTTGTCGTCCGATGTTTTGCTGGAGAAGATTTCGGCCGGGTGAATCGGCGGTCGGAGCGGTTAACTCGGTTCACAGCAGACAAGGTGCTCCAAAGGGTGTATTCCGAGGTCACGGATCGGATGTATCCATCTCGGCGCCCTTGACACACTCCGTCTCGTCGCACCAGCATCGAGGCACGAGACATCGGATGTATAGCTGAAGGGTGCGGTGTGAAGCTGCTGCGAGTAGGACCTGTCGGCCAGGAGCGACCGGTGGTCATGGACGACGCCGGCAACCTGCGCGACATCGGAGAGCCCGACATCGACGGTGCTTTCCTCGCCTCTGGGGGAGTGGCGCGCGTCCGCGACGCGCTGGAGCGCGGTGCCCTGCCCGTCGTCGAGGCCGAAGGGCTGCGAATCGGCGCCCCCATCGCGCGTCCGGGGAAGATCGTCTGCATCGGGCTGAACTACAGCGACCACGCCGCCGAGTCCGGGGCCGAGGTGCCGGCCGAGCCGGTGGTGTTCATGAAGGCGAGCAACACCATGGTCGGCCCGTACGACGAGGTGCTCGTGCCTCGGGGCAGCGTGAAGACCGACTGGGAGGTGGAGCTCGCCGTGGTCATCGGACGGCAGGCCCGCTACCTCGGCAGCAAGGAGGAGGCGCTCGGCGTGATCGCCGGGTACGCGATCTCCAACGACGTCTCCGAGCGTGAGTTCCAGCTCGAGCGCGGCGGGCAGTGGGACAAGGGCAAGTCCTGCGAGACGTTCAACCCGCTCGGCCCGTGGCTGGTGCCGGCCGACGAGGTGGGCGACCCGCAGAGCCTGCCCATGCGCCTGTGGGTGAACGGCGAGCTGCGCCAGGACGGCGACACCAAGAACATGATCTTCGATGTGGCCGAGATCGTGCGCTACCTGAGCCAGTTCATGGTGCTGGAGCCGGGCGACGTGATCAACACCGGCACGCCGGCCGGCGTCGCGATGGGGATGGCGGGGCAGCCTTACCTGCGGGCCGGTGACGTGATGGAGCTGGAGATCGGCGGGCTGGGGCGGCAGCGCCAGACGGTGGGACAGGCATGACGGCCGCGGGCACGTACCGGATCGTGGGGGTGGAGACGCACGACGTGCGCTTCCCGACCTCCCGGGAGCTCGACGGCTCCGACGCGATGAACCCCGATCCCGACTACTCCGCCGCCTACGTGGTGCTCAGGACGGACGACGGGTACGAGGGGCACGGGTTCGCCTTCACGATCGGGCGCGGGAACGACATCCAGACCACGGCCATCAGCGCGCTGGAGCCGTACGTGCTCGGCAAGGACGTCGAGAACCTCGGCGCTCTGTACAAGGACATGGTCAACGACTCGCAGCTGCGCTGGCTGGGGCCGGAGAAGGGCGTCATGCACATGGCGATCTCCGCCGTGGTCAACGCCCTTTGGGACCTCAAGGCCAAGCGGGCGGGCAAGCCGCTGTGGCGGTTGTTGTCCGAGATGTCGCCCGAAGAGATCGTCGAGCTCATCGACTTCCGCTACCTGAGCGACGCGTTGACCAAGGACGAGGCCCTCCAGATCCTGAAGAGCCAGGAAGGGGGGAAGCAGGCACGCATCGAGCAGCTGGTGGAAACGGGCTATCCCGCGTACACGACCTCCCCGGGGTGGCTGGGATACGACGACGAGAAGCTGCGGCGGCTCTGCAAGGAGGCGCTCGACCAGGGGTTCGGGCAGATCAAGCTCAAGGTCGGTGCCGATCTGGACGACGACCGGCGGCGGTTCAGGGTGGCCCGGGAGGTGTGCGGGGCCGATTTCCCGATCGCGATCGACGCCAACCAGCGCTGGGACGTCGGCTCGGCCATCGAGTGGGTCAACGCGCTGCGCGAGTTCAACCCGCATTGGGTCGAGGAGCCGACGAGCCCGGACGACGTGCTCGGGCACGCCGCCATCGCCCGGGGCATCGCGCCCGTTGCGGTGGCCACCGGCGAGCACGTGCAGAACCGCATCGTGTTCAAGCAGCTCCTGCAGGCCGAGGCCATCTCCTACGTGCAGATCGACTCCGCCCGGGTCGGCGGGGTCAACGAGAACCTGGCGATCCTGCTGCTGGCCGCCAAGTTCGGCGTGCCGGTGTGCCCGCACGCGGGCGGTGTCGGGCTGTGCGAGCTGGTGCAGCACCTGTCGATGTTCGACTTCGTGGCGGTCACCGGGACCATGGACGGCCGTGTGATCGAGTACGTCGACCACCTCCACGAGCACTTCGTGGACCCGGTCGTCATCCGCGGCGGCCGGTACGTGGCGCCGTCCAGGCCCGGCTTCAGCGCGGAGATGCACGCGGAGTCGATCGCCGCCCACACCTTCCCCGACGGTGAGGTCTGGAGGGACGGCACATGACCAGGCCGGCGTGCGGTGACCGACGCCCGGTTCAGGGCTCGGGAGGGCACCCGGGGCCAAGTCTGGGAAGGCGTCCAGGCCAGGATTCGGGCGGGGGTCCGGGAGAACACCCGGGCCCAGGTCTGGGAAGGCGTCCAGGCCGCGGCCTGGGAGGGCGTCCGGACCGGAGTCAAGGCGGGCGTCCGGACCGGGGTCGGGGCGGGCGTCCGGGTCGGGAGCTGGGCCGACGTGCCGATCGGGCTCGTGGTGAGCGGGCTCGGACGGCGGTGCGTGAGCTGGTGGGACGCGTGACGGGCCCGCCGGCGGGAGAGCGGCCCGAACGGGTGCGTGGCGAGCGGCCCGAACGGGTGCGTGGCGAGCGGCCCGAATGGGTGCGTGGCGAGCGGGTCGCCGGTCGGCGAGGGACAGACGGGCCCGTAAAGGGCAAGGCGATCGAGGGTTGGAGGGGCGTGTGAGTTTGAAAGCGGTCGTGACCGGCGGCGGGTCCGGGATCGGGCTGGCCGCGGCCACCGCGCTGGCCGGGCGTGGCATGAAGGTCGCGTGCCTCGACCTCAACCCGCCCGGCGAGCCGTTCATCGGGATCAAGGCCGACGTGACGGACGACGCCGGGGTGCGGGCGGCGGTGGCCGAGGCCGCCGAGCGGCTGGGCGGCATCGACGTGCTCGTCAACAACGCGGGCATCGGCGCACAAGGAACGATCGAGGACAACTCGGACAGCGAGTGGCACAAGGTGTTCGACGTCAACGTGCTCGGCATGGTCCGGGTGGCGCGGGCGGCGCTGCCGTACCTGAGAAGGTCCGAGCACGCCGCGATCGTCAACACCTGCTCGATCGCCGCCACCGCCGGGCTGCCGCAGCGGGCGCTCTACAGCGCCACCAAGGGTGCGGTGCTGTCGCTGACGCTCGCCATGGCGGCGGACCACATCCGTGAGGGCATCCGGGTCAACTGCGTCAACCCGGGCACGGCCGACACCCCGTGGGTCGCCCGGCTGCTGGACGCGGCCGACGACCCCGAGGCGGAACGCGCGGCGCTCAACGCCAGGCAGCCGATGGGCCGCCTGGTCAGCGCGGAGGAGGTCGCCGCCGCGATCGTCTACCTCGCCAGCCCCGAGGCCGGCTCGACCACCGGGACCGCGCTCGCGGTGGACGGCGGCATGCAGGGGCTGCGGCTCCGGCCAGGCAACCAAGGAAGGTAATCCCCCCATGAAGTTCGGACGGGTGGCCGCGGTCGCGGCCCTGTTGACGGTCGTCACCGCGTGTGGCTCAGGCACCACGACGGAAGGAGGGAGCGGCGGCGGGAAGGTCGGCATCGATCACCCCCGGGCCGACTCCGACTTCTGGAACTCCTACATCAAATACGTCCCGCAGATGGCCGGCGAGCTCAAGGTGGACCTCATGCCCGCCACGAACTCGCAGAACGACGTGGCCAAGCTGGTCAACAACGTGCAGGCGCTGACCGGCCAGGGCGCCAAGGTCATCGTCATGGCCCCGCAGGACACCGGCGCGATCGCCAACACGCTCCAGCAACTGGAGAACAAGAAGATCCCCGTCGTGACCGTCGACACCCGGCCGGACAAGGGCAAGGTCTACATGGTCGTACGCGCCGACAACCGCGCGTACGGCACCAAGGCGTGCGAGTTCCTCGGCGAGAAGCTCGGCGGCAAGGGCAAGGTCGTGCAACTCCAGGGCGCGCTCAGCTCGATCAACGGCCGTGACAGGTCGGAGGCGTTCCTGGAGTGCATGAAGGCGAAGTTCCCCGGGATCACGGTGTTCAGCGAGCCGACCGAGTGGGAGGGCAGCAAGGCGGCGTCCATGCTGCAGACCCGCCTGGAGCAGAACCCGGACATCAAGGGCATCTACCTGCACGCGGGCGGCGTACACCTGGCCCCGACGCTGCAGGTGCTCAAGCAGAAGGGCCTGCTGGTCCCGCCGAGCGACCCCAAGCACATCTTCGTGATCTCGAACGACGGGATCCCGCAGGAGTTCGAGTCGATCCGGAAGGGTGACATCGACGCGACGGTGTCCCAGCCGGCCGACCTGTACGCCAAGTACGCGCTCTACTACGCGAAGGCCGCAGCCGAGGGCAAGACGTTCAAGCCGGGCCCGACCGACCACGACAGCACGATCATCCAGCTGCCGAACGGCCTGGAGGACCAGCTCCCCGCGCCCCTCGTGACCAAGGAGAACGTGGACGACAAGGCCCTTTGGGGCAACCAGGTCAAGTAATGAGCATTCACGTTGAAGCCCGAAACGTCGTCAAGCGCTTCGGCCCGACCACCGCGCTGAACGGCGCGGAGATCGCGATCGCGGAGGGTGAGACCCACGCGCTCGTCGGCAGGAACGGCGCGGGGAAGTCCACCCTGGTGTCGATCCTCACCGGGCTCCAGCGGCCGGACGAGGGCGAGGTGCGGTTCTCGGGAGAGGCGGCGCCCGCCCTCGCCGACCGCGACGCCTGGCGGCAGCGCGTCGCGTGTGTCTACCAGAAGTCCACGATCATCCCGGCGCTGACGGTCGCCGAGAACCTGTTCCTCAACCGCCAGTCGGCCAGGGGCACGATCAACTGGCGGGCGCTGCGGGTCAGGGCACGCGAGTTGCTGGACACGTACGAGGTGGACGTGGACGCGCAGGCGCTGGCCGGAGACCTGAGCGTGGAGCAGCGCCAGCTCGTGGAGATCGCCCGCGCGCTGTCGTTCGGGGCCAGGTTCATCATCCTCGACGAGCCCACCGCCCGGCTCGACGGGCCGGCGATCGAGCGGCTGTTCGCGCGCATGCGGTCGCTGCGCGAGCAGGGCGTCACCATGATGTACATCTCCCACCACCTCGACGAGGTCTACGAGATCTGCCAGAGCGTCACGGTCTTCCGCGACGCCCGGCACGTCGCGACCAGGCCGGTGGCCGACCTGCCGCACGACGAGCTGGTCGCCGCGATGACGGGGGAGGCCACGGCGGCGTACGAGTCCCGCTCCCGCACCCCCGGCGACGCCGTGGTGCTGTCGGGCGAGAGCCTCACGCTGGCCGGCCGCTACACGGACATCGACCTCTCCGTCAGGTCGGGTGAGGTCGTCGGCCTGGCCGGCTCCGCGAGCAGCGGCAAGGTCGGCCTGGCCGAGACCCTGGTCGGGCTGCGGAAGCCGGACTCCGGCACCGTCACGGTCAACGGCACCCGCGTCAGGCCCGGCGACGTGCCCGCCGCCATGAAGGCCGGCCTCGGGTTCGTCCCGGAGGACCGCCACCACGAGGGCTTCGTCCCGCTGCTGTCGGTGGGGGAGAACGCGACGTTCCCGATCGCCCGCAAGCTGGGCCGCTACGGCGTGGTCTCCCCGGCGAGGCGCCGCGACAAGGCGGAGCAGATGATCGGCATTCTGGACATCAAGACGGAAGGGCCCGACCAGCCCGTCGGTGACCTTTCCGGAGGGAACGCGCAGAAGGTGGTGTTCGCCCGGGCGCTCGTGGACGACCCGAACGTCCTGGTCGTGATCAACCCGACCGCCGGCGTCGACGTCAAGGCCAAGCAGGCCTTGCTCGGCGCCGTCGAGGACGCGGTCGAGCGGGGAGCGGGGGCCGTCGTGGTCTCCGACGAGCTCGACGACCTGCGGATCTGCGACCGGGTGCTGGTGATGTTCCACGGCAGGGTCGTCAAGGACGTGCCACGTGGCTGGACCGACCACGAGCTCGTGGCCGTGATGGAAGGCATAGAGGAGTGACCACTTTGACTGCGCCGGCCCCCCGGCTGCGGCTGACCAGGTTCCGCGACCTGACGCTCGTTCCGGTGATCGTGCTCCTGCTCGTGGTGGGCGCGTTCCTGGACCCGACCTTCCTGACGGCGGGCAACCTGACGAACGTGCTCCAGCAGCAGGCGGCGATCTCGCTGCTCGTGCTGGCCGAGGCGATGATCCTGATCGCCGGCAAGTTCGATCTCTCGCTGGAGTCCACGGTCGGCACCGCGCCGGCCATCGCGGTGATGCTGGTGATCCCGGCGTCGGCGGGCGGGTTCGGCATCGGGTTGCCCGGGATGCTGGTGATCCCGCTGGCCCTGCTCATCGGGGCGGCGATCGGGGCGTTCAACGGCTTCCTGATCATCAGGTTCCAGCTGTCGGCGTTCATCGTCACGCTGGCCATGCTGATCATCGTGCACGGCTTCCTGCAGGGGCCGACGGAGGGCAAGACGCTGTTCGAGCTCCCCAGCTCGATCCTCTACCTGGGCAGCGCCATGTGGCTCGGCCTGCCGGCGGCCATCTGGATCGCCGGCGTGCTGTTCGCGGCGGGCATCTTCGGGCTCGGCTATCTCAGGCTGGGCCGGTCGCTGTACGCGATCGGCGGCAACACCGACGCGGCCCGCGCCGCCGGCATCCGGGTGGATCGGGTGCTGTACGGCGTGTTCATCCTGGGCGGCACGCTGGCGGCGCTGGCCGGCATCCTGGAGACCGGACGCCTCGGGGCGATCGGCAACAACCAGGGCGTCGGCTGGATCTTCATGGTGTTCGCGGCGGCCGTCATCGGCGGCGTCAGCATGGACGGCGGCAAGGGCACGATCCTCGGCGCGCTCACCGGCGTGCTGGTGATCGGCCTGGTCCAGAACATCCTCACCCTCATCGGCGTCTCGGGCTTCTGGCAGCCGGTCATCTACGGTGCGATCATCCTCATCGCCCTGATGATCAGCCGGATAGCGGGCGGAAAGGCACAAGATTGATGCGACGCGGGATCGACCTGCCACGGTACGGCTTCGGCGGCGCCCCCATCGGCAACCTGTACGACGAGGTAGCCGAGGAGCAGGCCCGCGCCACGGTGGACGCCGCCTGGGAGAGCGGGGTACGTCTGTACGACACCGCGCCCCACTACGGCCTGGGCCTGTCGGAGCGCCGCCTGGGCGCGGCCCTGGCCGGCCGCTCCGGCTACCTCCTGTCCACGAAGGTCGGCCGCCTGCTCAGACCGAAGCCGACCAGACCCGACCCCGGGGACACGGGCCCGTCCGGTGGGGGCCACGGCGACACGGGCACGTCCGGTGTGGGCCGTGACGGCGCGGGTGCGTCCGGTGTGGGCCGTGACGGCGGGGGTGCGTCCGGTGTGGGCCGTGACGGCGGGGGTGCGTCCGGTGTGGGCCGTGACGGCGCGTCCGGTGCGGGCCGTGATGACGAGGGCTTCGACGTGCCCGCCGAGCTGGAGCGGGTGTGGGACTTCAGCCGCGACGGCGTACGGACCTCGCTGGAGGAGTCCCTGGCCCGCCTCGGGCTCCCGGCGGTGGACCTCGCCCTCATCCACGACCCCGACGACCACGTGGAGCAGGCGATCGGGGAGGCGTACCCGGCGCTGGCCGAGCTGCGGGCCGAAGGGCGGATCCAGGCGATCGGCGTCGGGATGAACCAGTGGCAGGCGCCGCTGCGCTTCGTCCGGGAGACCGACATCGACGTGGTCATGCTCGCGGGCCGCTACACCCTGCTCGACCAGTCGGGCCTGCCGCTCCTGGAGGAGTGCGCCGAGCGGGGCGTCAAGGTGCTGGCCGCCGGGGTGTTCAACAGCGGCATCCTGGCCACGCACGAGCCGTCGGGCACCTACAACTACCAGCCGGCGCCGGCCGACCTGGTGGAGAAGGCACGCAGGATCGCGGCGGTGTGCGAGCGCCACGGGGTCACGCTGCCCCAGGCGGCCATGGCCTTCCCCCTGCGCCACCCGGCGATCGCCACGATCGTCCTGGGCGCGCGTGCGCCACAGGAGGTCGTGGAGAACGCCGCCCTGTGGTCGCGGCCGGTTCCGGAAGCGTTGTGGGAGGAGTTGGTGGCGGAAGGGTTGCTGCCGGGCAAGGAGTAGCGGATCCGCACGGCCCGCCGCCTCCGACGAGCCCGGCGGGCCAGCGGTTCAGCCGACCTCCCGGAGTGCGCTGACCGGCATGGCGCGCATCCGGTCGCCGAAGGTCAGGGTCTGTGTGCCGGTGTACAACGGCCACGGTCCGTTCGGCGTGTCGGAGGAGGGTGCCCATCGGAGTGTCGGCCATTCCCCGGCATGGTGCCCATCGGAGTGTCGGCCGTTTCCCGGCATGGCGCGCATCGGTGACGCGATGGTCGCCATCTGTCTGGTGGATCGGCCGCGATGATCCTGGTGATCTGGTCGCCGTAATCAGGTGGGCCGGTCAGGGCGGGATGAGGAGCCAGGACTTGGACGGTCCCGGTTCGTACGTCGAGTCCAGCCGCTTGGCGACCACCCCCGGCAGCCCCTGCTCCCGCGCCGCCTGCCGCACCGGCCCCGCCTCCCCCGGCCAGGACGGCGCCGTCTGCCAGTGGGCGCCGGTCAGCTCCAGCGCCTCCAGCGCCGCCCGCCGGGCCGTGTACGGCTCCCCGACCAGCGAGTGCCCGTCGTCGTACAGGAGGTCGTAGAAGACGAGGATCTCCGCGCCCCCGAGCGTGGCCAGTTCCCCGTCCAGCACCGCCGTGCGGCTGCCGAACGACTCCGCCAGCCCCCGCAGCCACGGATGCTCCCGGGCGGCGTCCGTGCGGCCCCCGTCGATGGGCACGACGAGGCGGCGGCCGCCCCAGGCGAACTCGAAGGCGTAGGAGGAGGTGTCCTTCGGGGGTCTGGCACGCGAGGTGGGCAGCATGGGCTCCAGAGCCGGGAACGGGTCGCGGACCGGGGGGTCCATGCGGTGGATCATCCAGTTCTTGTCCCGCGTCCGGAACAGCACGAACCGGCCCGAGGCCCGCTCCCCGTGCAGGACGAACTTGACCTCGCGATCCGACCACTTCTCCGTGTCGTACGTGCCGGTGTCCCAGACGGTCATGGTGCCGCCGCCGTACTCGCCCTTCGGGATCTCGCCGTGGAAGGTGAGGTACTCCATCGGGTGGTCCTCGGTGTGCACCGCCAGGTGGTTGGTGCCGGGGTCGGCGGGCAGGCCCTTGGGGACGGCCCAGGACACCAGGACGCCGTCGCGTTCGAGGCGCAGGTCCCAGTGCAGGGACCGCGCGTGGTGCTCCTGGATGACGAACGCCCGGCCGTCGGAGGGGGTGGGGGAGGCGTCGGGGACGGGCTCGGGGGTACGGTCCGGGTCGCGCTTGCTCCGATACTTCTTCAGTTTGTCGGACACAAGACCGGTACTACCCTTCCGGGCTCTCCCCGATCATCAGCGCCGGAAGCGCCGGAAGCGCCGGAAGCGCCGGCGCCGGAAGCGCCAGAGTCCTCCGACGTGCGCGCCGCCCCGGTGATCAGTCCAGCTCCAGCGCCTTGCGCAGCCACGACTCCACGCCCGCCACGTGCACGGTGGCCCAGGAGCGGGCGACCTCGGCCTGGCGGGCGGCGATGGCCTCGTAGATCGCGGTGTGCTGCTCCCGCGTCTTCTCCATCGCGCCCTCCTGCGTGAGCCCCCGCCAGATCCGGGCCCGGGTGGTGGGGCCCGACAGGCTCTCGATGAACGAGCACAGCACGCTGTTGCCGGAGCCCTGCGCGATCCGGTGGTGGAACTGCAGGTCGTTGGCCACCAGCTCCTCGACCGTGGGCCGGGCCGGCAGCGACTCCAGGATCACCCGCAGCTCCTCGATGTCGGCCTCGCTCATCTGCTCGGTCGCCATCGCCGTGGCGGCCGGCTCGAGGATCCGCCGGACCTCGAAGAACTGCAGCACCGTGTCGTCGCGGTGCAGGTCGAGCACGAACGACATGGTGTCCAGCAGCAGGCGGGGCTCCAGGCTGGTGACGTAGGTGCCGTCGCCCTGCCGCACGTCGAGCACGTTGATCAGCGACAGCGCGCGCACGGCCTCGCGCAGCGAGTTGCGGGACAGGCCGAGCCGCTCGGCGAGGTCGGCCTCCTTCGGCAGCCGGTCGCCGGGGGCCAGCTCGCCCGAGACGATCATCTGCTTGATCTTGTCGATGGCCGCGTCGGTGACCGCCACACTTTTCTCCCTAGACATCGGATGTCTAGGAGTCTAGGGCGTGGAAGCGGACCGGTTCGACACCGGCCAGGCGGCGGATCTGCCCTCTGGCCTCCAACGTGCGCAAATGGGCGGCGGCCTCACCGGCCGCCATGCCTCTCAGCATGGGGGCCAGCTCGTCCCACGGCTTGTTCCAGGTCATCATCGCGGCGGCCTCCCAGATGGTCAGCGGTTGCGGCCGCTCGGCCAGGAGGGCGCGCAGCCGTTCGAGCTTCTCCTCGTGATGGTGTCGGATCTGGGCGGCTCGCGCGGCTACATCGGGAAATATCCATTCATGGGCGGGCAGGGCGTCGAGGGAGCCGAGGTCGCTGACGCGGTCCAGCGACTCCAGGAAGTCGCTCAGGGGATCGACGTCGTCCCGGTCATAGGGGTAGATCCCGATGTGCGGGGTGATGTCGGGCAGGACGTGGTCGCCGGTGAACAGCCGGTCGGCGTCCTCCAGGTGCAGGCAGATGTGCCCCGGCGTGTGACCGGGGGTGTGCACGGCGCGCAGCTTGCGGCCCGGCAGGTCCACCAGGTCGCCGTCGCGCAGCTCGCGGTCGGGCAGCGCGGGCGGGGTGGGACGGCCGCCCATCGCCTGCCTGGCCTCGCCGGGGTCGGCTCCCGCCCGCCTGAGCATGTCGGTCTGGAAGGCGTCGTGCTCGCCGGCCGCGAACTCGGTCATGAGCCTGACTAGGGCCGCGTCGTTCTCGTGCATGGCGATCCAGCCGCCGGAGGCCTCCCTGACCTGACCGGCGAGCCCGGCGTGGTCGGGATGGAAATGGGTGACGACCACCCCGCTCACCGTGGTCACGTCGATCCCGAGCGCCGCCAGGCCGCCGCTGAGCGCGTCCCATGCGTCGGGGTGGTTCCACCCGGCGTCGACCAGCACGTGGCCCTTGGGCGACTCGACGGCGTAGACGAGGGTGTAACCGAGCGGGTTGCCGGGGATCGGCACCGGCACGCTCCACACCCCGCCGCCGAGATCCTGCGGCCGCTGTTCGGCATACGGCCTGCGCCTGGTCTTCATGTTCCCCCGATTCGCGTGTTCGATCTTGCTGGACAGGCCGCGGTCAGCCGATCCGCTCCAGGATCGTCGCCGTCGACAGCGCCCCGCCCGCGCACATCGTGACCAGCGCGGTCGCCGAGTCCGACCGCTCCAGCTCGTGCAACGCCGTGGTGATCAGCCGCGCGCCCGTGGCGCCGACGGGATGGCCGAGCGCGATCGCGCCGCCGTTGACGTTGACCCGGTCGAGGTCGGGCTCGTGCACGCTCGCCCACGACAGGACGACCGAGGCGAACGCCTCGTTCACCTCGAACCGGTCGAGGTCGCCCATCGTCATCCCGGACGTCGCCAGCACCTTGGCCGTGGCCTCCACGGGCCCGTCCAGGTGGTAGTACGGCTCCGCCCCGACCAGCGCCTGCGCCAGGATCCGGGCCCGGGGCCGCAGCCCGTGCCGCCGCGCCGCCCGCTCGCTCATGACCAGCACGGCGGCGGCGCCGTCGGAGATCTGGGAGGAGGTGCCGGCGGTGTGCAGCCCGTCCTCCAGCACCGGCTTGAGCTTGGCCAGGCCCTCGACGGTGGTCTCGCGCAACCCCTGGTCCCTGCGTACGTCCCCGACGGGCACGATCTCCCGCTCGAACCGCCCGTCCGCCCACGCCTTGGCCGCCAGCCGCTGCGAGCGCGCCCCGAACCAGTCGAGCCGCTCGCGGGTGAGCCCGCGCCGCCGCGCGATCCGCTCGGCGGCGGTGAACTGGTCGGGCAGGTCGATGCTCCAGTCGTCCGGCCTGGGCCGGGCGGGCAGCACGTTGCTGCCCAGCGGCGCGCGGCTCATGACCTCGACGCCGCACCCGATGCCGACCTCGATCGCGCCCGCGCCGATCATCGCGGCCGCCAGGTGCACCGCCTGCTGCGAGGAGCCGCACTGGGCGTCCACGGTGGTGACGCCCGTCCGGTACGGCAGCCCGGCGTACAGCCACGAGTGGCGCCCGACGTGCCCGCCCTGCTCCCCGGCCTGGGTCACGCACCCGGCGAACACCTGCTCCACGATCGCCGGATCGATGCCCGACCGCTCGACGAGCCCGTTCAGCGCGCCGGCCAGAACCTGTTGCGGTTTCAGCTCTGACAGCCATCCCGCCCGCTTGCCGATGGGCGTGCGAACGGCCTCGACGATCACAGGGGTGTCCATTGCCGCCTCCAGAACGATACTCTGGCGCGACTGTAACGCGTTCTACTTTGTTTCGGAACCCTCCCACTTCGCGGGCAGCCCGAACGTCTCGAACAGCGACTCCTCGAAGAACATGCCGACGTGGCCGAGCCGATCGCCGGAGAACGTCACCACCATGATCGCGAACTGCCCGTACACGCCGTCCTGGCGGTGATAGAGGGCGTAGGCCGGCTGGCCGTTGGCCGCGATCGGCACCAGCTTGAGGTCGCCGGCCGCCTTGGCGGGGCACTGCGTACGGACGAGCTCGGCGATCGTCTCCGGCCCCTGGTACCACCCGACGAACGGCGGCATCTCCCAGACCGCGTCCTTGGTGAACAGGTCGACCAGGCTGTCGATATCGTAGTTCTCGAACGCCGCGACGTATCGGTCGAGCTGGGCCCGCTGCTCCTGGGTCAGCGGCTCCACCGGGTCGTCCAGGCTCGGCGAGACCTCGTTGAGCTGGGCCCGGGCCCGCTGGAGGATGCTGTTGACCGCCGCCGTGGAGGTGCCGACCGCCTCGGCCACCTCGGCGGCCTTCCACTTGAGCACGTCGCGCAGGATCAGCACCGCGCGCTGCCGGGGCGGCAGGTGCTGCAGCGCGGCGATCAGCGCGAGCCTGATGCTCTCACGCGAGGTCACGATCGTGGCCGGGTCGTCGCCGCCCGCACCCGCCATGGCGTCGGGCATCGGCTCCAGCCAGGGCACCTCGTGGTCCTGCACCAGGGGTGCGCTCGCCTCGATGCTCGGCGCGCCGAGCCCCGTCGGCAGCGGCCGCCGGGAGCGGTTGTCGAGCGCGGTCAGGCACGTGGTGGTGGCGATGCGGTAGAGCCACGTACGCAGGGACGAACGCCCCTCGAAGTTGTCGTACGCCCGCCACGCGCGCAGATAGGTCTCCTGCACGAGGTCCTCGGCATCGTGCACCGAACCCATCATGCGGTAGCAGTGCGCCAGCAGCTCCCGCCGCATCGGATCAGCCAGCCGGAGGAAGTCCTCATTAATCGGCTTGTCGGTCATACCTCCCTGTATAGACGCCGCCACCGACAGATCGACGAGTTTTTCCCCCGGCCCCGGCAATTAGTGCGTTTCCCTTGACTCCCCATTCATGAAACGCCTGCTCAGTGCGGGACGGTGAGGACGATCTTGCCCGTGGTCCGGTTGGTCTCGCCCAGCTCGTGCGCCTTGGCCGCCTCCGCCAGCGGCAGGGCGGCGGCGATCTCCGCCCGCAGCCGGCCCGCCTCGACCAGGGCCGCCAGCGCCCGCATCGCGGCCTGGTCCGGCTCGACCAGGATGGCCTCCGACCGGATGCCCAGCTCGGCCGCCCGCGCGTGCAGGCCGGGGTCGAGCAGGCTCAGGGCGAGCGAGACGATCGTGCCGCCCTCGCGCATGGTGCGCAGCGAGCGTGTCCCGTAGTCGCCGCCGATGGTCTCCAGCACCACGTCCACGTCCCGTACGACCTCGGCGAAGTCCGCCGTGCGGTAGTCGACCAGCTCGTCGGCGCCCAGCCCGCGCAGGAAGTCGTGCTTGGCGGCGCTGGCGGTGCCGATCACGTAGGCGCCCCGCGCCTTGGCGATCTGCACCGCCAGGTGGCCGACCCCGCCGGCGGCGGCGTGGATCAGCACCCGCCGGCCCGCTCTCAGGCCGGCGACGTCCACGAGCGCCTGCCAGGCGGTCAGCGCGGCGAGCGGGAGCGCGGCCGCCTGGACGTGGTCGACGCTCTCGGGCTTGCGGACGAAGTGCCGCGAGGGGGCGGTCACGTATTCGGCGAAGGCGCCGTGGCCCTGCGGGTAGCGCAGCATGCCGAACACCTCGTCGCCCGGCTTGTAGAGCGCCTGCCCGACGCCGGAGCCCTCGACCACGCCCGAGACGTCGTAGCCCAGCACGAACGGCGGCGCCATGCGCAGGAGGCCGCCGGTCGCGCGGGTCTTCCAGTCAGTGGGGTTGAGCCCGGCGGCCTCCACCCGCACCAGCACCTCGGTCGGGCCGGGCACCGGCTTGTCCACCTCGACCGTCTTCAGCACGTCCGGGCCGCCCAGGGCGTCCTGGCTGATCGCTCTCATCTTCATGTGGTCCAGCCTGCTCGCCCGGGGCCCGGCCCGCGAGTGGGCCGACGGCCAAGAGGCGTAAAGATCAGGCCGTCAGATGTCGGCGAGCAGCCGCGCGGCGGCGGTCTCGATGCGCCGCTGGATCTGGTCGTACGTACGCCGCCCGCGCAACATCTCCAGCAACTCCTGGACCCACACGCTCGCCAGCGACCCCGCGAGGTCGATCTGCTCCTCGCTGGCCTGCTCCAGCGTCAGCCCGCTGGCCGAGACGCGCAGCAGCAGCCCCGTCATACGGTCGCCGAACGGGGTCTGGACCTCGGCCATGATCAGCGACCGGATGAGCGCGTCGGCCAGCTCCGGCTCGCGCATCAGCCCCCGGGTGGCCCGCATCAGCACGTCGACCGCGCGGCTCGACGGGGTGGAGGCCCCGGGCGGCCGGCGCTCGATGCTGCTCTCCAGCAGGTCGATCTCCTCGCCGACCACGGCCACGACGAGGTCCATCTTGGAGGGAAAGTATCGATAGAGCGTGCCAAGCGCCACGCCCGCGCGCTCGGCCACCGTGCGCATCTGCATGGCCTCGACCCCGCCGCGCGAGGCCAGCGCGGCGGCGGCCTGGACGATGCGCTTGCGGCGTTGGTGCTGGCTGCGAGTTCGGACGCTGTGCCCGCCCGTGGTGGGGTGGCTCTCCATGGTCCCCTCGGTGTCGCTGGAGGGTGCTGCGGTCGACGCGTCCGTGGTACGCATAAGAACACGTTATCTGATTTCTCGATTACGCGGCTTGTTACTCGCGGGTCACAAACAAGCCGTATAGGCCCATGTCTTTGGCGTTACGGGCACATGTCGCGACTTGTTGACCGGGCCGGGTTCTGGACAGATATTAGAATCTGTTCTAGTTTGCGATTCGGCTTACCTAGCGCTTGCTGGAGGAGCGATGACCGCGGACACGCTCGGCTCCCTGTTGCTCGCCCGGGCCGAGGACGACCGGCCCGGACTGGTGTTCGAGGACAGGGTGTGGTCGTGGCGGGAGCACGTGGCCGCCTGCCGGGCCGCCGGGGCGTGGCTGTCCGCGCGCGGGACCGGCCTGCACGTCGGGGTGCTCTGCGAGAACGTTCCCGAGCTGGTCTTCCTGGTCGGCGGGGCGGCGCTGGCCGGGCACGTGGTCGTCGCGCTGAACCCCACGCGGGGGGTCGAGGAGCTGGCCCGCGACGCCCGCGCGACGGACGTGGATCTCCTCCTGGCAGGTGATGGCCTCGCCGAGGTGGCCCGGCAGGTGTCGGAGGACCTCGGGGTGCCGGCGCTGCCGCTCGCCGTCGAGCCGGCATCCGACGCTCCCGTGTATGGTGCCGCCGATCCCGGTGACCTGGTGATGCTGATCTTCACCTCGGGCACCTCCGGCCGCCCCCGCGCCGTACGCGTCACGCAGCGCAAGCTCGCCGTCCCCGGCGTGAGCCTGGCGGCGATGCTGGCCCCGGACGACGTCGTCTACTGCTCGATGCCGCTGTTCCACTCCGGCGCCCTGATGGCCGCCTACGCCCCGGCCGTGGCGTCGGGAGCCGCGCTGGTGTTGCGGCGGCGGTTCTCGGCCTCGGGGCTGCTGCCCGACATCAGGCGATACGGCTGCACGTACCTCCACTACGTCGGCAAGGCCCTCTCCTACGTCCTGGCCACCCCGGAACGTCCCGACGACGCCGCCAACCCGCTCAAGATCGCGTTCGGGAACGAGGGGAGCGCGGTGGCCGTCAGAAGGTTCGGGGAGCGGTTCGGGTGCCTGGTCATCGACGCCTTCGGGTCCACCGAGACGGCCATCTCGCTCACGCCCGACCCCTCGGGTCCCCCCGGGTGCCTCGGCCGCCTGCCCGACGGCGTACGGATCCTCGACCCCTTCACCGGCCTGTCCTGCCCGCCGGGCGTGATCGAGGACGGCCGGCTGCTCAACCCGGAGGAGGCCGTCGGCGAGCTGGTCAACACGGCCGGGCTCGGGCTGTTCGAGGGCTACTACAACGACCCGGAGGCGGACGCCGAGCGGATCAGGCAGGGCGCGTTCTGGTCGGGCGACCTGGCCTACGCCGACCCGGCCGGCTACGTGTTCTTCGCCGGGCGGGGGACCGAGCGGCTGCGGGTGGACGGTGAGAACCTGGCGGTCGCGCCCATCGAGGCCGCGCTGCGGGAGTTCGGCGGGGTGGTGGAGGCGGCGGTGTACCCGGTGCCGGATCCGGCGGCCGGTGACCAGGTCATGGCGGCGCTCGTGCTGGAGGGGGCCTTCGACGCGGCGGCGTTCGACGGGTTCCTGGCCGGCCGGCGCGATCTGGGTGCCAAGTCGTTACCCCGCTATATCCGCATTTGTCGGGAGTTACCCCTGACGCCTTCGCACAAGGTCATCAAGCGGCACCTCGCCCGCGAGGCGTGGCGCGCCGCCGACCCGGTCTGGTGGCGCGCCCCCGGCGGGCTCCGGCCGCTGACCGAGGCGGACGTCAAGGGCATCGAGGAGGAGTTCGTACGGCACGGCAGGCAACACCTCTTGGAGACGTAGTGGATTTCAACCTGGACGAAACCCAGCAGGATCTGAAGAAGCTCGCGGCCGAGGTCCTGGCCAGAGAAGGGGACGAGGAGCGGCTGTGGCAGGCCGGGCTGATGGGCGTCTGCGTTCCGGAGGACGCGGGCGGCGCCGGGCTCGGGCCGGTGGAGATGGCCGTGGTGCTGCGGGAGGTCGGCGCCCGGGCGGCGCCGGTGCCGGCGCTGCCGACGCTGGCGGGCACGCTCGCCCTGGCCCGGCACGGCAGCCCCGACCAGCAGCGGCGCACCACGGGACGGGTGACCCTCGCCCTCCGCGAGCCCGGCCACGACCTCGCCGACCCGCCTACCACCACCGCCCGCCTGGCCGACGCGCCCGCGACCGCCGCCCGCCTGGCAGGACCGCCCGCGACGGCCGACCGCCCCGACTCTGCCGGGGGTGGGTGGGTGCTGAACGGGCGGAAGGTGTCGGTGCCGCATCCCGGGGCGGTGGCGCTGGTCACCGCCGACGAGGGCCTGTTCCTGGTGGCGTCGCCGGCCACGACGGCCGAGTTCGCGTCCACGGGGGAGCCCGCCGCCACGATCGTGCTCGACGACACCCCGGCCGAGCACGTGGCGGGGCCCGAGGCGGTCGAGGACGCGCGGCGGATCTTCACCGCCGCCGTCGCCGCCCAGGCCAGCGGCGTCCTGGCGGGGGCGCTGGAGCTGACCACCGGCTACATAAGGCAGCGCCGGCAGTTCGGCCGGGCGCTGGCCGAGTTCCAGGCGGTGACGATGCAGATCGCCGACGTCTACATCGCCGGCCGGGCGCTGGACGTCGCCATGTGGTCGGCGGTCTGGCGGCTGGGCGAGGGGCTGCCGGCCGAGCAGGACCTGGCGCTGGCCGCGTACCACGTCGGTGAGGCGGTCAAGGCCCTCTACACCTGCCAGCACCTGCACGGCGGCCTCGGGCTCGACGTGACCTACCCGCTGCACCGCTACTTCGCCCAGGCCAAGCACCTGTCCCACCTGCTCGGCGGCGCCGACGCCCAGCTCGACCTGATCGGAGCGCTCGTCTGATGCTCATCGACCTGACTCCCGAGCAGCGCAGCCTCCGCGACGAGCTGCGCGAGTACTTCCGCGGCTGCCTCACCGCCGAGGACCGCGCGAAGATCGCCCAGGACCCGTTCGGCGAGGCGTACATGGAGCACTGCCGCCGCCTCGGCCGCGACGGCAAGCTGGGCCTCGGCTGGCCCAAGGAGTACGGCGGAGGCGGCTACGGCCCCCTGGAGCAGCAGATCTTCGCCAACGAGATAGCCCGCGCCGGAGTGCCGTACCCCATCATCACCGTGCAGACCGTCGGGCCCACGCTCATGCAGTACGGCACCCAGGAGCAGAAGGACCGGTTCCTGCCGCGCATCCTCGCCGGGGAGTGCCACTTCGCGATCGGCTACAGCGAGCCCGAGGCGGGCACCGACCTGGCCTCGCTGCGGACGACGGCGGTGCTCGACGGCGACCACTACGTCGTCAACGGCCAGAAGATCTTCACCAGCGGCGCCCACTACGCCCAGTACATCTGGCTGGCCGCCCGCACCAACCCCACGGCCAAGAAGCACAAGGGCATCACCATGATGATCGCCTCCACGGACGACCCCGGCTTCTCGTGGACCCCGATCGTGACCATGGACGGCCGCCACCACACCAACGCCACCTACTACTCCGACGTACGCGTCGCGGCGGACATGGTGGTCGGCGAGGTCGACCGGGGCTGGGACCTGATCGTCAACCAGCTCAACCACGAACGGGTCACGCTCGGCCCGGCCGGCAACCTCGGCCAGACCTACGACCGCTTCCTGGCATGGGCCCGCCGCACGGGCCTGGACGGCAACCCCGACGTACGGCGGGCGCTGGCCAGGGTGTGGGCCGCCTTCCGCACCAACGAGCTGCTCAACTGGCAGGTCGCGGCCAACATGGACCTCGGCTGGCTGGGCGCCCCCGACGCGTCGGCCACCAAGATCTACGGCTCCGAGCGCATGCAGGAGATCGGCCGGATCGTCGGCGACACCCTGGCCAGGTACGGCGACCCGTCGGACCCGGAGACGGCCGAGCTGCTCGAACGCGTCGACCACGGGGTGAAGGGGGCGGTGGTGCTGACGTTCGGCGGCGGGGTGAACGAGGTGCAGCGGGAGCTGATCGCCATGCTCGGCCTGAGCCTCCCGAGGCCCCCACGATGACGGACGCGGAGATGACGGGCGGGCGCGCGATGACGGACGAGGAGCTGCGCGAGCTCGCGGCCAAGCAGGTGGCGCTGGGCGAGGTGCGCGGCGCCCCGGCCGCCGACCCGGTGAACGCGCCCATGATCCGCCACTGGCTGGCCGCCATGGGCGACACGAACCCGGCCTACCTCGAACAGGGCGTCGCCCCGCCCGCGATGGCGCAGGTGTGGACCATGCAGGGCCCGCGTACCCAGCCCGGCAAGGAGCGCTCGCCGGTCGACGACCTGATGGCCGCGCTCAACGACAGCGGCTACACCGGCGTGGTGGCGACGAACTGCGAGCAGACCTACCACCGCTACGTCCGGATCGGCGAGCGCCTCACCCCGGCCACGAGGTTCTCCGACCTGGCGGGCCCGAAGCGGACGGCTCTCGGCGTGGGCTTCTTCGCGACGTGGAACGTCACCTGGTACAGCGAGGACGACGAGCCGGTCGCCGAGATGCTGTTCCGGGTCCTGAAATTTCGCCCACCGGAGACCGCCAAGCTCCCGCCGTACCCGCTGCAACCGGCGATCAACCAGGACACGGCCTTCTTCTGGGAGGGCGTCAAGCGGGGCGAGCTGCGCATCCAGTCGTGCGCCGACTGCGGCGAGCTGCGCCACCCGCCCGGCCCGCTGTGCCCGCACTGCCGCTCGGCCAACCGGGCCCACACGGTCGCGAGCGGCACGGGAACCCTCTACAGCTACGTCGTGCACCACCACCCGCCCGTGCCGGGACGCGAGACCCCGTTCGTGGTGGGCGTGGTGGAGCTGCCCGAAGGAGTACGGGTCGTGGGCAACGTCGTGGACTGCCCCGTCGAGGAAGTGGAGATCGGCATGCCGCTGCGGGTGACGTACCGGGCCATGGACGACCGGCTCGTCCTGCCCATGTGGGCGCCGGAGGCGTCATGATCGGGACCACGCTGCCCGAGCTGTCCATCGACCTGACGCCCACCGTGGTCGTCTCCACGGCCCTGGCCACCATGGACTTCACCCCGGTGCACCACGACACGGCCCTCGCCCGCGCCCAGGGCTCGAAGGACATCTTCCTCAACATCCTGACCACCATGGGCCTGGTCGAGCGCTACGTCACCGACTGGGCGGGCCCAGGGGCCGTCATCAGGAGCATCGACGTCAAGCTGGGCGTGCCCGCGTACGCGGGCGACCGCCTCACCTTCTCCGGCACGCTCGTGGCCCGTGCGGGCGACCGGCTCACGGTCGAGGTACGCGGCCGGGTGAGCCTCGGCGACCACGCCACCGGAACCGTCACGTTCACCAATGGGGAGGGGTAGTGCGGTCACGTACGGCCATCGCGGGCATCGGCGCCACCGAGTTCAGCAAGGAGTCGGGGCGCTCGGAGCTGCGCCTCGCCGCCGAAGCCGTGCTGGCGGCGCTCGACGACGCGGGCCTGTCGCCCGGCGACGTGGACGGCCTGGTCACCTACAGCCAGGACGCCAACCAGGAGATCGCCGTGGCCAGGGAGACAGGCATCGGCGATCTGACCTTCTTCTCCCGCGTCGAGTACGGCGGCGGCGCGGCCTGCGGCACCGTCGCGCACGCGGCCATGGCCGTGGCCACGGGCATGGCCACCACGGTGGTCTGCTACCGCGCGTTCAACGAGCGCTCGGGTCGCCGCTTCGGCCAGCCCAACGCGGGGCTGACCGGCCAGCCGACCTCCCAGGGGCTGGAGATGAGCTGGCACGTGCCGTTCGGGCTGATGACGCCGGCGGCCTGGGTGGCCATGTTCGCGCGGCGCTACATGCACGCGTACGACGCCACCTCGCAGGACTTCGGCCGGGTGGCGGTGGCCATGCGCAGGCACGCGGCCACGAACCCGGCCGCCTGGTTCCACCGGCGTCCCATCACGCTGGAGGAGCACCAGGCGTCCCGGTGGATCGTGGAGCCGCTGCACCTGCTCGACTGCTGCCAGGAGAGCGACGGGGCGGTGGCCCTGGTCGTGACGTCCGCCGAGCGGGCCCGCGACCTGCGCAGGTCCCCCGCGGTGATCACGGCGGCGGCCCAGGGCGCGGGCGCCGGCCAGATGATGATGACCAGCTACTACCGCGATGACATGAGCGGCCTGCCCGAGATATCCGTCGTCGGCCGCCGGCTCTGGGAGACGTCCGGTCTGTCGCCCGCGGATATCCAGACGGCCATCCTGTACGACCACTTCACCCCGTTCGTCCTGACGCAGCTCGAGGAGCTCGGCTTCTGCGGGCGCGGGGAGGCGCCGGGCTTCCTCCAGGACGGGGGGATCGAACTGGACGGCCGCCTCCCGGTCAACCCGCACGGCGGGCAGCTCGGGGAGGCGTACATCCATGGCATGAACGGCATAGCGGAAGCCGTCCGGCAGATCAGGGGCACCGCCGCCAACCAGGTCCCGGCCGTCACGAACGTCCTCGTGACGGCCGGGACCGGCGTGCCGACGAGCGGCCTGATCCTGTCCGCCGGCTGAGGCTCAGCCCTTCCAGGCGCCGGCCACCTGGCGGGTGGCGGCGTTGAGCCGGTTCCAGATGTTGATGGTGCCGATGCCCAGGAGCAGCGCGGCCAGCTCGGTCTCGCTGAAGTGGTCGGCGGCCTCGTCCCACACCTCGTCGGGCACCGGGTCCGACCGGTCGCTGAGCCGGGTGACCGCCTCGGTCAGGGCGAGCGCGGCGCGCTCGGCGTCGGTGAAGTAGGGGGCGTCGCGCCAGCCCGCCACCGTCCAGATCCGCTCGTCGCTCTCGCCGTTCTTCTTCAGGTCACTGCCGTGCATCTCCAGGCAGACGCTGCAGCCGTTGATCTGGCTCGCGCGCAGGTAGACCAGGTCGAGGAGCTGCTTGGACACCCCGCCGGTGGCGATGCTCTTGCCGAGCGCATTCAGGGCCTGCACGGCGTCGGGCAGGACGAAGGCGGGGTGCTTCATACGTGGTTCCATCGTGTCCTCCGAAGGGTCCCGGTTTCATGGGTCACTGCCATGACGGACGGGAGCGGAGGAATGTGACAGATGCCCGGCGCTCGCGGCACGCGCCGCGAGCGCCGTTCACGCGA